>CALFWR010000021.1 GCA_937928555.1 uncultured Pirellulaceae bacterium
AGGGCGGTGGGAGTTTTCTTGCCGCCCTGATTTTTTCCCGGATTATTCACGAGGCGTGGGCGTGACTTTCAGTTCAGCCAATGAACGTCGTCTCAGTCCGGGTAAAATCGCTTTGGTCCACATCATCGGCGAGGTGAACCGGAATTTCCGAAGCGAACCCGGTGTCACGTTAGCTTTTGTGTGGTTCAACCCGATCAACGCCTGTCGTCGTGAACAATCCGGGTTTAAACGGAAGTCAAAGAAAAGACCGCAGGATTTCTCTGTTCCTCTGTGACGCTGTGTTTCCATGACAGCCGCGGCACGTTTGTTCGCTATAACTATGCGTTCATTTGATGATGTGAACCCGCACCGTCTGTGGACGCTCCAATCATTGCTTCCGCTCACAACAAGCAAACCGAACAAACAAGCAAACCGAACAAACGTGATGCCAAGCCAACACAATTTTCAGGTCAACATGAAGGGGATCATTGACCTGCTTTCCAATCACCTCTACAGCAATCCGCAGGTTTTTGTCCGCGAACTGCTACAGAACTGCACCGACGCAATCGAAGCCAGACGCTTTGCCGAACCTGAACATGTCGGCACGATCGAGTTCGAAGTCATCAAGGCCGCACCACCAAATGCGCCCACGCTGGTCATTCGTGACAACGGAATCGGGCTCACCGAAGCAGAAGTCCACCAATTCCTGGCGACCATCGGCGAGTCCTCAAAAAAGGCAGCCGTCAACCGCGAGGATTTCATCGGCCAGTTTGGGATCGGATTACTTTCTGCTTTTCTTGTGTGTGAGGAAATCGTGGTCATCACCCGTTCCATCGAGCCGGATTCGACGACCGTTCAGTGGAAAGGCCGCTCCGACGGGACGTATTTGACTTCCACCATCGATCGTGATTTTGAGCCCGGCACCGAAGTCTTCATTCGTGCCAAACATGGTTGCTTTGACTTTTTTGACTTCGATTTCATCGCCGACTCCGTGGCGCACTACGGCAGGTATCTCGGCCATCAAATGACCGTTTCCTGCGGCGATCAACAGCAGCAGATCGAAGAAACGCCACCTTGGGCAATAAGCGGCACCAATCGCAACGAGCGCCGCGATGAGTTGTTGGAATTTGGCAGGCAATCGCTGGATCGCGAGTTTTTCGATGCAATTCCTGTCGTTTTGCCGGAGCTTGGAGTCGAAGGAGTCATCTTTGTTTTGCCGCGTGCTAACCGTTCGACTCGCAACCACCTGCATCAAATTTACCTGAAGAACATGTTGCTGACCGAATCGGTGGACAACCTGCTTCCGGATTGGGCATTTTTTGTGACCTGCGTTTTGAACGTTCGCCACCTCAGGCCCACCGCTGCCCGCGAGTCGTTCTACGAAGACGATCAACTTGCCGAAACGCGGCTTGAGTTGGGTCGGTTGCTGAAACAATACATGACCGAACTGGCGGAATCGGATCCCGATCGCCTCAGTCAGTTCCTCGCATTGCACTATCTTTCCATCAAGGCATTGGCCATCGAAGACGATGACTTCTATGCGATTTTTATTGACTGGCTTCCGTTTGAAACCAACATGGGGCACATGACGCTTGCCGAGTATCAGCGGCTTTCATCGGAGCCCGTCAGTTACGTGGCGACCGTCGACCAGTTTCGCCAGGTTGCCAACGTGGCCGCGGCCCAGTCCCGGTGCCTGTTCAATGCGGGTTTCACCTACGACGCCGAACTGTTAGACAAGCTCAATAATCGCCCCGGTTCGTCGGGTTCGGAGTTGGTGGATCCGGGTGAACTCGCCCAAGAACTGGAGGAACTCAGTGAAGCCGAACAGGACAGGGTCGCCAGTTTGATCGAAACCGCCGGCAACGTGTTGGCTGAGTTTGAATGTGAACCGGATGTCCGCAAATTTGATCCCGCCGACTTGCCAGCCCTGTTGACGACCAATCGTGACGCAGGTTTTTTACGTAGTGTGGAACAGGCCAGGGAAGACGCTGACTCGTTGTTCTCCGACATTCTGGGGACGCTTGGTGATCAGGTCAAAAGCACCGCCCGGACGCAACTGTGCCTGAATTTTCGCAATGGCCTGATCCGGAAACTTGCCTCCGTCAGTGACGAAACCATTCTGCGGCAGTCGATCGAAATGCTCTACGTGCAGTCTTTGTTGCTGGGCCGGTTTCCTGTCACGCCCAACGAAATGCAGTTGTTGGGAAAAGGGATGTTGGGCATGATCGAAGCTTCGCTTGACGCAAAAGACCAGGGAGGTAGCCAATGAGCCATGCCGAAGTTGTTCAAATGTTGCTGGAGTCTGTCGATTGGGAGCACAGTACCCAGAAAGTTCACTTTCTTGAGGAAGCTGTCAAGCTCGCCGACGCCATTCCCGACCAGCACCTCGCCTACGAAGTGCGCATGGAGCTGGTTACCGCTGCCGAGTTTTCGGGTAACTACGACATTGCTTTTGTCGCTTACAGTTGGTGTCGCAATTATTCTCGCAATAATCCGGACAAGGTCGACTGGCAGTCGGTTATTTGGCGGCTGAAGTGGATCGTCGATCTCGGGCTGCATGTTCCTTCAATCTCAAAAGCCCAGATCGAGGAGATGCTGGATGATCTGGAAACCAGCGTTACCGACAACGGCTACAGCCCCAGACCTGCCCATGGATGTCGGGCCGCGATATATCGGTCAATGGGCATGCTGGACAAGGCCCGCGAGTATGGTGAAAAGTGGCTTGCATCCCCGCGTGACTCCATGACAGATTGCGAAGCCTGCGAAGTTCACAAAGACGTCCTTCTGAAGATCGCCTTGGGCGAAAGTCAGCGGGCGATTGAAATCGCCAGGCCGTTACTTGAAGGAGAGTTGAGTTGCACGACCAAACCCGAGGGAACCTATGGGGCGTTAATGATTCCCTTGCTTCGTTTGGGCGACGTTGAGCGGGCGATTGAACTGGCACGAATCGGCTATCCGATGATTCGTGGCAAGAAACTCTACATCTGGCAGCTCTCTGATTTCCTGCTCCTGCAAACGCGAACGGGCCAGTGGGAGTTGGCGGTTGATAACTTCGATAGCACAGCCCGTGTCGTGGGAGAGGCGAACAGCTTTCAAGACCAATGTGATTTTTTTGTGGCCGCGACCGCACTATTGTCCGGATTCAACGACGTAGGAATCGAATCACAATCTTTGCAACTGCCCAAACACTGGGACTGCCATCGCAAAGACGGAATCTACGATACGGCGGAACTGAGAACCTGGTTTGACGGCAAATCCGACGAAATCGGCCGGCAGTTTGATGCTCGCAACGGCACCGATCGGTTCGTCACCCGCAAGGCCGAGAAACTCGCATTGGCAAGCGGCAAGTGAGTGAGCCGGCAGCGGATCTGCCTGAAAGATTTTTCGCGTGGATTCTGAACCCGCATGGGAGCATTGGGGTCCTGTCGCTATATTTGCCGCGAAACACGAACACCAAAAACGAACATCCAAAAGCTGCCTTGTTCCATGACTGACATCTTTTCCGAGCTCCAGTGGCGGGGGCTGATCCACCAAACAACCGCCGACGACGTCCTTCCAAAATGGCTGCACCAAGGGTCGCGAACCGTTTACGCGGGCTTTGACCCCACCGCCGACAGCTTGCATGTGGGAAGTCTGCTGCCCCTGATGATGCTGCGGCGTTTTCAAAAGACAGGCCACCGCCCGATCGCCATCGCCGGCGGCGCGACCGGAATGATCGGTGACCCCAGCGGCAAAAGCGCCGAACGTAATCTGCAATCCGAAGAGCAACTCGCCGCCAACCTCGCCGGCATCGAAACGCAAATGCGGCACATTTTGGACTTCGACTGCGGAGATACGTCGGCCTTGCTGGTCAACAACAACGACTGGATGAAAGAGTTCAGCTACACCGCGTTTCTGCGCGACGTGGGCAAGAACTTCCCTGTCAACGTGATGCTGGGAAAAGACAGCGTGAAAGGGCGATTGACCAGCGACGCCGGTCTGTCATACACCGAATTCAGCTACATGCTTCTTCAGGCTTATGACTTTGTGCGTCTTTGTCAGGACCACGGTTGCGAGCTTCAGATCGGCGGCAGCGATCAATGGGGCAACGTCACCGCCGGAATTGACCTTGGTCGCCGCATGCTGCAAAAGCAACTTTATGGCATGACCTGCCCGCTACTGACGAAGTCCGACGGAACCAAAATGGGCAAAACCGAATCCGGTGCGATCTGGCTGTCGGCAGAAAAGACTTCGCCCTACGAGTTCTTTCAGTACTGGCGAAACGTTGACGATGCCGATGTCGACAAGTGCCTCAAGTTCCTCACCGAGCTAAGCGAAGAAGAAATTTCAGCCTTGGCACAGTCTCGTGAAGCGGATGCTGCGAAGTGCGAAAGCCAGATTCGTTTGGCGGAAGAGGTCACCACGCTAATCCACGGCGAAGCGGGGCTGAAAAAAGCCAAGCTTGCATCGGAGGTTCTTTTCGGTGCCAAGATCAGCGACGTTTCCGACGAAGACCTGAATCAGATTTTCGCCGACGTTCCCAGCGCCGAGTTTTCACGTGCCACGCTGGAATCTGAAGGATTGACCTTGATCGATGCGTTGGCGTTAACGGGTTTGTGCAAGAGCAAGGGCGAAGCCCGCCGCACGATTACCGAAGGCGGCGCCAACGTCAACAACGTTCGCCGCAACGATGTCGAAACGACGTTGACTTCCAGCGACAAAGCCAGCGATTCAATTATCGTACTGCGTCGCGGCAAGAAGAAATTTGCCCTAGTGAAGTTGGTCTAAAGTAGTCCAAAGTAGTAGGCACACTCCGTGTGCCGTCGCGCACTAAGCACACTCCGTGTGCCGCCCAGGTTTGAACGGCACACGGAGTGTGACTACTACTTTGTTACCACTTCCCGCTTGGCATGATCAACCGAAACTTCAATCTTCCCCTGCGAAAAATCTGGCAGACAATACCCCGCAACGAACTCCTCCAACTCAAGCCGCTGCGTCTCCAGCGGCGGGAACAAACTCGCGTTCAGCGCCGCTTCGGCGCCGTGCGGCATTCCGTCACTGCCCAGAATCAAATCGACGCCCGGCACAAAACCAACCTCGTCAATCAACATGCGAAACGGATTATTGAGCGAACAATATTCCGCATCCATCCGATCGGCGTAGTCCACCGAATCACAGCTAAAGTTCGGCTGCATCGACAACGTCACACCAAGCTCTTTCGCTCGGCGGGCCTGCGTCAGCGAAATCAGCTGAACGTGCTCAAGGCGAACACCGGAGCAGTCACCACCGGTCGCTTGCAAAGCACTGAGCCCCTGTTCGATCGCGCGGTCGCCGATCGCGTGCATCGCCAACGAACCGCACTGCGCCAAACAGGATTCAACCGTTTCCAACAGCCCAGAATCGGAATAAACCAGCATCCCGCAGTTGTCCGATTGCTGTAAATAGGGACGATCCGTTGCCGCAGTGCGTGAGCCAATCGCACCGTCGGTGAACAGCTTCATGCCCGCGACCTGCCCCTTGCGCTTCTCCGACAAGTTCCCATAAGTATCCGGGGCAACCCAAAATCGCGTCCGATCCAACAACCCCGCATTCTCAAATCGCTCGATCTCCGCTTCGTCGACCAGCAACAGTTCTTCAGCCCAATAGATCCCCAACTGTTCCAGTTCACGGAAAAATCCGATCAGTCCTTCTTCACTGGCGTTCAGATTCGCAAACCAGTTCAACACCGTACGCAAGTTGGCTTCGTACCAGTCACGATCGTCCAGCTTTTCGATCACGTCGCCGTAAACCTGGTGTAACTTTTCCCGACCTGCGTCGTTGATAACCAGTGAGTGCAACGAAACGTTGAAAATCGCTACCGGCGGCAAATCGTTCAGCTCCGAATCGGTCCACTGAAAGTGATTGCTCCGCCAACCATTGGCAACAACCAGATGGTCACCCGAAGACGCATCGGTCAGGCGGCGATTGGCTTCGGCCTTGCAGTCGACTTCGGACAATCGCAGCCCCTCCCCGAACCCCGCGTAGAACTGCGGGTGGGTGTGATGGTCGTGAAGCAGTGGAATGGTGTGTCGCTCAATGGTCATGGTTTTCTGGCTCTTTGTTAACCGCGAAGCATACACCAATCCAAATTCGCTTGCACAAAACACAAAACGGACCGTGTAGAAAATTCCATTGGGCAGGATTTATTTACACGCTTGCGAAAAACGAATGCCATCAAGGTTGAGCTGTTGGCAGGCGGTACAGTCGCCCAGGACCGCGTAAAATTCAAACTGCCAGCGGCATTTTGCGAATTGGCACACCGGTTGCCGACCCTGGAGATCGTGTTTTGTATCACTGTTCAGGAGCAGCCCAAGGGGCTGACCAACCCATGAGAACGCGTAACAAAAAAAGGCAACCTTCGATTCAGATTCTGGAAGACCGTCGTCTCCTCGCGGCGGACTTTGCGGCCGAGCTTCTCCCGCCGGACTTCGTCCCCGGAATGACCTGCGATGTGGCGGAAGTCTCAACGATGGAAGTCGCTCAAGACCAAATTGACCTTGATGCGACCGAACTTCCGGTTGCTTCGGCGGACCCGTCGGCAGAATCTTCGCTTGACCCAGCGGTCGAAGCTTCCGCCGATCCGGGCGAAGATTCACCAATCGATGAAGCCAGCGTTGATGAGGCCAATATCGATTCGGGAACCGAAGAAGCCAGCGCGGTCTCCCTTGGCGATCCGGTCGATGGCACCGACGGCTACTTCGGAGAACTTGCCGACGGTGAAAGCCAGACGTTTTCACTGACCCCATCGCAGGATGGCATCGCAGAAGTCGTCGTTGCGTCTTCGTTTGGCGGTGCTGAAACGCATTTGACGATCACCGATGCCGACGGCAACCTGGTCACCGAATCGATCACCGAAAACCTCGACGGGTTCCAGCAGTTGTCGTTTGAAGTCACTGCCGACACAACCTACGAACTGACCGTCGGAACCGAAGACGGAGCTTCTGGACGGTTCCAGGTCACTTCCGGTCACTCGGACTTTCCCGAACCGGTGGACCTTCACGCTGACGAAATTGGAAGCGATTCGACAGAGCTGACTTTCACCGAATCGACGTCTGAAATTTCCGGTGAACTTGAGGAAGCCGGCGACATCGACACGTTCCGCTTTGTGGCACCCGCTGACGGCGAAATCCGTCTGGACCTTGCTGAACTCGTCGCCGACAACGCAACCGAATTGCAGGTCCGTGTTCAAGACGCTCAAGGTCAGCAGTTGACTCGCGGTATCACCAACGAAGAAGTCGGCATCTCTTTCGATGTCGTTCAGGACGGCGAGTACTTCCTTGAAATTTCCGCGGCCGAAGGCCAGACCGGATTCTACGGACTGGCCCTGACGCTTGATGCAACCGAAACCGAAACCGAGACGCCAACACCCGGACCGGAGGCTCCGATCGTGGAAGTCATCGATGACGTTGATGGCGACGGAACCGAGGACGTCGTTGCCGATGACAACACCAGCGACGTCTCGGATGGCGGTCTGATTGATGACATCGCGGGCGACGAAGGCTTGATTGATGATATCGCGGGCGACGAAGGCCTAGTTGATCGCATTCTTGAAGAAGAAATCACTGGCGATGCGATTGTCAGCGAAGAAGTAACCGAAGAAGATGCGATCGCAGGAGATGCGGATCCTCTCATTGAATCGGACTTCCAAGAAGAAGTCGTCGGCGTCACCGATCAGGAAACGGAAATTTGTGTAATCGATGTTGTCAGTGATGGTGAGTCAGTCGGCGAGCAGGATGTCGTGATCGTTGATGACATCACGCCGGTCGACGATGTGACGACCACACCAGAAGACCAGTCGGCCGCAGAGATCGTGGACGTTGACGACATTGCTGTTGATCAGCCGATCGATTTGCCGGAATCTTTCGAAGCGGACCTTGAACTACCTGCGGACCGCAACCCGGCTGACGAAACGGAAATCGACTTGGCTGAATCAGTGGACGACTTGCCTGTAGATCCTGCCGTAACTCCTGTTGACGAAATCGTCGACGAGCGAGCCGATGAATCGTTGCGGGCTTGCTTTGGTGGCGAAAACGAAGCCGTCGATTCGATTTTCGAAGAACTCGATTCGTTTGACATCGACTCCGGCGAATTGTTTGGCTTTGCCTTTGACAAGCTTCGCCGCGGCATCATTGCCGGAGCAAGCCACGCCTAGGTTTGTGGCGTATGCCGCCAACAGAATCTGAAACCGAATTCTGATTCCAGGACAAGGACGTCCTGCTCTTTTTACTGCCCCATCTGATTGAGAGAATCAGCCTCTTGGGCAGCAGCGATTACCCTTTGCATCGCGCCTCGACACGTGTTCTCCGTTAAACAGCAGAAAACAAGATTGCCGCTGGAAGTCACAACCACGAAAGTGCTCGACACGATCCGCCACTTACCCGGCCTTTTTCTTGCGCTTTTCCTTCATCTCGTGGTAGTACTCGATCGCGGGTTTCAGTGGCAAAGAAATCTTTCCCATCTTCGATTTCTTGTCCAGGTTCGAATTGATCTCTTCTTCGGAAACCTTTGATGACTGCACACCGCCCTCGGGCACGTCCAGGCCAGCGACCCAGACGATCGAGTTAAGCACAACGGTTCGATAGCCGTCATCAACCCAGTTGCGGTGGTAGTGGCCGCCGGTGAAGCCACCGCCGCGCGAACCGTCCGGTCGCGTGAAACCCCACAACAAAGTCTGCTTTTTGCCAAATCCGGCCGGTCCGTTGTCGTTCCAAAGATTGATCGGCACCAGCTTGTCCGCTTTCGGCACCGCAGTCACAAGCGGGATGGCTTTTTCGTCAAACCGCAGACTGTAGTACAGTTCGTCATAGACCTGTGCCGGTTTCTCGTAGCCACGGCCAATCGGATGATCGGAAGCGGCTTCAAGGTCCGCAACCCAGTGAGGGTTCACGGAAAAACCGGTTTCCATGAATCCACCCACCGTTGGCATATAATAGTCCTGCCCCGATTTGATTTTCTTTGGATGGACACCGTAATGCATAAAGAGTAATCCGACGCCGCTTTTGGCAAGCTCCATCATCCGCAGATAATGCTCGCGCTGCACCGAATCGGAATCGCAGTAGATTACAATCGCTGCGGCACCATCAAGCACCGAATCGTCCTCGGGCCAGCCTGAAATTACGTCTGCCTGAATGGGCAAATCAGTCTGCTCGTTGAGCCGTTTGGCCAACAACTTGCAGCCCGCATTGAACTCGTGCTGCCCGGAGGCATGCGATGGTCTTCCAGCGAGAAATACAATTCGTTTCGCTTTGGCACGAACCAGTTTCGCCGGATCGATCTTTGCCGAAGGTGTCTCGTCGGCCGTCAAATCGCCCAAGGCGTATTGAATCCCGTCCAGATAGTGCTGCAACACAACCGGGTTCCAATACGTAAAATTGTTGTGGCCAAGGTTCGAACAGAACACCCGTCCGCCGCCGTGGCGATGGATCCAGGCGATCGGAAAATCACCCTTGGGATCGGCGAACTTTTGGGTCTTCATGTCCATCCCCTTGCCGACAAGGTTCCGGGTTTTGGTCATGTCCATCGACAGCAACACTCGCGAACGCTCACGGGCGAAACTGCCGCCGCGATAGATGTACAGCTCGTCGCGAAACCATGTACTTTGGTTTTTCCATGCGGAATTCAACTCATGTTCTGGCGACTCGACTTTGGCAGCCCAGGTGCCACGAGCCGTCCATGGGTGACACTGGAAAACGCCGCCGGTTACTTCGGCGCCTTCAGGCCACTGCTCGCAAGCCGAAGTCGCGCCATGAATGCCAATTATGCCGCCGCCCTTCTGAACAAAATCCAAAAACGCAGCACGCTGGTCATCGTTCAGAAATGTATCAAAGCCAACCGCATTGTTAAGCATCACCGCGTCGTACTTTGAAAGGTTATCTTTGTTGAACACCGCAGGGTCATCGGTGGATTCGATCGAGAACGCACCCGTTGCCGCGCCCAGCTTTTCAAAGGCAGCGATCCCGGTGGCAATGGAGTCGTGCGGAAAGTCGCACTTGTAAAACGAGAGAATCCGCCGTTGCTTGCGTGGCTTGACAGTGGCAGTTTCTGGCAGTGCCGCGTCGATCAGCGCCAGCTCAGCGTCGGTTGGCTTGTAGTGTTCCAGCAGGACTTTCTTTTTGGTTTCCCAATCCGCCTGACGCCAACCGCTGGGTGCCGGCCCGCGCTTTGAGCCCCTTTTTTCGACCTGCGCAAAAGCGACCTGAGTCGTGACCAAAGTAATGACAAATGCAAACAGCAATCCCGGACGATTCATCGAAAATCCAAACAGAGACCCAAGTGAAAAAAACATTATATTGCCCATGAAGGCTGCGCCCACCTTCTCGGACCCTCCGAACGCCATCAAACGCCGACCCATTGACTTTCAGCCGCCTATTGTAAACCCGGATTATTCACGAGCCGTGGGCGTGACTTTCAGTTCAGCCAATAGACGCCGTGTCAGTCCGGGTAAAATCGCTTTCCTGCACTTCAGCGGCGAGGTGAACTGGAATTTCCGAAGCGAACCCGGTGTCACGTTAGCTTTTGTGTGGTTCAACCCGATCTACGCCCGTCATCGTGAATATTTCCGCCTAAATCGGAGCCGGCAAATCACGTTTTACAAATATCCGACAACCCCACCAATACAGGCCCACGCCCAACACAAGCAGCACCAAATTGTTGACCGCGGGCCCCGGCAGTATTTCGCCTCGGGAGCTTTCTCGCACCAACGCGACGCAGCCCCAAAAGCTCTTTGACGTTGCTTCGACCGAACTTGCCGGCGAGTAAAACCCGAACACGGTTCCGTACCGCACCCAGCTGAAGGTTTCACTTGCCAGGGCGATGATCTTCATCCCGCCTTGCAAAAAGTAAAACCCCGCCACGATGCCCAGCGTCCGCCAGCGAAACCGATCCCAGGAACTGCACCAGGCAGAAAATCCGCCCAGCAGGATTCCAAAGGTCAGCAGATTGACGATTCCCGGCAAAAACAGAACCGGATTGACACGATCGGCCATCGCGATCGTTTCGATACGCGGCTGGGCGAAAGTCATCGGAAACTCCATGACTCCGAACGACATCGTCGGATAAGTCGTTTCACTGACGCTGGTGGTCCAGATCCCAATCGCCATAAACAACCAGGAAATCGCCACCAGTCCCACCAGGCCCAAAGTCGTCCACGCCGCATGCGTCCACCAGATCCGCCTGCGACTGACCGGCTGCGCACAAAGCATCTCCATCGTGCCCCGCGAGACCTCTCCGCTTACCACATCCGAACCACGCACCATCACCCAACTGGTCACCAGCAACAGCAACATCGGTTCATCCAGAGTCAAAGCCGTCCGGCCCAGATAGGAAACCAGCCAGTCAAAGTCCACCGTGGCGAACTTCCGCCAGTCCTTGGGAAGCAAATCGATGATCTGTCGGAACTGCGACGTGTCGAACTCGCCCACAACATGCACCCGCACCCAGCAAAAGATCGACGTTCCGATCGCCAGAGCGGCCCACAGCATCCATGACTCACTGAAGTATTTCCTTCGCAGTGCATTGCCACTCACACTTGCACCTCTTTTGTCAGGTGAATTCGGTCGTAGATCGAACGAAGCCCCACCGGTTCGACGCTGACGTTTCTTAGCGACATCTCCGCCAGCCATTTCAAAACAGGCGAAAGATCACCTTCGGTTTCGATCTGCACACGTCGATCATCCTGCACGATTGACAACTGTTCGGCCAATCCATCGGCGACCGCCCGCGCCGCGACGTCTTCGTCGGTTACAGCGCGGATCCTGTGCTGCCATTTCATGTTTTCGAGTGACTGCTGAAAAGCCAACTTTCCCTGCTTGAGAATCGCCACCGAATCGCAAACATCCTCAATCTCTGAAAGGACATGCGATGAAAAGATCACCGTCTGGCCATTGGATTTGGCTTCCCGGATCAGATTCAGGACTTCGCCACGCACTGTCGGATCAAGGTTCGCCGTCGGTTCGTCCAGGATCAACAGCGGCGCGTCAACCGAAAGAGCGATCGACAACGCCAGCTTTTGCTTCATCCCGGTCGACATTAAACCCACCCAGCGTTTGGCTTCCAGTTCCAGTCGCCGAGCAACGTCCAGGGAACGTCGGTAGCTTCCATTGGGACGCAGGTCTGCGAACAGCCTCATCAGTCCCTTGGCCCGCATCGTTCGTGGCAGCCTCGCATCGCCCGGCAGATAAGAGACCTCGTTGTGAACGTCGACACGCTGCCGCCAACAGTCCAGCCCCGCGATCGTCGCCTGCCCGGCCGAGGGCTGCAGAAAACCCAGCAGGCAGCGAATAAAAGTCGACTTTCCGGCACCGTTGGGGCCCAGCAACCCAAAAACGACACCTTTTGGGATCGTCAATTCGACACCGTCGAGCGCCCGAAAGTCACCAAAGGACTTGCTCAACCCACGGGCCGCCACCAACGGGGCTTCCAGGGAATGCTTGCTGGTGTTGTCAAAGTCCGACATTCGCTCTATCTTCACAACTGGTGGCGGCCTGCACGTACGGTACGCGCCATTTTTTGTTGACTGACCAGTCAACCTTTTTAGAACCAATCCGATCTGCGCAAAAGGAGTCTGCGTGTGTTTGTTGCCGCAACTACGCAATGCTACCCCGATTTGCCGCTTGATGAGACCATCGAAAAGTTGGCTCATTTGGAATTCTCCCATGTCGAAATGGGGATCATCGAAAGCGGAAATCACCTGAAACCGTCTGACGTCATCAATGACTTTGAGGCCGCGCTCCACATATGCACCAACACGCATCGGCTGGTCGTCACCGGATTTGACCTGGACATCGAACAGACCGGCGAACAGTACATTCAGACGTTTACCAAATGCTGCGAACTGGCCAAAGCCGCCAAAGTCGTCTCGCTGACGGTCCGCGCCAGTGAGCACGGGACGCCGTTCAACGAAGAAGTCGAACGCTACAAAAGCCTTGTCAAAATCGCCGAAGCCCACGGTGTTCGCGTCGCGATGCGGACACAAATCGATCGCCTGTCGGCAGACGTCGACACGGTTTCGGTTATCTGCGGTCACGTCAAAGGCGTCGGCCTGGCACTTGACCCCAGCCATTATCATTTTGGCAACGCCGAACCGCCAAACTACGAAAAACTTTTCTCCTACGTTCACAACGTTTACCTCCGCGATTCGACACCTGAGAAACTTCAGGTTCGCGTGGGGCAGGGGATCATCGACTACGGCCGGATTATCAATCTGCTTCGCAAAGAGAACTTCAAGCGAACGCTGTGCATCGACATCCAACCCGACGGCGACGTCGATCACGATGGCGAACTGCGTAAGCTTCGACTGCTGCTCGAAAGCCTCGTTTTGATCTAGAAGTTAACTTTACTGATCCAGCCCGGAATTTTTCAGCGGCGCACTCCAATGCGCCGCAGGCATTCGCTTGGCCGGCCCCGGCGATTCGCTCAGGTGCGGGAATTTCTTATCACGATCCTGGACTCCAACTGGCAGCCTTGCCGTGACCGACGCCCCGAAACCTGAAAAGCCTCGTACGTGGGGCCGACTGCTCACCCTCGGTGGCTGGATCTTGCTGGCCACGTTTTTGTTTTCGCTTTTTGGAAAGCAGTTCTTCCTCGCGGACATTCTTTCCAATTTCCGTGTTCATTTCCTGATCGCGCTCACGATCGGCCTGCTACTTTCACTCAAAAGCAATCGCGGTTGGCTGCTGAAACTGTCGCTCGCAATCGCAACAGGCTGGGCCGGTTTTCAAATCGCATCGCTCTGGTTCGCGCCGCCACAACCGACGCCTGGAAAAACCCAAATCCGGATAATGTCTTTCAATGTCCTCGCCACCAATGAACAATTTTCGCCTGCAATTTTCGAGATTCGCAAACACGATCCCGATGTCGTCGCGGTTCTCGAGTACGCCAACCAATGGCACGACGCATGCGAGTTCATCACTGAACAGTTTCCCTATTCGGTTCGCATTCCCCGCTGGCACGGATACGGAATCGCCGTTTTCAGCAAACTGCCGTTCAAACAATCCCAATCCGTTCAGCTAACCAAAACGATCATCGACGTCCCCGCGATCGAAGCCACCGTGACCGTGGACGGCAAAGACATCCGCATTTTTGCGGTCCACACCGTCTCGCCGATCAACCAGTTTCGCTGGGACATCCGTAACGAGCAACTGGAAGAAATCGCCACGTGGATCAATGAAAGTCACGATTCGACCGTTGTGGTAGGCGATTTCAACATGGCACCCTGGTCTTGGTGGAACCAGAACTTTCTCGCCAACACCGGCCTGCGAGAAAGCCGCCCTGGATTCGGACCGCAAGCCACCTGGCCGTCCTTGCTGGGCCCTCTCGCGGTCCCAATCGACTATGCCTTTGTCAGCCACGACATCCACGTTCACAACCGATTCATCGGCGCCAACGTCGGTAGCGACCATCGCCCGGTCATCGTTGACCTTTCAGTCAGCGAGTGAGTTGAACAGGCGAACCGAAGATGCGTGCACTCCAGTGAGCCGCTGGCCGTGAGGCCTCGGGTTCGCCCTCAACGGGCACGCCAATTTTCTGCACTCCCGCGATGTCGGTGAAGCTGGCATCACGTTGATTCGGTGCTTTCGTTTTCACGAAATCGATGAGATACTTCTGGTCAGGCATTTCAACTCTCTGAACAGAATATCGATCAGCAACGCTGGATATCAGGATATTTGCTCGTCGGCACTTTGACCAGCGAACCTTGTCGGTAGAATGAGTTCTTCCAAATGCGGGCCAGTAGCTCAGTTGGTTAGAGCAGGGGACTCATAATCCCTTTGTCGCGGGTTCAAGTCCTGCCTGGCCTATCAAGCCGCACCAGTGAAACGCCTCTGCGTTCGGGTGCGGCTTTTTTCGTATTTCATCTTCGTGGTTGAATTTGTCCGGCAGTGTTTGAAGTTCCAAAGCGTGGGACTTACTTTTTTGGTCATACCCGGAATTCAACGAGTAACCAGGAGGCCGAAGTGGGATTCATGGTCGATGGCAAGGGTCTACGTGAGGCTCATCCATGCAAACCCCCATGGGCCACTTTTCGGTGGTTGCAATGTGTTGGGACTTCAGGCGGCGGTTCAGTTCCAAACGCACAGCCCCTTCGGTTGTGAGTTCCAAACGCACAGCCCCTTCGGTTGTGGAAACGGTCGGTCGTCTGGCCACGATGGCTCAAACGGCGACGGCGCGGGCTTGGGGCGCGTCTCCGGCTTGGGCTCGGTTGCAGGTTTGACGTCGGGTTCAACTGTAGGTGTGTCTGGCATGGGAGAATTGATAGCTTCCGGCAGCAATTGAGTCAAACGATCCTAGACTATTCACGATGACGGGCGTCGATTGGAGCCGAATCACGCGCGGCGAACGAGACTGTCAGCTCGCTGGCAAAGCGGGGCCTCGACACAACGACAATCTACCAACGCCAAAGGTTCGTCAACCCCATGCCGGCATCTACAAACGCTTCCAGTCGCCCTGTTCCAGGTTGAACCAATCCAGCTGAATCTGGCTTTTGTCTTTCCCTTGCGACGGGCTGACCAGAACCGCCGCAACTTCAGGTGACTGGCGGCAAAACGCTTCCACCTCTTCGATCGACATCACAAAAAACGCCGTCGCCAAAGCGTCACTCAACTCTGCTGAACCGGAAATCACCGTCGCCGAAAGAATGTGGTCCGTTGGCCAACCCGTTTTCGGATGGATGATGTGACCGTAACGCTTGCCGCGGTGAACGAATCCCTGCCGCCCGCTGCCAGAGGTTCCCAACGCCCGGTCACGCAAAAAGAACTCCGCCAGCCGACGGTCGGGCAAAGTAGGATGGCTTAGCCCGACCGGCCAATGCCCCGCCTGGTCTTCAGGCCGCTGAAGGTCCGCCTGAGCCCCCCGCGCGAAAACGCTGCTCTGCCCACCGTGAATGATGTAGTCCCCAATTTTTGCTTCGTCGAACAGCCTCGCAACCCGATCGATCGCGTAGCCTTTTCCGATTCCACCCAGGTTGATCTTGAGACCTTCCACCGCGAATTGAACGCTTCGATCATCGGCGTTCAATATCAGATGCTGCATGCCGACGCGAGCCAAAGCTTCCGCGATCGCATCCTCACCAGGCGCCTGCCCCTGGCGTTGCTCGAATCCCCAGATCGATGACAGTTCACCCGCAGTGCAATCAAAGGCCCCATCGGTCCTCTCAAAGATCCCTTTGGCTCGGGAAAGCAACTCAAAAACGCCGGCCCCGGTTTCAACCGAATCTGCAAAAGCCAACCGATTGATCGCCGCAATCTCGCTGTCCTCACGGAAGATCGTCAACTGGCTTTCGATCGAATCGATCAACTCCATCGCACGCCCCGCGGTCGCAGCCGCCTGGCGGTACTGACGCATGTTGAACATCAGCTCCCACGTGCAAGCCATCGCTTTCTTTTCGTAGCTCTCCAGGTACGCGGCTTGCCTCGCCTGGCCATCGCTCAATTCCAAACCCGGCACATCGAATTCGTAGTTTTCAACTGCCTGACGAACTGCCCGCGCGAGGGCTCGGCCCTTGAGGAATTCTCTGCGATCGGAACGTTCGTTTTTCATGCCTTGGCGGCAAGGCCTTCGCTCAGCATCGTGGCCAGCTTCCGCTGATCCACGGCAAACCGGCGGATACCTTCGGCAAGCTTCTCCGTTGCCATCGCGTCCTCGTTGAGCATCCAGCGGAAGGTCGACTCATCGACTTGCGGACATTCAACCTCTTCCGACGATTTGGCTTTGTCGACGTTCAGCTTTTCTTCGAGCCTGCCGTCGGCCTGATCCAGTTCGTTGAGCAGCTTTGGAGAGATCGTCAGCAAATCGCAGCCCGCCAATTCAATGATCTCGCCGGTGTTGCGGAAACTGGCTCCCATCACTTCGGTTTTGAATCCCTGCTGTTTGTACAAGTTATAAATCTCGGTGACTGACTGGACGCCGGGATCTTCAGCCCCCACAAAATCCTGTCCCGTTTTGGCTTTGTGCCAGTCAAGGATTCGCCCCACGAACGGCGAAATCAGCGTCACGTTGGCTTGACCGCAAGCAATCGCCTGGCCCAGCCCGAACAGCAACGTCAGGTTGCAGTGAATGTCTTCGGACTCAAGCGCTTTGGCCGCCTGAATCCCCTCCCAGGTGCTTGCCAGTTTGATCAGGATTCGTTCGCGGGAGATCCCATCGGACTCATAAAGCCCAATCAATTTTTTTGCTTTCTCGACACTCGCGGCGGTATTAAATGAAAGCCTTGCATCGACTTCTGTCGAAACCCGACCGGGAACGATTTTCAAAATCTCCTTGCCAAAGCTCACGCTCACCAAATCCTGGGCGTTGTCCAGCGAACCCTTGGCGTCGACGACGGCTTTGTCGACCAACGGCTGATACTGTTCCAGTTGCGAGGCCTGCAATATCAGCGACGGATTGGTCGTCGCATCAACCGGCTCAAGCTCCTTCATCGCAGCAAAGTCTCCGGTATCTGCGACGACGGTTGTAAGTGACTTCAATTGTTCCAGTAGCGACATGAGGGCCCTCGATTGCTTCAATTATTCAATGACTTTGATTTTCCTGACAACCCTCATTCTAGCGGAAACTCGGCAACGCACGATTCCCCCTCCACGCAAGCAATTCGAACTTCGTCCAATCCTGCCACCGCCGTCTGAAAGAACCGATCCACAAATCCGCATTCGATCAGTTCAAACACCTTGCGGCTTGGCGGAGCGATCGACTTGACCAGCACCAACGCGTCGGCGTTCCGCTGCGCAGCCCACAATGCGGCAATCGAATCGCTGGTCACCGTCCAATCGCGCGGGATGTCGCCCTGCCCCAATGCCCAGCGGGAAAGGTCCCGAATCACCGGCCCGTCCGATGACTCTTTTGGGTCACGCACCGGCAGGCCAAGAAGCTTGCCCGCCACCGTCGACGTCACCGCCAGCGCTTCGCAAGCCAACTCATGAGCAGCTTTGTCGTCAAAGTTTAACTCCCGGATCGCATCCACGAACTTGCCACCCCCGGCGACGATCGATACTTTCAAATTTGATTCGGCAAGGCCATCGATCCACGTTGAAATTGGAGCCATCAAAGCTGGCTGCGTGAACAAGCTGCCGCCCAGCTTGATGACGACTTCACCCTTCATGGCTCGCCTTTGCCAGCATCGCCACGCAATAGGCCGGCGCGACGTTTGAAACACTACCAATACTGCCAACACTGTCGCACAGGTCGTCAAACGCAGCGAACGACGCCCCAGGCCGGGCCGCACCAAGGGTCCGGTGAATCCAGGCTTCGCCCGTTCCCGCAATCACAAATTTCTCTCCGGGAACTTTACTGCGACCGATGACTCGATCCACGGAACAGCAAAGCAACTCCGCAAGTCGCCCGACTGTCTGTGCCGCTAGGGTTTCGATCGTCCCGGATTCAAGCTCGCATTCGTCCGCACACAAACATCGGGCCAAGCGATGGCGAGCGTAAGATTTCGTCCGCGGTCGTCCGTCCGCTGTTTCGACATCGTCCGGGTCTTCGGCAAGCTCGTCGGCAACCACCAACGCGTCCTTGACCGAGGCAAAGTACTCACTGGCTAGAGGGATTTTCCGTCCGTTGATTTCGACGCTGCCCAGCAAACCAACCACCGGAGTGCGTCCAACCCCAGCATAGACCAATTCGCCGTGCTCCAATCGCCGCACATCCGTTTTCCCGATCGCCGTCACGCGGCCAAATGAAAACGGAATGACGTCCATCGTTGTCGAACCCACGTCGATCAGAATTCCACTTTCATCGGGCAACAATCCACTGGCAAACAACGCCGTCAGGTACCAGTTCGACGCCGCCACCTGTAGCCAAAGTCGTTTCGCGGATTCAGGATCCAGAAACGGGCCTGCCACGCTTCCAAAGATCGGAGCACACAAGCCCAGCCGATCGCAAACCGAAACCAGACAATCAACGATGTACTCGACGCCCTCTTTTTTGCTTGCAAAGCAATCCGCCAGCTCGCCAGTCATCACCGCTGCGACCCGCTGGGAAGAACCATTCCCGTTTTGGCAGATCAGAGGGCAGACCAACTCACGCAATCGCTCACCCAACAACTCGTGCTCGCGCCATAGCGGAAACGGAACCGAACAGGCATCGCCCATTGAAGTGGCGGCCTTCAGATTCGCGCCGCCAATGTCCAAACCAATCCACGTCGTCACTGACCTACAATTGCCTTGATCGCTTCGTCGATCGTTGAAAACTGGAACTTGAATCCGTGCTCAAGAGCCGCCTTTGGAACCGCCCTCTGCGAATTGAACAAGCTATCAGCAAACTCACCCAACGCCAAACGCAGCCCAAACTTTGGAGCGGGCAGAAACGCCGGTCGATGCATGGCCCTCGCCAATGAGCGGGTCATCTCCGCATTGGTGACCGGATGCGGAGCCGTTGCATTCAGAATTCCACTGACGTTCTCATAATGGATCGACCAGCGGATCATCTCCGCAAGATCAGCAACGTGGATCCATGGGACATACTGCTTTCCATCGCCAAGCTTGCCGCCGATCCCCCATTTGAACAGCGGGATCATTTTGGCCATCGCACCACCTTCCTTGCCCAACACGATTCCGATTCGCAGACAGACCACGCGGACACCGTGTTCGGCCAACCGCAGGTTGGCGGATTCCCAATCACGGCAAACGTCAGCCAGATAACCATCGGCTAACGGGTGGCCTTCTTCGACAAGGGCATCTCCCGCATCGCCGTAGATTCCAACCGCCGAAGCCGCGACGAGAACTTTGGGTTTTTGCTGCAGTTTCAGGATCTGATCGACCAGAGCATTCGTCGCGTCGATTCGGCTGGAGCGGATCCGCTCTTTCTTGCTCGCATCCCAGCGGCCCTCTGCGATGGACTCGCCCATCAAATTTACCACCGCGTCGATTTCTGATTCTGCGGGAAGCTCAAAGTCATCCGACCACTGCAAAAACTCGGCATTGGTATCAGTCAGCTTTCGCCGGGCCGCATCGACGTTTCTTGTGGTCAGGATTTTTTTGTCTAACACCGGAAGCAGGTAGCGGCCTACAAATCCGGTTCCGCCGGTGACCAGCGTGGTATGTCTTTGCTTGTTTGCCATCGTATCTGACCCGTGAAACAAAAAGACGGATAACTTGAGCCCTGCGGTTCAGGCTCTCGGGGTGTTATTCTGGGCACTGCGGCTTGGACCCATCGCAAATCAACCAACGAAAAAGCCCGGTCCAATTTGAACCGGGCTTTTGAGTTGACTTGTCAGATCCGTCGGTTTAGTGACGTGACTTGTCGTGGAAGTCAAGGAACCAGAATCCGTCATCCCACTCAAGACTTACCTTACGCCATCCCAGTGGGACTTGTGGGTAAGGATAGAATGGGCCGATGTAAGGCCAGGCCGAAGCCGAGTACTGACGGGGGTATGAGACGGCACCGAAGTTCGGATGAGCCGCGTACCCTGGCCACGCGTAACCGGGAAGGTTTGGCGATCCCGAAGGAGCCGCCGCAAAACCACCACCGCCTGCAGGACCACCGATGGCGAGTGGCTCGCCAGCAGGAGCTCCAGCAGCGGATGCGAACGGAAGTGGCTCACCTGAGATGATTCCACCTGAGATGATTTCTCCACCGCCCACAATTGAGCCACCTACAGCGGGATCCATATAGCCCTGAGGCGCGATGGCCTTGGGGGCTGGAACGGGTCGAGCGAAACTCGCTGGGCGAAGCGCCTGACCTGTTTGTGGACCTGACTGGTATGCGGCCTGTTTTGAAGCAGACTGATTTGCAGCTTTTACATCGATGTCGTCCACAACCTGGACCACACCGAGGTAACCGGCTTCTTGAGCTGTTCGCAGGATCATCATTTCCTGCTCCGGGTTAGAAACGTAACCCTTGAACCATACGGTTCCGTTTTCAACTTGAAGGTCTACGTTGAAACCACGTAGTTGACCTTGCTGTTGAGCAACTTGCAGTCGACTTTGGATAAAGTCAGCGATTTGCGTGTCGTCAGCCATGGCTGAGCTGGAAAGCAGCGCTGATGCCGCGACCGCAAGTCCCAAAAATAAACGTCGCATCAGATTCCTCCTGGCAATCCCGCGCTGCAGAGTCCTTTGTTTCGGAATGACTACGGTAGCCAAACTTCCTGGGTCCAAGAGACTTTGGATGGCAGCGGTATTGTTGAGCGTTTTCAAAAAAGCGAAAAGCGGATTCGAACGTGGACCGCCAGAAGGAACGCAACATCCAACATATCTTCGGCCTCGTGCCGATGCTGGTTTTGCGAGTGTCCCCCCTCGCGGGATCAGTAAATGAACCCACCTATTCTGTCGGCAGCCTTTACTCCGCAGACTCACAATTTTTCCGATTTTGATGAGGGAATCGAAAATTCACGTTTTGCTGAACCACTCGCTAGCGAAACACGGACGCTGTTTACTCCATATTTCAACCGCCGCTTTCTCCAGAAGGCAATGGCACTGCACCCCGAATCCTCTGCATCCGCCCTCCGACCCCGTACTCAGTACTCAGTACTCAACCCCATTTCTCCGTCCGCCCTCGCCATTTCCGCACTCCGCACTCCGCACTCCGCACTCCGCACTCCGCACTCCGCACTCCCCATTCCCCATTCCCCATTCCCCATTCCTGCAGAAATTTTCCAAACAGGCCTCGACAAAGAATTCCGCCTCGCTATTATTTCGCTGCGGGATGGAGCAGCCAGGTAGCTCGCGAGGCTCATAACCTCGAGGTCGTCGGTTCAAATCCGGCTCCCGCAACTCCAAAATCAAAGCCGGCTTGGATCAAACATCCAAGCCGGCTTTTTCTGTTCTGACATCCGTCAGCCTCCAAACCAAACAGCTTTAGCTGACCGGTTCGTCCTGATCCACGTCACCCGGATTCTTGGGCACGAATCGATTGACGATGAAATGCAGATTGTTCATCGACGCCATCTGCAAATACGCCAGCTCCAATATGTTGGACTGGGCCAAGTCCGCCATCTTCTCGGGCGCCAGAGCCTTCAGTTTCTGCCGCGAGACGCTGTAAAAACCGCGCAGCGACCTTGTCTGCCCATCCGGCTTTTTGATGTTCGCCTGCATCGGCTCAAGCACATCCATCTCCTTCAGTTTCTTGCAAAAGTTCTGCGTGTTGGCAAACTGCTTCTGATAGTCACTAAGAAACTTCAGCATGTTTTCGGTATACGGCGTCTTTTTCCCATCAGCATCGAACAGACGCTGCCCACGGCCTTCCTGATTGCACCCCGACCACTGCTCATCGACGCACAGCGTAAACTGCTTCTTGTCTTCGCTGCTTGAAAACACAAACGGATAGCGTCGAATAAACGCCGGAACGTAATCGGCTTTCCAGCGAAAATCCTGATCCAGAAACAGGTTCGATTCGCCTTCCACACCCAGCACCACCATCGGCGTCACCGCTTCCTCATTTCCGGAGAACACAATCGTGTACTCGCGCGACGCCAGCGGAATTTCGACCGCCGTCAGCGGCACCGCGTTGATCTTCGATGCAAACTCAAAACTGACCGACTCGATCGACAAGTCCCGATGTTTCTCGCTGGAAATCGGCGTCACATTTTCATAAATCAATACCTGAGTCATCCCATTTACTCCTGTTTGGTTGTCTGCTCTCGCAGTGTCAAAAAGCAGCTTGTTTACAAGCTGTAACGCATTCGAAAAGAACAAAAAATGGCGTCAACCGAACGGACCCGGTTGACGCCAATAACTCATCCCATCCCGACTAAACCCGGATTATTCACGACGACGGGCGTTGATACTACGCCTGGCCAACAGGAGCAAGGGAAAAGCTGAATTTCAACAAGAAACGTAAATCATCCGGTAGATGAAAACCACAGCGATCGTTTCACCGCATCAGAGTCGCGGATCACTGTCAAAACTGATTCTAACGCCCACGCCTCGTGAATAATCCGGGCTAAACCAGAACTGGCAATAGTATCGCTGCAAATTTCAACGTTAGCAAGTCGCAGAGTTTCGGCGACGTCGAGTTACCATCAGGCCACCGAACAGACAAACCACAGCCAAACTTCCAGGCTCGGGAACCGCCGCGAAATTCGCACGCCCTTCAATGCCATCAAATGTAAAGGCGATTGGTGCTCCAGTGTTGTCAGTGAGTTGCGGATCGTTCCCCTGCAATGTGGTTACATCAAATGTGAACCCACCCAATTCGGTTGCCCCAGCGGCAATGTCAAAATTGAGCGTAAACAGGTTGACACGATTGTCAGCACCGGCAGTGACTGGAGGCCCGACCCCGGATATAACGAGATCCGGGGCAAAGGAGGTATCGTCAAGTGTTGTAGATCCGATCTCGCCCGCAGAAGCAGAAGTCACAGAGAAATCATTGATGTCTGCTCCGCCGATTGCGGCGACCTGAATTCCCCAGGCATAGCCACCAAATTGCGTGGATGCATCGCCCCCGGTCACATCGACAAATCCAGTGATCGTCCCGGATGTGCTCGCAGCGAATGGATCCGGAGACACATCCAGCCCGACAACAATTTCAGCTTGAGCAGCTTGCGAAAATGCCAGGAAGGAAAACAACAGCAAGCCGCAAGTAACAATATTTTTGGTCATTAAAAGTTCTCTCAATCTCAAGGTCAGCGTTCTCATTGATTTATTCTCGTTAGAAAGGAACGCTCCACAAGGAACGTGCCAGTTTCGTTCCACCTACTTTTTGAAGGAAACATCCAGTTTGGTCTCGATTGAGTCCTTGAAGGTGTTGTTACTAAATTCGAAGTCCGTTTGTCCATCGTCTGTAGCAGACTTTTCGAAAAACGAGTCTCGCTGGGAAAATTTGCCGTCATCACCAGCTTCGATATGGCCAGCCAGTTCGCCCGACGATTCTCCCAAATTTGATCCGGAGTCAAATTGACTCGTACTGGTCAGGAAACTTCCCTCATCCACATCAGCCTGCAATTTTGAGCTGAAGAACGGTGTATTGCCCGGGCCACCAGTGGCAGAGAAGCTACTGCTTCCACCGCCAGACGGAAGTCCGAATCCGAAGGGTTGGCCAACCAGTAATCCAAAGATCGCCGAAGCATCCCCAACATTCACCACGCCGCTTCCATCCACATCCGAATAGATGTCAAACGCCAGATTGCTCGTATTAACACCAAATGGCAATCCAACCAATGAACCGAATACCAAGCTGGCATCGCCCACAGTAGTTCGGGCAGTATTCGGGTCAGCCGAACGAGTCGAGTCTCCCGGAAGCACATTGAAATCGAAGTTGAAGTCACCTCCAACAACGTTATCTCCAGTGTTAAACCCACTGACACCATTGGTGAATTCGCCATTGAGCCTCGATCCGCTTTCACTCGCCAAGCCATCAACAATCTCCAGACGAACCCGGTCACTGCCAATCACGCTGTCAAGTTCCAAACGGACCGTGCGGGATCCCGCATCGTAAGTCAAGCCCGTGATGTCTGGCGTATCATTGAGTCCTTGCAACTCAAAGTTGCTCAGATTAAGCGTTGATACGTCAACGTCTTCGCTGAATGTCACCAGGATAGTATCCAGGTTGACCCATGGAAGCGTATCGTCCTGGCCGGCACCGGTTGGAATCGAGTATCCCTGGAATCCTACTGGCCCTGTTGGATCAATCAGGTTGCTGAACGCCGGAGCAAACTCGGTAGAAGCCACTCTCACGTTAGTGACAGCGAACGAAGTGTCGTTGTCGATGATTGTCGTTGTTGCGATCGTTTCATCAAAACAGATCGCTTCACCATCGAGAAGCTCATTCGCCGGAGTCGCTCCTTGAACAAACTGAATACCGGTAATCCGAATCGAAATCAGTTCGTCTCCCTCGATCAACAGGTCTTCATTGACATCTACAGTCAAAATTTCGGAGCTTGAACCAACACCAACGATGACCGAATCGTTAAACTGGAAGTCGCTTCCGACATCCGCAGTCGTGATTTCTTCTCCGGTTATCGGATCCGTCAGAACGATTTCAAAGAAGATTTCGATTCCTGCATCGCCCGGGGTGTCTCCCGCTTCGAGAGCGACTGCCGCCCCAGTAGCATCCAGAAGGCTGAACACAAATGTTCCGTTTGAATCATCCTCTGTCGCATTGGAGGTGCCGGTGATAGCCACCTTCAAGCCATCGCTGGCCGCGATCGTGACCACTGCTTCGTCATTCGCAACATCAACATCGATGTCCGCGTTGCCGGCAGGATTGCTGATCGAATCCACGATCGTGACAGTGACCTGTTCGGCTGACTCTGCCAGAGTGTCATCAACCACGTTGACATCCAGGTACCCATCAGACTCACCCGCTGGAATCGTAATGGTTCCAATGCCGGTGGTGGGATCGAACGTGAATCCACGATTGCTGTCGAAAGTGAAGTCATTGAAAGGATTGGCCTGACCGTTGATCGGATCAGTATTTGGACTGCTTCCCGTTGGAAGTGCCACCTGGAATTCAATCACAGTGTCAGAATCGCTTAGCGTCAGATCGCCCGCGTTATCACGCAGGAAGAAGACAAACCTTCCGTCGTCCTGACCTGCCGGATCGGTTTCAGCGGCATCGGGATCAGTCGCTACCACCGATACCTGACCTTCGTCATCGTCGTCGATCTGGACAGTGTCAGATTGGTTGGCTGAACCAAGCGAAACTTCCGGATCACCGCTGTCAACGCTGACCAAAGTCAGCGTCACCTGTTCATCGTCTTCCAGCACTCCGTCGCCATCGTCGGCATCACCTGTGACATCGTCGTCAATCACGTTGACAACGACATCGACCGCAGTGATTTCAACATTGCCCGGGCTGCCCGGAATTTCGACGGTGTAAGCTCCACCACCTAGATTCACCAAAGCGACAGGAGTTGTCGTTCCAGAGACAAATGCCGTCAGGGAATAATCCGCATCAGGTCCGGCGAATTGAGCATCACCCGAAAGCTGGAACCTGACGACGGTTGCCGTTGAACTTGGGTTGGACTGCGTAATTGTAAATACGCCGTTATTAAAGACAGGAATGTCCGTTGGTTCAGCCGCTTCATCGTCGGTAGCAACAACCGTGATGACCGCCTGATCGTTGTCGCCTCCGCGAGTCAAACCGCCATCATCTGCAGTTGGATCGCCAGCATCACGATCATGGATCGTCGCCGTCGAATCATCCGAATCGTCATGGGCACGATCACCCAGTGCAGAGTCGGAAGCATTCAGGCTGGCCACGAACGTTTCCACACCAAAGGATGGCAGCGTCGTCGCAGCTCCGCCTTCAACGATGTTGTCCTGAACAACACCCACGTGAACCGTCTGGGACAATTGCCCGGCATTAAAGGTCACGGTTTGCGAACCACTGTCAAAGTCAGTGCCAAACGGAACAGACGTTTGATTGATCTGGAGTGATCCAGGTGCGCCATCGACGTTGAAGTTCGCTCCGTTTGCCGTGCCGCCACCAAAGGATACCGTTAGTGGAACATTGACATCAATCGGATTGGACGAAGTGATCTCAAAGGAAACCGTCGTCAAAGCCGCGTTGTTGACGTAAGGGTTCGCGTTGGTTCCTTCGTCCACGGTCGGATCATTGCCATCGATACCGGTAATGGTAAACGTGGCCGTGTCGTTGTCGACAATCAAAGCCTGACCAAAGTTCGTGCCAAGAGACTGGTTGTCCAGAATGACAACTTCTCTGCCATCGGACAGCGTCGTTGGCGTCGAACCACCATCGATAATCAGTTGTGCGGTGAACAGTTCGTCAAGTTCGACGAAGACGTCATCGTTGATATCGATTGTGATCGTACGTGTCAGATCCGTGCCCGAAACACCGCCATTGGCAGGGAAGTTCACCGTGCCGGTGTTTCCAACGGTACCGCCATCATTGTTGATAAAGTCCTCATTGGAGACACTTGCATCCAGCGAACCCGCACCCGTTGCGGTGCCATCGCTCAGATTCAGGAACACATCGACATCGATATCGATTGGCTGTGACAGTTCGATGGTGAATGTGATTTGACCATCACCCTCGTTGGCCTGAGTATTGACCACAGTGAATGTCGGCAAGTCATTATCGACAATCGCGATGGTCGCACTATCAGCGGCACCGTCGATCGTGATGTTCTGATCACCGCCGACACCATTGGTGCCCGGAACGGTAATCAACTCAACAGTAACATTTTCAGTATCTTCCTGAGTCAGGTTGTCGATAACGTCAAGCGTGATCGGAGCTGAAAGATCACCGGCCGGGATCGTTACTTCGCCAAAGATGAATGGTCCAGCTTGCCCGTTGAGCGTAAAGTCAGCACCGTAGAACGCCTCTGTATTTGAGACATCGACTGCGAACCGGACAACCGTGTCGGTTGAACTCACTTCACTAAGCAGGACGACAAACTGACCATCGTTTTGACCTTGAGGATCCGTTTCAGCTGCGTCCGGATCTGCCCCGTCTGCGGCGTCACTGGAAATCGAAACCGTAGCAACGTCATCATCAAGGATGGAAACCACACCGGTTCGCTCTGCCAGGTCTGAGTGCAGCACAACCGCAGGGTTGTTGGCACCACTATCAACCGCCGTGGTGGTGACTTCGACCGTTTCGGTCAGTTCGACAATCTCATCGTCCAGAGCGAAGACAATGAACGTCGCTTCAGCATCCTCGCCTAGCGAGAAGTCGGGGTCGATACCATTGAAAGCCGGAATCACAACCGTGTCGACAATGCTGCCAAAGTCAAAATCAGCACCCAAGGCAGCAGTTCCACCGGTCACAGCAAAGGTCACCTCGACATCGGTGTCGCTGGCCAGACGCTGGGTATTGTCGTCCTGATCCACCAGACGCAGAACGTATCTCGCCTCGTTCTGATCGCCAAAACCATCTTCCAGAGCAATTCCGTCCAGAACGTCCAGTTGCAACTCACCAATATCGGTGTCCTCGATAACGATCGAGGACGATCCACCAGCGGTGATGCCAGGACTGCCAGTCTGAACGCCGTTGACGGTCAGAGTGGCCGTTTCGTCGTTCTCAATGATGAAGTCATCGAGCGTGACCAGGTCGATCAGCACTTCGGTCTGACCCGGAGCAAACGTGACGTCGTATACCGTGGCACTGCTACCAACATTCGTCAGCGATGCACCACCGATTCCGGAAGCTCCGGCCAGCTCAATCACGTAGTCACCCTGATCGGTGGCTGTGTCAGCGGTACCAAACGGAGCCACGACCGCGTCACCGCCGAGCGTAAACCGGACGGTTGTCGCGGTTGTGCTTGGGTTGGACAGGGTCAGTGTGAACTGTCCGTCGTTCCCGGGGCTGTCGGGTTCGATCGCAACGCCATCGCTAACCGATGGTGTCACCGTCCCGCCATCATTATCAAAGATATTGACTGTGGCCGAGAGATCAGTGCCCAATACTCGGTTGGAAGCCGCGAAAACGGCGGTACTATCTACGATCGACGAACTGTTTTCGACCGCGGACGTCAGTTCACTGTCCAGGCCGGTCAAGGTTACGATCACAGTTTCCGGATCAATGTTTTGCTCGTTGAGCAGGTCATCGATCACATCCACATCCAGCAACACAAAGCTCTGGCCGGCTGGAATAACAATTTGACCGTCGATGGTAAATTCGCTGGAAGTACCTGCGTTAAAGGTCGTCGCTCCAGTGAACCCGTCCAGATCTGCAAAGTCCTGCGGATTGGTCGTGTTCGGATTAAGGCTAATGTCATCACCCAACGATGCCGTTGTCGCCGTTCCAGTTACCACGTAGTTGACAATCGTGTCGCCAAACTGGAACGGATTGTCAATCGTGATCGTGAATTGGCCGCTGTCGCCAGCACCGGTTCCCGGTTCAGCCGCGTTTTCATCGGTGGCTGCGATACTGACACTGAACGTTTCATCATTGATCTCGACTCGGGCCACATTCATGCCCATGCCTTCGACGTAGATGTCTTCCCAAGGATTGTCTTCGTCAAACTGGAAGTGAATCAAACCATCGTCATCGCCAGAACCGCCTCCATCAGTAGTGAAAGAACTGACCGATGATGAAGGAGCAACATCAAGTTCAATCTGCAGGTCACCGACAACACCATCGTTGTCATCAGCGTCGGTCATGTCTCCATCGAAGTCCCGATCGTCGGTCGCGACACCAAAGCTTGGGTCGAGGCTGAGTTGAACGTACTCGTCACCCACATCCAGCGGATTGGTAGAACTTCCCGGCGATTCTGCCAGCAATTCCACGTCGATGAACTGTTGGTAGGCGCCTGAACCAGCACTGCCAGCGATTCCGCCGTTACCAGTGAAAGTGATTTCGCCAGCGTACAGGACTCCTGGCCCTGGAACGATATCAACGAATCCGGGAATCACGAAATCAGCACCAAAGGATGCGGTGCTGGCCGCATCCAGCAGGACGCGAACGGTCGTGTCGGTTTCACTTTCAATATGTTGGCCCGTCAACGGATTAACCAGAGAGACAACGAACTGACCGTCTTCACCTGGTGACGCACCTGGCTGGGTCGATTCGGTTGCATCGCCATTGTTTTCAATAATCACCTTGGCGACGTCGTTGTCGAAGATTGTGACCGTGTCGCTTGCCGAAGCACCAACGCCGATCACTGAGTTATCCGTTCCAAGGACCTCGATGCGGACAAATTCGTTCGGTTCAACGATCGAATCATCCGCCACATTGACAGTGATCACCGCACCGGGGTTAAAGTTCCCTCCCGGAATAACAACCGTATAAACTCCTGGCGAAACCAATGTCAGATCGTTGGCCGCAGGCGCCGAAAGCGTGAAATCTCCGGCTTCAGCATCGGTTGTCACCCGAAACTCTACCGTCGTGTCACTGACACTAGGCTGCGTCAAATCGATATGGAACACACCCGGATTAAGAGCTTCGTCAACGCCATTGGTTTCTTTGGCAATTGAATCGACAGCGTCAATGGAAACCTCTGCCGACTCGTCGTCAACAATGACCACGAATCCGGTGTCCTCATCAGTCGAGTAATTCGGATCGGCACTCGTTACGACGGTGATCGCAGAATTACTGGTTTGATCAAGGCTAACAATAACGGTCTCATCACCTTCAAGAACCGAATCATCGATAACGAATACCGATGGATTGGTGCCCAATGAATCCAACGCCGCTGATGAAGTTCCTGCCGGAATGAAAACGTTACCGTCCAGGGTAAGAATATCTTCGCCGTTGGTTGCCGTGCTGGCCGAATCAAAAACGTAGTTAATCGTGGTGCCCGACTGGCTGGTCACAGGATTGCCATTGGCATCCCGCAAGCTGACCACAATGTCCTTGTGATCGGCCGTTGAAGTTCCTGGCTCGCGTGCTTGACCCGGATCGCTATCCGTATCGTCGAGTGCTTCGGCAAGGGTGTTGTCAGTGCTGACAAACACGACCGCTGTGTCGTTGTCGACGATGTTCACTGACGCGTGCAAGTGCGTGCGAACATCAATTTCCAGGTGATTCAGGTTTTGAACACCTGGAAGTGCCGATACATCAGCAACAACTTCTGAAGGTTGTAGTGCCACAAACCCTGTCGCTGGCAAATCACCAAAGAACACACGGCGAATCGTCTCGACTCCGGCGCCGCCAGGTGAAGTGTCGGTCCAGTAGACAAAGTCGTTCTTCAGATCCAGGGCGATGCCGCTGGGGAATCCAGTGCCAGAACTGGCAATCGTCTGAAGGTTGCTTCCGTCAAGATCCGCACGCTGAATCGTGTCATTGGCTGCATTGGTCCAGTAGACCTTACCGCCTTCAACATCCAGGGCGATTGATTGCGGGCTGCCAGGATTGGTAGCAGAGAACTGAACAATCGTCTCGATGCTGGAACCATCAAGGTTCGCTCGCGAAATGCGATCCAGACCATCGTCGACCCAGTAAATCACATTGTTGACTTCATCGATTGCCAGATCATCCAGATCCGACACGCTGTCTGGCAGATCCAGCAGATCCTCGATCACGCCACTGCCATCCTTGCGTGCTCGGTGCAACTCGGAGGTATCTTCATCAACCCAGTAGACAAAATCGCCGGCGACGACAATCCCGCGTGGATCAAAGGAAGTATCGACAATTCGTTCTGCAGTGCCGGCGATGACCCGTCCATCAAATCCAAGCTGGGCTCGGAAGATACCCTGAACGCCCGGATCGTTGCCGCTGTAGTAAATGAATCCCTCTTCTCGATCGATCGAGATTCCAAATGGATCCGAATCGCCTAAAACAAGGGCATCGGTGTTGAGAATCTGTTCCAGACCCGTGCCGTCAATATCAACGCGGCCAATGCCATCGGAACCGCCGATGCCAGTCACGTTATCGGTGAAGAAGGCAAACCCAAGATGAATGTCTTCGTCGCCATCGACAACCGAATCCAACCACAGCGAAACCACTTCCAGATCTTCGATCTGGGTATCGTTGAAGGTATCAACGACCACCCTCACCGATTCTTCACCGGCCGGGATGGTGACCTGGAACTGGCTGCCGTCGGTGCTCGTTGGCGTCAAGTCGACGCCCGTAGCAGTTGTCAACTGATAGTCCGCGATCAGGTGGTTTTCAATCGCCACGTTCAACGAGAACGAATCAACGGTTGTGATGTTGGCATCATCAACAACGACCCGGATCGTGTAGGTGCCGGCATCGAGTCCGGCGGCAAACACGCTTGATGCAATTCCCAGCGAATTAGCCCCGGAAGTGCTAACTCCATCAAACACCTGGATCGTACCCGAGCCCGAATCGAATCCGATGTCGACCAGATCGCCATCGTTGAGAACGGTAAACGTGAACGTGTACGTCGCATCGTCAACACCGTTGATGATCGTGTGTGGCGTGCTTGCTCCATTGGGCGAGAAGAACAGCGAACCACCAAAGCCTGAGCCGGGGAATCCGTCAATATTCTGGAAGGCCGTACCGGTTGCCGTCTGGGCACCCAAGAATGGGGTTGCGGTATTATCGATTTCGAACGCGACGATTGTGTCGGTGTCCGAAGTCGTGGCCGTGGTGCCATCGGGGCCTCGCAAAGTAATGTCAAACCCGGCATCGACGTCGTCATTCAGGTTATCCGCACCATCAGAACTGGGTTTGACTTCGACAAAACCCGTATCGTTATCGCTGATCGTGACAAACGCGTTGGTTTTGACGAACTCAAGCGACTCCACGTTGTGGTCAAGATCGCCGAACAAAAACGATTCAGCGTCCAACGCTGAAGTCGAATCATCAAACACGTGCAGATCCAGATCCGAGTCGTCGTTGTCCGCAGCGAAGAACGAATTGCCGGCAAAGTTACCATTTTCGCGATGCGCTAGAGCATTGAAATCGAAACCACCTGATGTCCCGGCGACAACATTCCCGGCTACGTCCCTGAGCGTTTCGTTTTCGCCATGGAACAGGACGCCGTCGACTGGATTGAATCCAAGTGAATCGGTCTGCCCACTGTCTGCCAGTTGAATGCCCCCCGAGATCGCACCGGTCGATTGATTGATCGTGTAAAGTACACCACCAAAGGTCACGCCACGCAGGGCGCCACTTCCATCAAATTCGATATCGCGGAAGTCATCGTCTCCAAGAGACCCGACCAGTTCGGCGATACCGGTAGCTGGATCAACGATGACCAAAGCACGGAAAATGTCGTCTGTTTCGACAACGGCGTACAGATCATGTGTTCCCGGTTCCAAGGCCAGTCCAAAACCACCATTGACGGCCACGCCATCGATCGTAATGGCAACCGAACTGTCAGTACTGCCATCATTGTTGAAATCGATGTTGTCACTGACGTCGGTATTGAGGACTCGCAGGAACTCATCATCCGGGCTAACCGAATACAGATCCCTGCGAACGGTAACGTCGCCATCATTTGGATTCGCGGCCGTAACACTCTCGATCTGAATCGAGACACGTTCCAGATCCTCAATGATGTTGTCATCGGTGATATCCACGTTGATGATCGCATAGCCATCGGCTGCCGGAATCGTAACGGTTCCGGTCAACAAGGTGAAATCATCGCCATTGGTGGCGTCGCCACCGATTTTGTACGTCACTGTCAAATCGCCATCGGCGGTTCCAATTTGGGCTCCCAACGGCGAGTCCGGATCAAAGACCGGACCATCCCCATCCAAGACAAATGGCAAGTGGACGATAAAGGATGCGTCAGCACCCCCTTCGGTGCCCGCAGGATCTAGGGCCTGAACCTGAACCGTTGGGTCAGGATGGATTTTGACAACTGCCGAATCGCCATGCAGGCTGACTCCGCTGTTGGAAGAAATGATCGAATTGACTCCGACTTCGGCCTGCTCGACGAACTCCTCCAGAACGGCATCGTTGATCACGTTCAGGTCTACAAACTCGGAAGTTCCCTGGTTCGCAGCAAAGGTAACGACGGTTCCCGATAGGTTGTAGTCAGCACCCAAAGTCGCATCTGCAAAGACGCCATTGCCCAGCAAAACACCCAGATCAACTTCGACGGGCGCGTCGCTGAATCCGGTCAATCGAATTTCGAATTGGCCGTTATCATTGCCTTCTCGAGCGTAAGGATCCGACGCTTCGATAACGACTTCAATCTCGTCATCGTCAAAAATGGTGATCGACGCTTCCGTATCAGCCTCGCTATCGTCTACCTGGACCTGCGTCGTCAAAGCGTCGGTGCTGGTCAACTGAAGATCGACCGTTTCGTCGCTTTCATTGGTCGGCCGATTGAAGTCATCAAAGACCTCAACGTCAATATCTGCTCCCGACGATCCTGCCAGAATAACAACCTCGCCCGAGAGCTGGCGATAGTCCGCGTTGACGCCATCATTGGTCAATGCCGGATTGGCTGCGGAACTTGGATTCAACACATCGTAGAACACGGTGATGTCGATGTCCGTGGTCACCAAATTGCCACTGGCATCAACCAGGTTGACCCGGAACTGGCCATCGGTATTTGCTTCCGCAGCGTCCTGAACGGCAACGATTTGAGCGAAAGCCAGGTCGTTGTCACGGACTTCAATCACATCGGTTGCCAGTTCCGGGTCGGTCGTGACCTCAATATTGGAATCCGACTGGTTGCGATAAATGCCCTCCAAAGAAACACGAACGAATTCGGTATTTTCAATCCCAAGATCATCCAAAGCCGCGATGTTGATCTCGGCTGATGGTGTGAAGGCCGGGATGCGGACCACACCCTGCAGCCCAAACAGGTCATCGCTATTGGCAATTGTGGTGTCCGTTGAGGCGTTAAACAGAATCACGTCCCCGCCAAGGATGCTGCTCAGGTCAATGTCAGCCAAAATGGTCGATGGTGAAACACCAGCCGGGAACACCAGTTGGAAAATCACATCCGTATCGGTGTCGCTGACGTGGGGGCTGTCGAGCGAAACGGTAAACACACCGTCCTGTCCGCCTTCCTGGGCAAAGGCCGTTCCATCAATCGTGACACTCGACGCATCTTCGTCGTCGATTGTGACAACGCTGGAAACGTTATCGATTGTGAAATCCCAGTCGCCCGAGTTTGGAGCGTCATCAATGGCCCCGTCGAGCGTGAGATCGACCGATTCCTGATCTTCGATGATCGTGTCGTCATTTACGTCAACGGTGATGGTGACTTCCGACTGTCCTGCAGGGACGGTCAGCAGGAATACATTAGGAACGCTGGTCGATGTGATGCTACCGTTGTTGCTGACGACCAGTTCGTAGTCATCACCCAGATCAGCAGCACCTGAAACAGTAAATTGGACAACGGTGTCAATTGAGCTGGTGACCGGGGCAGCGTTGGTGCTGGATCGCTGCAAGCTGACGGTAAATTGGCCATCATTGGGGTTAGAATTGAACAGCGGATCTTCGTCAGCCTGGTCGTCATTGGCCACCAGATTTACGAAACCGGAATCGTTGTCGGTGATGACAACAGCCTCATCAATTTCGCCGCCTTCGTGGATGCGGATATCGGGATCGCGGCGCTCGAATCCAGTCAACTCAAAGTTAACGCTTTCGGATCCGAAGGATTGCGAGGTTCCGCCTTCCAGGATTGCGTCATCGATTGGGTCGATGTTAAACGAAGTCGACGTTTGCCCAGCAGGAATCAGAACGCCTTCGTCCATGTTCGAAATCGAAACATGCAGCGTGTAGTTGCTGCCATTGAATAGTGGCAGCGTGCGGGTTTGCGCCGTGGGAAAGCCGCTGCCACCGTTCGCATTATTCCTGAAACGTGAAACTTCGATGAAGTAAGTGCCCGCGTCCAATACATCCGTACGAATGCGAGCATCCTGAACGCCGGAACTGCCAGCATCTCCAGCGTTGTTGTTGTTGCCGAAACGCGCATCGGCCAACTGGCCCGAGTCCGTGTTCAGGATCCTAAGATGCGAATTGAAGTTGGCGCCATCAATATCCGCAGTGATTCTGCCGTCCTCGTACAACACAACCTCAAAATAGTGGATGGCAGGTCCACCGGTCACCGAACCATTGATGGTGTTGTGTGCCTCGGTTGTCGAGTTCTGAATGTTTGGATCACTTTGTAGCGAAAAGAAACCATCAACCCGCTGTGCATTGGCAAGCGATGTGTTGCTGCCGTTGTCGTTGATCGTGGCGCGGAAGTCTGTGCCGGGAACCGCATCGCCTGTGATGTCAACGGACACCAAAACGTCCTGACTGCTGGTGGTGGGAGCCCCAGGATTGTCAGCCGTTCGATCGGTTTTCAGCTCAACAACAAAGCCGCCCGAATCCTGAACACCTTCGTTGGCGTCGGCATCGACTGTTTCAATACTGACTGAACCGAAGTCATTGTCTTCGATCTTGACGGTGCCGGTGCGATCCGAAGAAATTCCGACAACATTGGCCTGAGCCCCGCTGTCAGAGCGAATCCTCAAAACAGCTTCTTCGATACCCGGACTGTCGGTCAAACCACCTTCGATGATCGTGTCTTCGATAGCTGTCAACTGGATATCAATGCTCGTTTCGCCGGCAGGGACGGTGACTGTAACGCGTCCATTGGGAGCCACTGTCAACGGGACATCAAAGACTCCAGAGCCCGGTACGGATTCCACCTGCAACGAGTAATCGACGCCGGCAACCGCTTCGCCGTCCACGGTGTCAATCACCACATTCAGATTGGAAGTCAATTCAGTGTCGAGCGTCACGCGGAACAGGCCCGTATCGCCACCCTTGAACACACCCTGGGCACCGGAGAATACAAAGTCGCCTCCGTTCCCGCCGTTGTCAGCATTGTCTTCGGTATTGACGCTGATTTCGATGCGATCCAGCACCAGAGTCGGATCAGCTTCGAAAGTGCCTTCGAAATTCGCAGATCCATCGGGGAATACAACCGAAGGCGCGGCGACGATTGATCCGTCAGTGTAGAAGAAGCGAACGCTAACCGAGGCATCCCCGGCATCCGATGATCCTGCCGTACCAGTAATGATGACTTCGTCGTACTCATTGTCGAAAACGTCAATGAAGAACACATCCACCACGCCCTGAACAGTTGTTCGAGTTGTTCCACCGCCATCGGTCAGAACAGAAGCCCCGCTCGGGTCAACCGCAGGGAACGCCAGTGGGCCTTCGGCCGCGTGCTCATCGACGGCTTCGAGTGAAACGACTGCAGCCGTTTCGTTGTCTTCGATCACAACAGTATCCGCTGCCGGATTAGTGAAGTTCACTTGTTCAGGCGTCTGACCGGCCACCGAAGGACCGTCGATCGTCGCATTGGTGATTTCGACGGTAAACGTTTCATCGCCTTCGAGCACAAAGTCAGGCACAATATCAATGTCCAACTGAGCCGACGTTTGCCCGGCACCAATGACGATCGTGCCGACAAATGCGTTACCCGCCAAGCTGGAAGTGCCATCACCCGGACCATCGGGATCCAAAACAACAAAATCCCCATTTGGGCCAGGGCCGGCAGTCGCAGTCACCCCTTCGATGCGGAAGTCAATCCTCGTTGGCGTAGTGGTGGCTTGATCAATCGTGAACGTGACCTGAGCCTGAACGATACTGTCGTCATTGGTCGGATCATTATCGGAAAGATTGTCTTCCTGTGGGTCCGGATCGTTGATGTTGAAGGTCACAGTCTCGACCCGCGTATCGATCGAGGTACCGCTGGATTGATTCGTGACAGGGGCTATTGCGTTGCCCGCGAGGTCGGCTGCTCCGGAAACGTTAACCAGCACATCGGCAAGTTCGATATCGTTATCGACAAGCGTGTAAGTGACGCTCAAGGTGTCGTTGGCATTACCACCAGTGTTGCTAAACACCGGTGCCGACGGCGCTGTCAAAGTTGCAGCAGCGAGTGCCTGCGGTAGCGCAATGGCGGGGATAACGCTTGGGTCAAGCGATTCGTCAAAGACAATCGTCAGCGTAACGGTCCCGGGGATATCTGATTCATCGATGAACGTGTCGCTGAAATCAATGCTCGTAATCGTTGGCGCAACGGTTTCCTTGATGATGGTGTCTGTCGCGGTCGCGGTGTTTCCCGCGCCGTCAGTCGCAGTAATCGTTGCGGTGATCGGACCATCGACGAGCGAGCTTAGATTTTGAGAGCCAGCTCCGTTGCCAACCATAGAAACAGTTATCGTGTTCGTGCCGTCGCTGAAGGTGACCGTTGCAGGACTTGCGTCCGCATCCAAACCTGCAACAGTGAAATTACCTGGCACTGCTTCAGTGGCATTGATGACACCGTCAACGTCATCGAACGTCACAGACAAATCACTGCCAACATCGGCGGTTGTATCCAGGGTCAGTGGCGGCCCCGCGACGTCAGCGGTGTTGCCCGCACCATCAGTCACAGACAGCGAAGTCGCGATTGGCCCATCGGCAAGTGTCGAAAGATCGACGGTTCCCGCCGAAGCAAGCGCCGTCACAATCATGCCCGCACTGTCTTCGAACGAAACGATGGCGGCTGCAACAGCAACGTCGGTATCAATTCCGCTTGTGGAAAAACTAACCGCTGTTGATTCCGCAGCATTGATCGTCGTGTCGGTGACGGACAGGGCAAGGTCAGCACCTACGTCCGCAGTTGTATCCAAAATCGCACCCTGAACATCAGGAGCGCCCGTTGGTAACCCCGAACCATCCAGCTCTGCTGCTGTAAAACTAACAATGCCATCGGGAGTTCCAGTGGCATCAATCGCAGGCGATGTAAATGCTCCAGTCCCATCTGCAGTCACGGTGATTGTGCCTGTGATCCCGGGGCCAGAAATGGCGACGTCTGCGCCGGCAGCTACGCCGTTACCGACAACAGTAAAGCTCGAAACCTCACTGGAGTTAATGATGTTGTCCCCGGCAACGGACAGGATATCAACAGCCAGCATCTGCTTGGGCTCCATCGCCTCGTAGGTCTTGGCGCTCATGTCGCTCTTGTGCGAACTGCGGGCGGTTTTGCCCTTTTTGCGTTTGCGATTGGTGCGGCGGCCAATGATTCCGTGACGTGCCATCGTGACGGCCCGACGCTGTGTCGGGATTGGCTGTGAGAGGCTGCTGAGCAGACCCGTCAAAGCCGCCCAGAAGTAGCGGAAACGGCTAATGGTCAGAGGAATGAAACGATTGAAGCAGCGATTCCAGCGTTCGAAGCGATCTTTTCGTTCGCGATACAGGGCCATCCAGTGCCGATTACTCCTTTGTGCCCGAACCTGTGCCTTTTCTGTACGACGGTTGTAGCGTGATCCAAAATTGGCTTGACGGTTTCTGCGCGCAAACATTTGCTGTCTCTCCGATGGGAAGTGAGTCTGTTGGGCCGTAGCCCGAGGTCTTATTCGTTTTGGACTCACCTCCCGGAAGTAAGATCACCTGCTGCTTTTGCCTCACAATAGGTGATCACTTTCAGGAAGAGACATTCGCGCTACGCGAACGTATCGATGGCAAGTCGCTCTTCATCACCCGTTTTAGACGAATCCGCTGTGCCACAAAGGAACGTGCCCGGAACAGTCCATGTGCCGGTCATTCCTTAAGCACAACTCAAACAGAAAAACCCGACAAAACAAACTGGTCGGTACGATCAAAGTACCTGTCAACAATTGCTTGCGAGCGAATAGCGATCGTTCGCACGATCAAACAAGCCGCCAAGTCATCGCCAGCAGGTTGCCAGCCCGTGCAGCCGTGCTTTGAAATCAAGCGGCATGCAATCAACAACAACAAGCACCGAATTCAGCATCCAGTTCGTGCCGGTTGTTTGCCGTCAGTGCGCTGACTCTACTTTCGCCTCTGCCGCACCAAGGAGCTGCGGTTCGACACAAGAACGCAATTCGTTCTGGTTCGCCTGCCGGGCGAACTGGCCTGGACTCTGGGCTCGTTGCCAGCAGCGAGGGTTACCGATTTCGAAAACACTGCCAACCTCCGTTTGCTCGCCCTGAAACCAGAACGAACCCTGTTCCGCTTCAGGCGGCCAATCACAACCTACGGTAACCCTGAAGAGCGGCCACGCGGTCGGTGTTAACTGCAGCAGCGGTCACCCTGAAACAGCTTTCAGATGCCCTCTGGACACGCAGCGCCGTCTTTTAGCCCGGATTATTCACGACGACGGGCGTTGATTCTGCGTCTGGCCAACAGGAGCGAGGGAAAGGCTGAATTTCAACAAGAAATTTGAATCATCCAGGAGATGAAAACCACAGCGATCGTTTCAACGCATCCGAGTCGCGGATCAGTGTCGGAACTGATTCTAACGCCCACGCCTCGTGAATAATCCGGGTTTAGATGTATTTACATTTTGACAACCGGACTGATTTTTTTCGGCAAATGTCCGGAAAAATGAGCTGTTTTGAAAAAACTTTCACGCTATCGGAATTTTTCTATTCGATGACGTGCCGGAATTGTGTCTTAAGCAGTGAAGAGCGTTTTATCATCCAAACAACACTACAACGGGATGTACAGATGGGTTATCCGTGCAATACGGGAAACAAGTCGTTTCGGTGCAACGGAGATTTGCTTCGTTTTTATCGTGACCGAAAAGGAATGACACAAAATCAGCTGGCCTGCGAGGCCGGCTACTCGGTTCGTCTGGTTGGCAAAGCGGAAGCCGGCCAGCCGATCCGAATGGAAACAGTTGAGGTTCTTGCCGAGGCGTTGAGCTGTCCCGAGCAGACGATTGGTCCGATCGACTTGATGACCGACCCGGTTGCCTTGGCAAAGAAATACGTTTCGGCTCAGTCATTGCAGCGGGAACAGTTTGTTGCCCAAGTCGATAACATTCTTTCAGCAAATTTTCAGTTGCACGTCCTTGCTGACTACAACCGACTTGGCCTGAAGAACATCTACCATGGCGTCGGTGGTTTGAGCGAGTACTATGGTCGCTTGTATCGGTCGCCCAATGGGTTCAGCGGAAACGCGGCTGGGATTCAATCACAATTCTTTGCATTGGGCAATGAAGTTTTGGTATGGTTCCAGCCGGATGCTTCGGTTGACCTCAGTGGTGAATTTCTGTTTCGTTCAACCACCAAACTTCATTTTTCTGGAGGCATGTTGGTGGAACAGGAAGACCGAATTTCAAGTCAAAAGAGTATCGCCTGATTGATTGGCCTTTGACGCCGACCGTGATCAGCCAATGGCCTCCTGGCCTTGCTCCCTGAGCTGTCACACAAAACGCAGCGACAACTTGACTCCCCTCCTTCCCCTTTGACTGCCCCTCTGCAGTTCCTTCCTCACGCCAGACGCGATGATGAATCGAATGCAAGAACACAGGTACACATTGTCAATACAAACAGGAAACGAGAACGGGATGGGACGGCGTAGCCAAAGTAGATCATCAGGGAGTTCGCTTCCCTGCAACGGGCGTCTGATACGGCTCTATCGGGAACGAAAAGGGCTCACTCAAGCCGAACTGGCACAGCAATCGGGTTACTCCGTGAGGTTGATTGGGAAAGCGGAGGCTGGCAAGCCGATCAAACTCGATACGATCGAGATTCTTGCCGAAGCGCTTAGCGACGCAAATCTGATTTTGAAACCCTGTGACCTTATTTCGGCACCGGCAACGCTTGCCGAAAAGTACGTGCAAGAACTGTTGCAACACCAAGGCAATGTGGTGCAGGAGATTCGGCACTTCCTTGCCGATGACTTTGAACTGCGGTGCTTTTCGAACGACGAATCACTCGCGATTCAGGGCTTCTATCAGGGTTCGGCGGGGCTGTCGCAGTATGCGGACAAACTGTTCCGGGTGGTCGAGCTACCCGATGGGATCGACGTTTCGTCATGCTGCAGTCTTTTCCCGGTCGAAGACGATGTCGTTGTCTGGTATCTGTTCCAACCGCTTCTCAGATCCGAAGTCGATCCCGCGGCCGCCAAAGCCGGACGTTCTGTGAGCCTGACGACGAAGCTTGGTTTCCGCAACGGACTTCTTTTGTCCCAGGAAGACCGGATTGTCGTTCATTAACCCGGATTATTCACGAGGCGTGGGCGTCAGAGTCAGTTCCGACAGTGATCCGAAACTCTGACCCGATCAAACGATCACTGTGGTTTTCATCTACCGGATGATTCACATTTCTTGTTGAAATTCAGCGTTTCCCTGACTTCTGTTGGCCAGACGTAGAATCAACGCCCGTCGTGGTGAATAATTCGGGCTTAAAATTAAAACGAAAGCCCCAACTGACGGCACGCTTCGAAGCCTGCCACCGCCACTGCGGAACTCAGATTGATACTGCGAACATTTTCATGCGTTGGGATTCGCAGCAATTGATGGTCGGGATAGGTGCCGGTCAACGTCGACGGCAAGCCACGCGTCTCGCAGCCAAACACCAGTGTGTCGCCACGTTCAAATTCGACATCCAGATAACTGCGAGTGGCGAATCGCGAATACAGCCAAACCCTTTCGGACACGGGATTCAGTCGCTGCAAAAAGTCGTTCCAGTGATCAGCGATTTCCCATTCGAGATGTTGCCAGTAGTCCAGGCCCGCGCGGCGAAGCGATTTTTCGGTAACCTGAAACCCAAGGGGCCTGATCAACCAGAGTTTGGCCTGTAAGGCGACGCAGGTCCGCCCAACGGCGCCCGTATTGGGCGGAATTTCCGGTTCGTGGAGAACAATATTTAACTGCGGTTGGTACTTCACGGGGACATTTCTGGCGTGCGAAAGAAGTGCATTGTAGGAAAGCCTCCGTTAAACAAGAATACGTCCGGCAGCATCCTTCCAACCCGGCCTATCAACAACCGGCAATTCCGTGATCAAAATCCAGAGAAATCCCACTCGCGCGGTCCGAATCGGCAACGTCACCATCGGCGATGGCAACTCGATTGCAGTTCAGTCCATGACCGCGACCAAAACCCAGGACATCGACGCCACGGTGGCGTTGGTCAAACTGATGCAGAACGCCGGAGCGGACGTGGTTCGGATCGCGGTTGACAGCAAGAAAGACGCTGCGGCTTTGGCTGAAATCAGAGCCCAGTCAACGGCCAACCTTTCGGTGGACCTTCAGGAAAGCTACCGCTTGGTCACCGATGTCGCGCCGCACGTCGATAAAGTCCGCTACAACCCGGGCCATCTTTACCATCACGAAACCGACAAACCGTGGCAGGAAAAAGTTCGCTTGATCGCCGACACCTGCGTTGAGCACGATTGCGCGATTCGTGTGGGCGTCAACTGCGGCAGCGTTGATCCGGCCAAAAAAGAAAAATACGATTCTGCCGATTCGATCACTCCGATGCTTGAAAGCGCCCTTGAGCATTGCGAGTTTCTGGACAGCATTGGCTTTGTGCGATACTGCGTTTCGCTGAAGGACTCCGACCCCGCCAAAGTCATCGAAGTCAACCAGCGTTTCGCCAAAGCTCGCCCGGACATTCCGTTGCACCTTGGTGTCACAGAGGCCGGCATGCCACCGGACGGAATCATCAAAACGCGCATCGCGTTCGAACAGCTGATCGGTAAAGGCATCGGTGACACGGTTCGTGTTTCTTTGACATTGCCCAATGCCCGCAAAGGCGAAGAGATCCAGGCCGGTCGCGAGATCGTGGACGACATCCATGCCGGTCGGGTTCGCAGCGTGGTCAGCTTTGATCCCAACTCGCTGAACATCATTTCCTGCCCAAGCTGTTCGCGTGTCGAAAACGAGGCCTTTGTCGACCTCGCGGCCCAGGTCAAGGAAATGACTGCCTACGCCAAAGACCACGCGATCACGATTGCGGTAATGGGATGCCGGGTCAACGGCCCGGGCGAAACCGACGATGCGGATCTGGGGCTGTGGTGCGGTCCCAAAGTCGTCAATTTGAAAAAAGGCGAACAGAGCCTGGGGGCTTTTCCGTACGATCAGATCCTTCCTGAATTAAAATCCGAACTGGACAAGCTGATTGGCGAGAAGGCCGGCAAGGCAAATTCGTAGCGCACGCCGGATTCTGATTGCAAAAAGGATAATTGCTGTGTTTTGGATTGACTCATCGGTGGCGGTGCCGGCGGCGATGCTTGTGGCGGCAGGCTTGCTTGGGCTGGGGTTTCTGTTCCATTTTGCCCCCAAAGACGGGTTAAAATTAACGCGGCACCACGCCGAAGACTTGCCAGCGGTGATGGCGGGACGATACTTCTTTTTCGCATTTGTCATCGTGGCGGTGGCCTGGGAAGGATCGCCAATACTGCTTTTGGCTGTATTCTGTGCGTTGTCCGGTGTAGCGTTTCTGGATGCTGCGACCTATCGTTCACGCGGCAAAACGTTCTGGCCCCATTTGGCCGCCGGAATTGCCGCCCTGGTGATCCCGGTCATTGTCCTGTTCGGGCAATCGCATTAACAGAAACTTACCGCTGAAGAAACTTACCTCTGACTTCTGTCAGACTTCAGCATGTCCGACTCCAACACGCCACCACGCAATTCGCGACGCCACTTGAGGGCTCCCACATGATCAACACCCTCTTCCTTCCTGAACTTCGCGAGATGCTGGCGGAAAACAACGCTCAAGGGTTGGCGGAATTCTGCAACGCTCTGCATCCGTCACGGACCGCCGAGTTCATGGCGGGACTCGAAAGCAACGAGGTCTGGGAAGTTTTTCAACACACCGACCCCAGCAACCAGGCGGACATTCTTTCGTACTTCAGTCGCCCGAAACAAGTCGAACTGGTGACGCAGCACGATCGCCAGGAAGCCGCAGCGATTGTGCAGATGCTGCCGCCAGATGAACGCGTTGACCTGTTCCAGGAACTCGAAGACGACGCCCGCGAAGAACTGATCGCGCTGATGCCGGCCGAGATTCGCCTGGATGTTCTTCGGTTGCAACAGTATCCCGAAGACACTGCCGGTTCGGTGATGACAACCGACGTCACCAAGCTTCCCGAGCATCTCACCATTGGCGAAGCCATGAATGAAATTGCGCGGCAAGCGGGGCAGCGCGAAACGATCTACTACCTGTACATTGTCGACGCCGAGGACCATTTGCGTGGCCTCGTTTCGGCGCGGCAACTGCTTGTCGGGATGGGCAAACCGGAAACGCCAATTTCTGAAATCATGCAAACCGACCTGGTCGCCGTTCACGTGATGGACGACCAGGAAGAAGTCGCCAACAAAGTCGCACGCATGGACCTGCTGGCGATTCCCGTTGTTGACCTTGAGCGACGGATGGTCGGAATCATCACGCATGATGACATCATCGACGTCGTCCGCGAAGAAGCCACCGAAGACGCGCACCGAAGCGCCGCGGTCGAACCGCTGGACCAAAGCTACCTTTTGACGTCCGTTTTGACCCTTAGCTGGAAACGCGGCATCTGGCTTACGATTCTGTTTTTCTGTGCACTATTGACGGCCTTTGCGCTCAAGCAATACGAACAGCGACTGGAGAAGATTTCCTGGCTAATGCTATTTATTCCGCTGATTATCAGCAGCGGAGGCAACTCCGGCAGCCAATCGGCGACTCTGATCATTACCGCTCTTTCGCGTGGTCACATCAGCGTCGGAGACTGGGCCAAAGTCGTGGTTCGGGAACTTTGGATGGGCCTGCTTTTGGGGCTTGGATTGGCACTGATGGGCGTCGCCGCATCGTGGTTGCTGATCACCGGTGCCGACTGGAAAATGATCATGGTGGTTCCTGTGACACTGATTCTGGTTACCGTTTCAGGAACGTTGACGGGCTCGATCCTTCCGCTGATGTTCGAAAAACTGGGGCTTGATCCGGCCATGATGAGCAACCCCTTCGTCGCGGGGATCGTCGATATTCTTGGTATCGTTATCTACATGACGGTCGCCTGGTGGTTTGTAGGAGTCTGACGATCGGCCGGGATTGCGATTTGGGAAGGGATTGCGATTTGGGAGGGGGTTCGATTGCCCGCTTTTTTCGTGCGTCGCCTGATCGCAAAACCGCACATACCCACCAGGCCGAACAAAAGCGTTGATGGTTTGGGAACCGACTGCACGGTGAACTCAACCCGGATTATTCACGATGCGTGGGCGTGACTTTTGGTTAACCCAATGATTCCGGCATCAACTGAAAGCAAAGCCTGTTTTGGAATTCATCAGCGAGGTGAACCGAAATCCCGGCGGCGATCCTGCTTTGAGATATCCTTGGCGTGACTTGAATGGCAATCAACGCCCTTCGTCGTGAATAACTCCGGCTCAAAAGTGTCAACGAAATTCCTGCAAACCTGTTCGTCTTGCTGAAAACTCAACTGCTGTATCGTGGCTTCAATTTTTTGAAAAACAGTGATTGCGAGGAACGTCGCGGGCAACTTCACAGGACTGTCGGCAATTCCACTTCGCACGCAAAAACAATGCACCGCCCCATTTTGTGACAGGACGGTGCATCGATAATTGGAAAAAGCTGCTCGCGGGCAGAATCAGTTGGCAAGCGAATTGGCCTTGTGATCTGAACAAACCGAAGCGGTCATGCGGCATTTGCTACCAGATCTGAATCCTCTGATCGAGCGATTTGAAAAGTCTGTCGCCTTCTTTAAGCCCAAACGCTTTGTAGAACGCGTCGATGTTTGTCACCGGACCGTTGGCGCGGAACTCCGATGGCGAGTGGGGATCGGTCTGCAATCGCTGCAGCATGTCCTGGTCACGATACTTGCGAGCCCAGACGCGGGACCAACCGACAAAGAACAACTGGTCCTGGTTCCAGCCGGCAACTTCGATCGGTGGCTTGCCGGCCAACTCTTCGGTCATCGCTTTGTGGGCGATTTCAAGTCCGGACAAGTCGGCGATGTTCTCGCCAAGGGTAAATTGTCCTTTGACGAACTGCCCGGGCAGTGGCTCATAGCCGTCGTATTGCTTGACCAACCGGCTGGCCAATCCCATAAAGGCTTTGCGGTCGTCTTCGGTCCACCAGTTTTTCAGATTCCCGTCGCCATCGTAGCGGCTACCCTGGTCATCGAAAGCATGTGAAATCTCGTGCCCAATCACAGCACCAATTCCGCCGTAGTTCAGCGGAGCGGGGGCGTTGACCGAAAAGAAAGGTGGCTGCAAGATCGCTGCCGGGAACACGATTTCGTTTTTCGTCGGGTTGTAGTAAGCGTTGACCGTTTGCGGCGACATGCCCCACTCTTCACGGTCGATCGGCTTGCCCAGTTTGTCGACCTCGCGTTGGAACTCAATCGCGGCACTGCGAAGCAGATTGCCAACCAGGTCGTCCGGTTCAACCTCAAGCGCCGAGTAGTCACGCCACTTATTGGTGTAACCAATTTTGGTTTCGATCTTGGACAGCTTGACGCGGGCCTTGGCCCTGGTTTCGTCTGACATCCAGGACAGTGTGTCGATGCTGTCGCCGAAGGACTTGAGCAGATTCTTGACCAAGCGATCCATTTTTTCTTTAGCCTCGGGCTTGAAATACCTTTCGACATAGATCTTTCCGATCAACTCGCCCATCGTGCCGAATCCCCGGGAGGGCGACATCGATTCGATCGCCCGCTTCCAGCGTGGTCGCTGTTCCTTGGCTCCACCCAGCTTTTGGCGGTGCAGTTTGAAGTGAGCCAAAGCAAAGGCGCTTGAAAGATAAGGCGCGTAGCTGTCGATGATCTGGAACTTGGTCCAGGCCTTGAGCGTCTCCAGCGACGTTTGCTTGAATATCTCATCGCAATCCTCAAAAAAGCTGGGAGTGTTGACGACGACGTCCGCGCCCGGGCTGATACCGCTGGACAGGAACCAAGCATCCCAGTCAAAGACCTCGTTGAGCTTGTGAAGGTCTTCGACTTTGTATTTGTTGTATCGCTTTTCGGCGTCGCGAAGGGTGATGCGATCCCACTGTGCATTCGCCAGACGGGTTTCGAAAGCGATAATGTCGCCAGCGGTGACTTCGTCGTACTGCTCGCTGGCAAGGCGAAACACATCGTTGATGTAGGTTGCCAGAGCCGCTTGGGCTTCGCGGTGCTCTTCTTTTTCGCGAACCAGGTAAAAGTCACGATTGGGCAATGTCAAACCGCTCTGCACCAGGTAGACGATGTACTCCGATGAGTTTTTGGCGTCGACTGAAATGTACGCACCGATCGGTGAATTGACGCCGACTTTTGAAAGCTTGGCAAAGTGCTCAAAGAGCTTTTCCTTGGATTCGAGGGCATCCACTTCTTGCAGCATCTCTTCGATCGGTTGGACGCCGAGTCCCTCGATCGATTCTTCGTTCATGAACGAACGATAGAAGTCAGCAACTTTTTGTTCGGCGCTTCCTTTTTCAAAGGTGCCTTTGGAAAGTTCGTCAATGATGGCCTTGATCCGTTGCTCGGAAAGGTCGGCAAGTTTGGTGAACGAACCGTAGTTGGTTTTGTCGGCCGGGATGTCGGTTTCTTTTAACCAAGTTCCGTTGACGAACTGAAACAGGTCGTCCTGCGGGCGTGTGCTTTGGTCAAAAGAGGAAGTGTCCAGCGGAGCATTGTCCTGGGCTGTGAGGGCCGAAAACGGCAGCAGAAAAACGGCGGAAAATAAGCAGATAGCGATGTCTTTAGTCATGTTTGTCGACCACGAAAATGTGAATTGGGCGCAATTTCCCAGATTATCGGGAAGGTTGGCTGGCCGCAAAGGGTCCAACTGCGAAGCAAAACCGGAAGATTACCCTCATTGGAACAGAGAATTTCCAGTGATGCCGAACGACGTATATTAATGGGCGGCAGGTGCCCTTGCTTTACTGAATCAAGCCGGATCAACGATGACCACTCCAGAGTCCAAGAAACCGACGTTCATGGAAAACGTGCAAACCGTCAACAGTGCCGTCAGGACCGCTTTGATGGTGGCGGTGGCGGGAGTGCTCGGATTCGGGGGCTACGTTGGATACAACGAATACATCGTGCCCGGGATCGCAGGCAAAGAGGCGATGGAAAAGCTGGATTTGCTGCAGTCGAAGTACGACCAACAGGAAACCATGCTGAAAACGGTCACCGATCAAAATGAAAAACTCTCGACATCAATGAAGCTGTTGAAGGTCGATCGGCGGATGGCTCACGTGACGGTGGACCGCAAATACGTTGACGAAAACGGTCAGAAGTGGCTGGAGATCAGCTTTTCGGAACTTGACGACAAAGGCGAAATTATCGGTTCGACGCGGGAATTTGCGCTGCGAGGCGAAAAGTTCTTTATCGATTGCTGGGTCGCCAAATTCCAGGACAAATACATCGAACAGGCCGACCCGCTCAGATCCGCGACGATCGTGGCGTTCAAAAGCGTCTTTGGCGACGAAATGAAACACGTCGAAGCTTTTCCCTTGGACGATTTCACCAAGCCCGGGGTCTACGCCCAAACCGAGCAATCTGCATTCGAAAAGCAAATCTGGGCGGACTTTGCTCAAGCCTGCAGTGACCCCGAGATGCAGAAAGACTTGGGCATCCGCGCGATTCACGGATCGGCCAGCTATCTCATGCCCGTGGAAGGCAAAACCTACGAGCTGATGGTTCGCTCCAGCGGATCAATCAGCCTTGTGCCCCTCGAGCAGCGGTGACAATTCTGTCTTGGCAATGGTTGCGATCTGCTTTGATCCCGGATTATTCACGAGTCGTGGGCGTCAGAATCAGTTGAGACAGTGATCCGCGACTCTGATGCGATGAAACAGTCGCTGTGGTTTTCATCTACGAGACAATTTACATTTCTTGTTGAAATTCAGCTTTTCCCTTGCTCTCCCTTGCTCCCGTTGGCCGGGCGTGGAATCAACGCCCGTCGTCGTGAATAATCCGGGGTGATTCTTCGTAAATCACGCCTCGGCACGATGCACTCGGCCAACCTTGGTCAAAAAACAATTTTTTTTCTGTGATTTTTCTCGCAATCAGCTACCTTCAGTTGTTTCGTTCCAGATCCGTTCCGGTTCGGGAAACAATTCCAGTTTTGACCATTGGGGGTGGAAATGATGACTTCAAAACGACTTATGGGACTTATGGCTTTGGCGTTTCTGGCCATGGCGACCTGCAGTGCCAATGATGCGGATGCTCAGCTGACATTTAATATCTCGTCGACCGGCAACGCTCAGGCAGATGCGGGCTTTCAGCAGGCGGCAGATTTTTGGTCGAGCGTTTACGACGACGACATCACGATCAATATTGCTGCGGGATTTAGATCCCTTGATCCGGGGGTTCTTGGGCAGGCTGGCTCGGCAAGAATCTCTGCCAGCTACTCGGCGGTGAGAAACGCCCTGGTTGCAGATGCAACCAACAGCTTTGATTCCACTTTCGCGAACAGCCTGACGGTAAACCCCTCGTTCGATGTTTACATCAATCGAACTGGGGATAATCCAAACGGCAGCCAAAGCGCGATACCCTACGTCGCAGCCCAGGATGTACTTCGATTCACCCGCGCCAACGCTAAAGCTATTGGACTTGTTGCTGCCAACAGTGTGGTAACCGACGCCTCGATTGAGTTCAGCAGTAACTTTACTTTTGACTTCGATCCTTCAGATGGAATCTCAGCGGGACAAATTGACTTTGTTGGCGTTGCCATCCACGAGTTGGGCCACGCGATCGGGTTCACCAGCGGTGTTGACACTCTCTCTGCAAACGTCGGTCGAACGGCTGCCAACTCGGAGTTCGCGACAATTATCGATCTCGCGCGGCACTCTCCAGACTCCGTTGCCGCAGGAGCGCTTTTTGATCTGACAGCCGACAACCGGGACAAATTCGTCTCGTTCGATGGTGGAGTAACCGCCGGGGCTCCCGGCCTTAGCCACTTTTCAACCGGTTCCTTTGGAGACGGCCGCCAGGCAAGTCACTGGAAAGATGGCCTTGGTTTGGGAATCCTCGATCCAACCTCCGCCCCAGCCGGCCAGTTGAACATCGTCACCGAGCTTGACATTCAAGCTTTGGACGCCATTGGCTTCAACCGAATCGCAGCCGTGCCGGAGCCTGCGAGCCTGGTTGTGCTGTCTGCGATTTGCTTCGCCGGCGTGCTTCGACGTCGCCGAGCATAGGGTGACTTGATTGAATCGAAAGCCGCAAGCGTTGCTTGTGGCTTTTTTCGCGCCAACGCGAGACTCGCCCGCGACCGATTCAAGCTTCCTTCTTTTCACCCAGTCTTGAAACGCCGTAAGTGACGACCAGGCCAAGTCCGATCAGGGCCAAAGATCCGCCGACCTGACCGACGCCGGGAGTGAACCACTGCGTTGGCCAATCTTCCCGATCGATCTCCGGCAGGCTCTCGGTCGTCACCTCGCGACCTTTGACAATGTCTCCCACGTGGGGCTGAACCCCTTCCTGAAAGGGCCAAAGCCCAATCGTTGATCCCAACAGCAAACCCAAAAGCACCCCTAGGGTCGCTTGCTTTTGATTTTCAAGCAACCACTTGAGAAGGTTGCCCACGACCACAACGCCAACCACGACACCGATACCCACCGGCAGCACCACGCTGATCGCAGGATCCATCGCCGCAGAAATGTCTTTGGCCTTGAGAGCCGTTTTGAACTGATCGATGCCAGCGAGAATCGGCACGTACTGACCGAGCAACAGAAGCAGGTAGCCGCCCGACACGCCTGGCAAAATCATCGCGCTCGCTCCGGCAAGTCCCGCAATGAACATCATCAGAAAGCTCGCTGAACCTGATCCAACGAATCCACTGTGCTGCAAATACGCCAACAGGACCATCAACCCAAACGCGACACCGGCAGCAAAGATGGCTTTTTTGGACACCGGTCGCGCCAGTCGCCAGACCAACGGAAGCCCACCCAGGGTCAGGCCGATGAACAGGCTGTACATCACCCACCGCTGGCCGATGACAAGGTCTTTCAGTAATCCTGCGAACAACAGGATCGCTGCACCCGCTGCGATGACGACACATCCCAATGTTATGATTGATTTGAGTTTGAACCTGAACCGCGTCAGGTCTGCAATGGCTTCGATAAAGTCCGGATAGACCCCGGCAGCGAGCAGCATCGTCCCCCCGCTAATTCCCGGCACCAGATTCGCAAGTCCCATCAGGACTCCGCCAAAAAGCGAACGCAACCCGGTCGCAACATTGACGCCTGACTCGATCGTCGCTCCGCTGGACGGCGGGCTGGCATAAGGATCCTTGGAGTTCATTCAAAAGACTCGCTTATCGGTCGTGTTAATGGCACGAAAAGATGGGTTAGCTGCACAACCAACTGAGTTTAACATTTGCGCAGATTGGGCAACGGCGAAGAAAAGCTCATCGTTTGTTTCATCGGACTTTTGGATTTCGCGCAGGAGTGACAGCATAAATCTGTTAAGGTATCGACGTAAATGTTCTCGGTTCACGCTACCCAAGTGTCGGACGGAACATGCTTGTTGGGCATCATGAAGACGAATAGCATCGGATTGGACGGGCGCGACATTAAAGTTGCAACACCTGCCAAGATCAACCTGTTTTTTGAGCTACTGGGCAAAAGGCCCGACGGTTTCCATGAAGTAGAAACGGTGATGGCGACGGTCTGTCTGTTCGATCAGTTGTATCTCAGACCACGGCAGGACAATGAGATTCACTTGACCGTCAGGGGCGAAGGAGCCGACAGCATCCCCACTGACGAGCAGAATCTGGTTTATCGGGCACTTGATTCTTTGCGATCACGATTCGGGCTTGAGTCCCACGGCTGCGATGTCCTTCTTGAAAAGCGGATTCCCGCTGCGGCCGGACTGGGAGGTGCGTCGGGCAACGCCGCTGGCGCTCTTTTGGCGGGAAGGCGACTTTGGCAGATTGACGCCAGCGACGAACAAATTGGATCCATCGCAGCGGAACTTGGTAGCGATGTGCCATTTTTTCTCTCTGGAGGAATCGCCAGATGCACCGGAAGGGGAGAAAAGACCGAGGCCATTAATGGACCTTCAGGCCTGGCGGTGGTGATCGCCAAACCGGATACTGGGATGTCGACCGGGAAAGTGTACAGCCGCTGCACCGTCCCTGAGTCACCCCGGCGATCCACACGAGTAATCGAAGGCATCCGAACAGGCGACGTCTCGGGAATTGCCGGCGGGTTGTTCAATCGCCTTGAATCAGTCGCGGCGCAGATGAGCAAATCAATTGAAGAGATGAGAACGCTGTTTGATTCCCTTGGCTGCCTGGGGCATCAAATGAGTGGAAGCGGATCGGCCTGGTTTGGGCTGTTCCGGAGTGTTGCCGATGCAAGGCGCGCCGCAAAAGTTGCAACGAGGAACAATGACAACAAGATTTTTGTCTGCACAACCACAGGTAAAGCGACATCCGTTGCTTTGACGTATGCAGACTAAGCGGAGGGAGTCCGATGGAAATTACGGAAGTCAGAATCAAACTCATGGAGTCGTCCGAGGATCGCCTTCGTGGATTTTGTAGCATCACCTTTGACCGGAGCTTTGTGGTCCGCGATCTCAAGATCATCGACGGCAACTCGGGTCCGTTTGTCGCGATGCCCAGTCGCAAATTGACCTCCAATTGCCACAATTGCAATTCAAAGAACCACATGCGTGCGAACTTTTGCAATCAGTGCGGCAACAAACTTCGTCACATACGGCCCCAAAAAGGCAACGACGGTCGCGCGAAACTCTACGCCGATATCGCGCACCCGATTAACGCCGCCTGCCGTGAAATGATCCAGAATCGCGTCATCGATGAACTGGAAAAGGAACTGGAACTGGCAAAACAGCCGGGCTACCGATCGCGCTACGACGAAGGCTACGACGCGGCCCACGATGCCAACAGCCGGAAATCCTCGAACCTGCGAGTCGACCAAAAACACTCCAACACCAAACCACCGGTTCAGAAGAGCAACCAATCGCAGGACGCGACGGAAAAGAACAGGGACGAATTCGGCAAGGGGATCCTCTAGGGCCTCTAGGGCCCGGGCCCTGTTCGGTCTTGCGTTGTTGTTGGCTCGCCTCTCTGAGGCGTGAAAACTCGATTGGCCTTCACCCTCTGAACCCGTGCCGCTACAACCAATTGTGACGGTTGTGCCAAACTTTTGGGCTCAATGCTGCCTTGGGCCACTCAATCGACGCTGGCCGATTTCCATTTGCACCGACACCATTGCTTTTCCTGTTTTGCCGCTCTGGCGGCGTCGAAACGAAAGAAGTGTCTCTCGGTCTCACCGACGGGGCGTTGGTCATGAAATCGTCGATTTTTGGCGGTTTCGAGTCTGGGCTGCTTTTCCCGGGGTGCCATCTCAAATGCCCAACTATACTTGAGGCAGCGTAGGTTCCGGGAAATCCCTGCGCAACCGTTCCCTCAGTCTGCCACAGATTTGAGCTCATGAAACAAGTAACTGCAATTCGTTCATCCTGGTGTTGGTCGCTACTGTCGCTTTCGATGGTAGTCGCATTTTTGTCGACAGCTTCGGCGCAGGATCTCAAGTACAAGCCTTACGCGCCGGGCGTGCTCAAAAGCATCCCCAGTGCACTCGATGTGCGGGACAGCTTTTCGCTGCCAATGCCGATGCCGGGCGTCAAACTGAATCAGTACAGCCCTGGCGAAGTCTCTGTCGATCAGACGCTTTACGGCCATGCCCGTCGCGTGATGTTTTTCCGCGATGTCTGGCAGTATGATTTTGCCTTTACCGGCTTGCGTCAGGTGAGTCTTTCGACGCTCGGAAACAAGGGGCAAGAGGACCGCAACGTGTGGTACATGATTTATCGTGTTCGCGACATCGGCGAAACGATGACGTATGACGAAGTCAAAAAGGATCCTGCCTTTGACCAGATTCATCACGAACTCAAACGCGGTGAAGACGTCGCCGATCGGCATTTCCTTCCTCGCTTTTCACTCGAAGGCTGGGTCACCGATCCGAAAACCAAAGCCTACAAAAAAGTCGTTTACCGGAATGTGGTCGCGCCGCGACTGGCCCGTCAGATTCGCAAACGCGAAGACCCCTCGGTGGCACTTTACGATTCCGTGGAAATGTCGAAACTTGAAATTCCTAAAGTCGATCCCGACTCCGAAGCCGGAGTTTGGGGCGTCGCGATCTGGGAAGACGTCGATCCGAACATTGACTACGTCAGCGTGTACGGCAGCGGCCTGACCAACGCGTACCGCATCATCCAGAAGGACGGCGAGATCTCCTTCAAGAAGAAAACGCTGCAGCTTAACTTTTGGCGTCCCGGCGACCGCATCGACGAATCAAAGGACAATGTCCGTTTTGGAATTCCGCTGGTTGACGATCCCCGCGAGCAAGTCCTGATCGCCCGACGTTACGACCTGCCAGGTCCGGTGCTGCGAAGTTACATCTTCAGCAAAGACGCAGATTCTGAGGTCTTGATCGCTGAAACAGATGCCATGGTCAACCTGAAAGACTTCAAATCAGCCATCACACCGGTGCTCAATAAAGGCAACCTGCCGGCAAGTGTCGCGGAAGCGATCACCAAGGTGGGCTACGACATTGACCCTGATGTCGGGGTCGATGCTGTCATCCAAGGCGAAAAGTGGATCTTCAGCCAGGGCGGTGAAAGGTTCGTTCTCAAGCTCGAACCGCTCTTCTGGGAGCCATCATTTGAGGGAATTCGCTTCATCAAAAGGCTTGATTCCATGTGGATCTACCGGTAAAATCTCGCGACTTTCCAATTCAGATCGGCGACTGGGTTTGCCGATAAATTCACGATATTCAATCACATCAATCGCCTTTGGCGAACTTTCGGGTAGAGAAATGGCTCACAAGAAGGGACAGGGGTCCAGCCGCAACGGCCGCGACTCCAATGCACAACGACGCGGTGTCAAGAAATTCGGTGGCGAAAAAGTCATCGCTGGAAACATCCTCATCCGTCAGGTTGGCAACAAGTGGCACCCCGGCCGTGGAGTCGGACAGGGCAAAGATTACACCCTGTTCGCACTGGTCGACGGCAAAGTCATGTTTGATCGCAAAGGGCGACGGATAAACGTCGTCACTGAATAGCTTCCCAACATCGAACACTTCAGGATGCCCATGGTTCATGCGGCATCCTTTTTTTGTGCCCAATTTTTTGTGCCCAATCGTTGGCCCATCCAGGTTTGTTACCGGTCGCTTACCTTCATCAATCTATCTCCCCCTTCAACACTTTTAGCACTAAGCGAATCCAATGTTTGTTGACCGCGTCGAAATCCAGGTCTCCGGAGGAAGAGGTGGCCACGGCTGCATGAGCTTCCGGCGCGAAAAATACGTTCCTCGCGGAGGGCCCGATGGCGGTGACGGCGGTGACGGAGGCAGCGTGATTCTGGTCGCAAAGCAGGGCGTCAACTCGTTGATGGCGTTGGCCAATCGACATCACATCCGCGCCAAAAACGGTACCGGCGGAATGGGTTCCGGCAAGCACGGAAAAAGCGCCGGCGACACCATCATCCCGGTCCCGCCCGGAACAGTGGTAATCGATTCAGCCAATGGCTTGATCCTCAAAGACCTCGCCGACGGCGAAACGGTTGTTGCTGCCCACGGCGGACGTGGAGGACGCGGCAACACTCGATTCAAATCCGCAACCAACCAGGCACCTCGCAAAGCCACCGAAGGCCAGCCCGGGGAAGTCCGCCAACTCACCCTTGAACTCAAAGTCATCGCCGACGTTGGACTCATTGGAAAGCCCAACGCGGGCAAGAGCACGCTGCTTTCGCGAGTCAGTTCCGCGCGGCCGCAAATCGCCGACTATCCTTTTACCACGCGATTCCCAAACCTTGGCATGGTCCAACTGGACTGCGATCGCACTTTCGTCATGGCGGACATCCCCGGGCTGATCGAAGGAGCCAGCGACGGCGTCGGGCTCGGCCATGACTTTCTCAAGCACATCGAAAGGTCCGGCCTGTTGGTGCATCTCGTGGAACCGCTCCCGGCAGACCAAACCGACCCAATCGAAAACTGGAAATCCATTCGTCAGGAGCTTTCTCGATACAACACGGCTCTGGGCGAGCGGCCCGAAATTTTGGTTGTGACCAAATGTGAACTGCCCGATGCCGAAGCGGTCGCTACGGAACTGGAGCAAGTGTCTGCCAGGGAAGTCCTGCGTATCTCCTCGGTCACCGGTTCAGGTTTACCGACGCTGCTGAATCGAATCGCCGACACGCTACTGGCCGAACAGGACGCAAAGCCATCATGGTAAACGCGATCGCCGTTGACGTCGGCAACAGCAGTATCAAACTGGCCACTACGGGTTCAAAAACTCAGTCCATCTGCCGTCTCCGGCATGACTTTGACGCGGCAGAGCTTGCCCGATTTGTCATTCAGTCGAATCTGAGCAATCCAGCGTGGTACATTTGCAGTGTCGATCAGCAAACCACCACTGCGTTGATCGCAAAAATTAACGATCAATTCGCCGATGCCAAAGTCACTCAGCTTCGCCACGCGAATGTGCCGCTGACGATCGATGTCGACGCTGCAGAACGAGTGGGCATGGATCGGCTTGTCGCGGCGTGGGCGGCAAGGCAATCTTTCGACAACCAAACGCTGATTGTTGTCGATGCCGGCACCGCAGTGACGGTCGACGTTGTAGTCGACAGGCGATTTACCGGCGGGCTGATCTTTCCCGGCCCCAAAACGTCACTGGCGGCGCTGCACTCCCATACCGATGCCCTGCCAAACCTTGCCGATCGATGGGATGGTATCGCAGGCCGTTCCGTCGCAGCGATCGAAGTTGGCGACGACAGCGAGACCGCGATCTTGCTTGGTGTGCATCAGCATTTTTTTTGCGGTTTGCAATTGCTTGTGAACCGCCTGCAACAGCAGCACCCGGGAAGCCAGATCGTCTGCACGGGCGGAATCCTGAAACACGGTAAAGATTGCATTGGCGGCGACTGGGCGTGGATGGAAGGCCTCGTTTTGCAGGGCGTATCGTTGCTCGCACACCGGACTTGCATGGAGCCATAGCCCATGGCTGACGCGACATTTCGTGAACTCACTGCCCAAGGCCGCGGCGCGATTGCGGTTGTCGCCGTTAGTGGACGCGACGCTCTGCGTGTTGTCGATGAGTGCTTTTCGGCAGCAGCAAAAAGGCCTCTGCTGCAACTTGCCGACCGTCCCATCATTTACGGGCGATGGAATTCGACCGATGAAGATCTCGTCATCGTTCTGGGCGGTGACGTTGTGGAAATCCATTGTCACGGTGGAACCGCAGTCGTCGCTGCGATCACATCGGACCTTGCCGCCGCAGGTGCCCGGCCAGCAGCTCACCAGCCCGCCACGAACTCGCTTGTCGCCGAAATCGAATTGGCGTTGCAGTCCTGCCGCACGCAGCGGACCGCCGCATGCCTTTTACAACTACATGGCGTCTGGTCGGAAATGGATCGGGAGAAGTCCCTTGCACCCGACACCGCCGCGCGGGCGATCGAACTACGCAAGTTTGGACAGCATCTGATCGAACCGTGGAACATTGTTTTGTGCGGGCCACCCAACGCGGGAAAAAGCTCGCTGATCAACGCGATTTCAGGATTTGAAAGAGCCATCGTTCACGCCACCGCCGGCACCACCCGAGACGTCATCCAACAGCAAACCGCCATTGATGGCTGGCCCGTTGTCATGTCCGACACCGCCGGAATCCGCGACGCCAAAAGCGAAATTGAAAAAGAAGGCGTCAAGCGAGCAAGGCATCAGATCGAAAATGCAGACCTTGTGTTGTTCATTTTTGACATGACCGACACACCGCAAAGCATCGAAGCGTTTCTTGATTCGACCTTGCCTCTGGTTCAAAACCGTTACCTGTTGGTCTTCAACAAACTTGACCTGGCAGGGCAGGGCAATCGCAAACCCGTTGCCCGCGAACCCTCGGTCGCCGTTTCGGCATCCACTGGCGATGGTTTGAACGAATTGCAACAGCAGATTTCGGACATTCTCGTGCCAACGGTTCCCGACCTCAGCCTTCCTCTGCCCGTCGGGGAATTTCAACTTCAGTTTCTTGAAAAAGTCTGCAGGTCATCGCAGTCGCCGGACCACTAAAGCGAGTGGCCGTCGAGGATTTCCCGTAATGGGATTCGCCAGAATTCCTTTGCCTTGGGGAATTCGGGCGAACGCTCTACGAGCCCTTCATTACCGCAAAATCCAAAAAAGGATGGCGACCGACAAGCGGCGCCGCGTGCCTGGAAAGCCTTGGCGTTTTGCAGGAATGTCAGGCTGAGCTTGTCGATTCGCGGCGGAGGCTTAAACTTCGGATTCCGTTCCCGCGTGCTGGCACACCAATCGCATGACTCCCTTTCAAATTACTGCCGTCGTTATCACTCTTTCGGCGCTCTTCGGATACTTGAACGTCCGATTCCTCAAGCTGCCCAACACGATTGGATTGATGATCATTGCGATCGTGTTCTCCAGCGTGCTGTTCCTCGCTCGCTGGATGTTCCCCGAGACTTCATTCGCGGCTGACTTTGCGACCAACATCCTCGAGAAAATAAAGTTCGGCGACCTGTTACTGGACGTCATGCTAGGCTTCCTGCTGTTCGCCGGAGCCATGCATACCAATTTTGATCAACTTAAAGTCCAGCGTTGGCCGGTTTTGATATTCGCGACCCTGGGGGTTTTGGCATCCACGTTCATGGTTGGCTTTCTGGTTTGGTGGATTTTTGGGCTGCTGGGAATTCAACTTAAATTCATTCACTGCCTGTTGTTCGGTGCCCTGATTTCACCGACCGATCCGATCGCGGTTCTTGGCATTCTCAAACAGGCCGGCGTCCCCAAAAAGCTGGAAACAAAGATCGTTGGCGAATCGCTTTTCAACGACGGCGTCGGCGTGGTCGTGTTTGCGACGATCTTCAGCATCGCCACCGGCGGCGGCCACCCGGGCCAACACAGCCCCCACGAGCATGAGGAAAAAGCAGCCGTTTCCGGGGTTTCTTACCAACACGATGCAGGTGTCGAAGCAGAACACCCAGTGGCCAGCAGTGATGAAAAAGATCGTGATCAAAGCGATCACGGGGACAGCGGCCACAGTGAAATGACGGCACTGGGCGTTGTCAAGCTGTTTGGCCAGGAGGTTCTTGGCGGGATCGCATTGGGTTTTGTGTTTGGGATGGCAACCTTTACCCTGCTGCGTTCGATCGACAACTATGAAGTCGAAGTCATGATTACTTTGGCCTGCGTTTTTGGCGGCTGTGCGATCGCAAAGTGGCTGCACTATTCAGCTCCCCTGGCGATGGTGGTGGCTGGTTTGTTCGTGGGTAACGACACGGTGCGTGGGACGTCGATGTCCCAACAAACCGAACTCTACGTCGACAAATTCTGGGAACTGGTCGACATTTTGCTCAACGCGATCCTGTTTGTATTGATCGGATTCGAAATGCTGTTGATCAACTTCGATCAAAGCTTCCTGACTGCTTCGGCGGCGGCGATCGTCATCGTTCTAGGGAGCCGATTCTTTTCACTGCTGCTTCCGGTTCGCTTCTTTGCCGAAAGGCTCAGCTTTGTCCCCCACACCACCACGATCATGGCTTGGGGCGGATTGCGGGGCGGTATCTCAATCGCACTGGCTTTGGCGATGCCGGACGAGTGCAAGGATCTGTTCCTGACGGTGACTTACGCCGTCGTTGTTTTTTCAATCATCATTCAGGGCCTGACCGTCGGACCGCTGGCTCGGAAACTGATTGGAATTGAGAGTCTCGGGAACGAAGACGACAGCGGGCACTAGATTCGTGACGAACCATCATGTGACGAACCAACATGGGGCGACACCGACGACGTTTTGGGTAGAATTTTGGATTCACATTCACCTGCCCGAGAGCCCCAATGTCATCGCGCCCTGAAACTATCGAGTGGATCGGATCGACCGACGGCCACCTGTGCCTGATCGACCAAACCCTGCTTCCCACGGATCTTCAACGCATCGACTGCAAAGACGTGGAAACTGTCTGGGAAGCCATCAAGATGCTTCGCGTGCGGGGGGCGCCCGCGATCGGCATCGCAGCATCGTATGGAACGCTCGCTGGGCTTCAAACAGTTGACGACCAGGACGCGGCAGCTTTCAAAGCCCGCTTCGAGGAAGTCACGAAGTACCTTGAAACCAGCCGACCGACGGCCGTAAATCTGTTTTGGGCCATGGATCGGATGCGGAATTGCTTTGCCGAAAACGAGTCCATGGCCTGCGGCGATCTTCGCAGTCGCTTGCTCGAAGAAGCCCGGGCGATCCATGCCGAAGACCGTCAGATGTGCCACTCCATCGGCAAACACGGCGCCGGATTGCTTGGCGGTGTAAGCGGCGTGTTGACGCACTGCAACGCCGGCGGTTTGGCGACGGCCGAATACGGAACAGCTCTTAGCGTGTTTTTTACCGCGCAAGACCAGGGCCACGACCTGCACGTATTTGTCGATGAAACCCGTCCGCTTCTTCAGGGTGCCCGCTTGACCGCTTGGGAACTGATGCAGCGAAACATCAAAGCGACCTTGATTTGCGATTCGATGGCCGCCCAGGTCATGAAAGAAGGCAAAGTCCAGGCGGTTGTGACCGGAGCCGACCGCATCGCAGCCAACGGCGATTCCGCCAACAAGATCGGAACGTACTCAATCGCCGTCCTAGCCAAAGCTCACAACATTCCGTTTTACATCGCGGCCCCTAGCAGCACGTTTGATCTTTCGATTCAATCCGGAGAGCAGATTCCGATCGAACTGCGAGGCTCCGACGAGATCACCAACGGTTTCGGTCGGCAGACCGCTCCTGATGGCGTCGAGGTTTACAATCCCGCATTTGATGTAACCCCGGCCGAACTGATTCGCGCGATTATCACCGAACGGGGCGTGATCGACCCGGTCACCAGCAGCGGGGTCGCGGATGTTGTCGGCGCCGCGGTAGGCTGACGGGCTCATTGAAGCACCTCAAAGGCGTGGCGTGCGTGTTCGGTCAACCCCGGATTATTCACGAGGCGTGGACGTGGCTTTCAGTTCAGCCAATGAACACCGTATCTGTCGGAAAAAAGTCCTACTTTGGAACTCATCAGCAAGGTGAACCGAATTCCCGGCGGCGATCCAGCTTTGGGTACGTCTGGCGAGACTTAACCGCAATCAACGCCCCTCGTCGTGAATGATTCCGGTTAACGACCTCCAGCCGAGGGACGTCGCTGGCGAAACGCATGATTCAGCTCGTGGCGATGTTCGCCGGTTCCAGCAAGGACGCGCGAAGAATTTCCGCAGGGTGCAGAGCCGTCACATCGGTGCCGTCCAGAATTTGGTGCCGGCAACTGACGCCTGACGCTGCGATCAGAGAGCTTTCGGGTTCGCTGCGAATTGCCGGGAACAGCACCAATTCACCGATCCGCATCGACACGTCGTAGCTTTCGGCTTCGTATCCGAATGAGCCCGCCATGCCGCAACATCCTGACGGAATCAGGCGAACCTTGTAATTGGTCGGCAATGATAACGTCCGAATTGCAGGCACCAGTCCTACGAGAGCTTTCTCGTGACAATGGCCGTGCAGCCGAACAATCTTCTTTTCGTTCGTAAACAACTCCTGCCCAACGTCGCCTCGCTCAACCGCCGCACCGACGAACTCTGAAAACGTCAGGCAGTTGCGAGCAAGCTCACGGGCGTCACTCTGTTCACTTCCCCGGAGAAGAGCCACGTACTCGTCACGAAAAGTCAAAATTGCTGACGGTTCTACACTCACCAACGGAGTTTCATCGCTAACGAGATCTTTTAGCAGACTCACATTTTTCGCTGCGACTTTTTTGGCCTCGCGCAAGCAGCCTTTGGAGATCAGTGCCCGGCCACTTTGGACATGCCGTGGCAAGTTAACCTGCCATCCCAGTCGCTCGAGCACTTCAACGGCGGCGATCGCCGGAGCCGGATCGTTGAAATTCGTAAACTCGTCAGCAAAGAAGTTGACTTTTCCTTTGGAGCCCGCGTTGGCAGCGGGCTGATGACTGCCGAACCAACGCTCGAAGCTGACTTTGGCGATTTTTGGCATCGAGCGGTCTTTGGCAAAGCCCACCACTTGCTTCAACAAGCCACCGGTAATCGAGTTGCCCGCAAGAAAGTTCGCCACCCCCGGCATCCGACTGCCCAACCGATTCATCCGATCCAGATTGGCGATGAACCTCGTCCGCAGCGTCCTGCCCCGTTCGTCCTGCCACGCCTGAAGAAATTCGGCTTTTATCTTGCCAACGTCGACGTTCGACGGACATTCACTTTTGCATGCCTTGCACGACAAACACAGTGACATCGCCGCCGCGATGTCTTCATGAACCAGCGGGTTGCCGTCGTTCTGTTTGCCATCGCCCTGCCTTGCATTGGCTGCTGCGGCCAGGACGTTGCGAACCGTGTTGGCACGCGCCCGCGTCGAATCTTTCTCTCGACCGGTCGCCATGAAACTGGGACACATCGTACCGCCCATCGCTGCGCTTTTGCGACAGTCCCCGGACCCTGAACACATCTCAGCGGAGCGTTGAATCCCTTGCACGTTGTCAAAATCAAAAACCGTGTTCAGCTGGATCGTTTCTGGCCGGCCCTCGAAACGCAGCCCCACATCCATCGGTGTGGCGTCAACAATTTTGCCGGGGTTGAAGATTCCCGCAGGATCAAACAGCTGCTTGATCTCCTTCATCCAGCGGTAGCATTTTGGCCCGACCATGGATTCGAGAAACTCGGCACGCAGGCGCCCATCACCATGCTCGCCGCTTAGTGAGCCCCGGTACTTTTTCACAATCGCTGCCACGTCGGTGGCAATCTCACGAAACTTGCTGACCCCTTGGTCGGTTTTCAAATTCAAAACGGGCCGCAGATGGATTTCGCCACTGCCGGCGTGAGCGTAGTAAACACAGCGGCAATCGTATTTCTGATCCAGCAACTGGTCGATCTCGCGGATGTACGCGGGCAAGTCCTCAATCGCGACTGCGGTGTCCTCGATCACCGCCACGGGCTTTGAGTCACCCACGACGTTGGCTACAACGCCCAATCCTGCCTTTCTCAGATCCCAGATTTTCCTGATGTCATCGCCACGGAGCATTGGAAACGCATAGCCCAGGCCCGCATCGCGAAGCTGTTTTTCAATCAACGCTGCCTGCTGTGTGATGTCGTCTACCGATTTGCCGCGGAGCGAAAGAACCAGAATCGCCCCCGGCGTCCCCTGGACAAACTGCAAATTCTCCCGCTGCGAAAGATTCCTTTGGGCACCTTCAAGGACAAGGTTGTCGATCAGCTCGGACGCGAAAACGTTGTGCTGCATGGCAATGATGTTCGCTCGCAGCGACTGGTCGACGGATTCAAAATGCACACACAAAAGGCCATTTTCCGGAGGTGGCAATTCGTGCAACTGTAGCGTCACTGACGTCGTGAAAAACAACGTGCCCTCGCTGCCGGCAAGCAACTGGCAGAGATTGAACCGTTTCTCTGCGGTGCCGCGGAAGATATCGCAATCCATCAGTGCGTCGACGGCATACCCGGTGTTGCGTCGGCTAACGTTGGCCTTTGGGAAGGAACGCGAAACTTCGTCGCGTAGATCGGGGTCGCCAAGCATGTCAAGGAACTTGCGATAGATGTCACCTTCGAGGCTTTCCAGTTCACATTTGGCGGCGAACTGTTCGGCAGTGACCGGTTCAAACGTGACCTTGCTACCGTCACTCAGAAATCCGGTCAGCGAAATTGTCTGGTCGCGTGTGGTGCCGTACACGATCGAGTTCGAGCCACAGGAGTTGTTACCAACCATTCCGCCGATCATGGCGCGATTGGAAGTCGACGTCTCGGGTCCGAACATCAACCCGTCGGCGGCCAGGAATCCATTGAGCCGATCGCGGACCACGCCTGGCTGCACGACAACGGTTCGCTTTTGAAGATCCACATCGCCGATGTCAACAAAATGGTGACTGACATCGACCACGATTCCGCTGCCGACCACCTGGCCGGCCAAAGACGTCCCGGCAGTCCGCGGGATAAGGCTTGTCTGGTGCGCTTTGGCGAACAGAATCAGTTTTCGGATGTCCGATTCCGATTTGGGAAAGGCAACCGCAAGCGGTGTTTCTTGGTAAACCGACGCATCGGTCGCGTAGATGCTTCGGTGCAGGCTGCCCGTTTCGATCGCGCCATCGAAATCCCTGGCGAGCTTGCCAAGTGCAGCATGCAAACGGGTTGAATCATTCATCGCAGCCTCAACGCCCTCTGTCCAGTGCTGGAAGTTGCAAATGACCCGGGCTGGAAAGTGAGGTTCCTGAACGCTGAGGCATGAAATTTGGTGACTCGAGCCCGGTCGCTAATCCTGTTAATTGCACCAGGCACACCCTGGTTACTTGCGGGTTACCCATCAATCAACCGGAAGCTGATGGCCCATCTTGTCGCGCTTGGTCGCGAGGTATTTTTCGTTGTGCTGATTCGCAGGAGAAATGATTGGAACCTGATCGACTACCGTCAAATCAAACCCACGCAGATTGAAGGCTTCGGTTTTCTTTGGGTTGTTGGTCAACAAGCGGACTTCGGACATGCCAAGGTCTTTGAGGATTTGAATCCCGACGCCATAGTCACGCATATCTGCCTTGTGGCCCAATGCCGTGTTCGCTTCGACGGTATCAAGTCCCTGGTCCTGAAGGTTGTAGGCTTTGATCTTTTCGACCAGTCCGATGCCGCGCCCTTCCTGGGGAAGGTAGACCAGCGCCCCGCAGCCTTCCGCGGCGATCATCGCAAGCGCGATTTCCAACTGGTCGCCACAGTCACAGCGTAGCGAGGCAAGCAAATCGCCGGTGAAGCAACTGCTGTGCATTCGAACCAGCGGCGGATTCTCCGCACCGGCCAGGTCACCCATCACGATCGCGACCGGTTCCTGAGTTTCGTACTGCACCCGATAGGCAATCACGCGAAACTCGCCATGCGAAGTCGGCAGCCGCGCCGAAGCAATCTGCGATACGAGCTTTTCACTCACCCGGCGGTAAGCGATCAGGTCTTCGATGGTGATGATCTTCAGGCCTTTTTCACTTGCGATCTCAAGCAATTGATCCCGCGTGGCCCTTTCGCCGTTTTCGTCAAGGATTTCGCAAAGCACGCCCGCAGGACTCAACCCAGCCATTCGTGCCAAGTCGACTGCGGCTTCGGTGTGACCCGCCCGCCGCAGCACGCCGCCTTCTTTGGCCATCAACAGGTGAACGTGGCCGGGGCGCTGAAAGTCATCCGGTCCCGTTTTTGAATCCGCGATCGCACGAACGCAACGAGCACGCTCTTCGGCGGTGATTCCTGTCCGCGCAGAAAGATGATCCAGCGGGGTCAAAAAAGCCGTCTGATTGTTGGAATTGTTTTGCTCAACAAGCGGTTTCAACTGCAGTCGTTCCGCAGTCTGGGGAAGAATCGGCATGCAGAAATCCCCCCGCCCGCTCATCACCAGATTCATGGACTCAGGCGTCGCCAGTTCCGCCGCACAGATAAAGTCGCCTTCGTTTTCGCGATGCTCGTCGTCCAGAACGATGACGACTTCTCCGCGACCGATGGCTTCGACGGCTTCGGGAATGGTGGAAAATGGAGTGGCCACGAAAATTCCTTCCAGGATTCAAAAACAACATACGAACAGTAAATGTAACCGCATTATAGGCAAGCCACTGAAACCGAGGAGTCTTTTCCTGCGCGTTGCGGCGCATTTACAAGCCTTCGCTGCCGGTTACAAGCCATACACGGCCTGATATAATCCGCTCGGACATCCAATCCAAAACGACAAGGCACAAAAAAGACATGAGCTACGACCCGAACACACCGCCAATGGGCGCCGTCCCGCCACAAAAATCAGGCGGATCACTCAAATGGATTCTCGGTGGACTTGGCTGTTTTGGCTTGCTGACCGTGTTGTGCATTGGCGGACTCGGCTACTGGTTCTATTCGTTTTCACAAAGCCTCCTCAACAATCCGGCTAAAACCCAAGCGATCTCCAGTATCGAACAATCGGACTCGATCGCCGAAGCCTTCGGTCCCCCCATTTTGGTCAAAGAAACCAAACCGCCGCAAACGGGTACCGATGAACAGGAAATGCTTTTGACGTACAGTGTCGACGTGATCGGATCCGAGAAATCCGGTACCGCCACGATCAAAGTCCGCGGCAACCCGCTTGATGCGGATTCCTTCAGCGTCGAAAGCATCATCGTCAAAGGTCCCGACGGAGAAGAAATTCCAATCAAGAAGCTTGATCTGGACATTCAGATCGATGAGGGCGAACCTGCCACGGACACGGAGTAAGGCCGGATTATTCATGAGGCGTGGGCGTCAGAATCAGTTCCGGCACTGATCCGCGCCCCGGATGCGTTGAAACGATCGCTGTGCTTTTCATCTACCAGATGATTCAAATTTCTTGTTGAAATTCAACTTTTCCCTTGCTCCTGTTGGCCAGACGTAGAATCAACGCCCGTCGTCGTGAATAATCCGGGGTAAGATATGCAAGAGAGCTTTCTTCGATAAAAATTCACCGGCCAATGCGATCAAGCGTCGGCCAAGATAAAAACTTTTCAATCTCAGGATTCTTTTTTCATGGCAAAAATTACCCTTAAAGGCAACGACTGCAGCACTTGCGGAGAGCTCCCGGCAGTTGGTTCGGCCGCTCCCGACTTCACACTGGTCGATGGTGACCTAGGCGAAAAATCACTTGCTGATTTCGCGGGCAAGCAGGTTGTCCTGAACATTGTTCCCAGCCTGGACACTGGCATTTGTGCACTGAGCGCCAAAGCTTTCAACGGCAAGGCCGGCGATCTGGCTGACACCGTCATCGTGAACGTCTCCAAAGACCTTCCGTTTGCCCAAAAGCGATTTTGCGAAGCCGAAACGCTGCAACACATCAGCAACCTGTCGGCTTTTCGCTGCGGCAAATTCGGCGAGTCTTACGGTTCGACGATCGTCGACGGCCCCCTCAAAGGTCTCCTCTGCCGCGCCGTGGTTGTTGTCGGTGCCGACGGCAATGTGAAGTACACCGAACTGGTTCCCGAGATTGCTCAAGAGCCAAACTACGACGCCGCCTACGCAGCGCTACAGTCATCGTAGCAGGCGCACTCCGTGTGCCGTCGAGCACATTAGCCCGGATTAGCAAGGCAGCACACTACGCGTGCTATCAACAACAACCTACGCATCACGCGCCACTCGCCTGTGATCGACCACCCATCAAGCGACGGCATTTGCTGTCGCTTTTTTGGTCCTTGCCGGGATTTAACGGGCATCCAAGAAGTCGTGGGATTCGCCAGAACTCCTGATGGGATACAAAAGGAGTTCTGGCGAATCCCATTACATTCATTGTCGATGGCAATGCTCTATGCGATGTTCAACCACAACAAGCCCGGATGGACCTTTTTTGCCATCAAGAAAATGAAACAACTCACACCCATCATCGCAATCGCGCTACTGTTTTCGGCAAACCTTCTTGCCCAGGAAACCGCACAGAAAGATCCGCAAACCGAATCGCGGTTCAAGCACAACAAACATGCCTCGGTTGTCTTCCAGAAGCAATCCGACTACGAACTTAAATGCGACCTCTACGTTCCAGAATCTGAATCGCGTCGCCCGGTGTTTATCGTGATCCATGGCGGAGCCTGGACGACCGGCACCAAGCTTGCGATGCTTCGTCATGCGCGGATCCTGGCCAACCGGGGCTACGTCGTGATGTCGATCAACTATCGACTGGCCCCGGGTCACAAATGGCCAGCACAAATCCACGACTGCAAACATGCCGTTCGCTGGATTCGCAAAAATGCAGACAAATACAATGCCGACCCAAACGAAGTCTACGCCTTTGGTTACTCCGCCGGTGCCCACCTCGCGTTGCTCCTTGCGACCACCAAACCGGACGACGGACTCGAAGGCGAAGCCGATCCCACGCTGAAAGAGTATTCCTCGCAAATTGATGGCTGCATTGCCGGCGGCTCGCCCTGCGAATTCTCGTGGATCGACAACGACGCCACTACGCTCGCCTACTGGCTGGGCAACCCCAAATCAAAGATTCCGGAAATCTACAAGGCCGCCTCGCCGATTTCATGGGTCACCAAAGATGACCCGGCGATTGTGCTCGTCCATGGCACCGTTGATTCGCTCGTTCCGGTCAGTTCTCCCCAGGCTTTCTACGAAAAGTGTCAGCAGGAAAATGTTCTTTCCGAATTGAGCATCGTTACTGGCGGCCACGCGGCAACATTTACCCGCACGACAAATCTGCTGAACGCACTCAAGAGCTTCAAAAGCCTGCTGGCCACACAGCAGTCGCGACGGCAAAGAGAGTTTCTGCGCAGCGGCTACGTCGCATTCAAGGATGCAAAGAAAACATATCCGGCAACACAAAAAGAACTGGCAACGTTTCTTTCAGAAGCCAAGACCACGTTCAGCCATCCACAGCCGCACAGCGTTCCTTCGCCATTCATCGACCCACTAACAGACAAGCCCTTCGACATCCCATGGGGCCAACAGTGGCCAAAGCAGGCAAAGCAGTAGTTACACACTCTGTGTGCCGTTGAACCCGCCATCAAGCCACCGAGCACACCGCGTGTGCGAACGACGAACGACGAACTTTACCCAGCGACACCGGGTTCGCCTGGTAAATTTCGGTTCACCTCGCCGATGAAGCGCAGGAAAGCGATTTCACCCGGACCGATACGACGTTCCTTGGCTAAACCAAAAGTAAAAAGTCACGCCCACGCCTCGTGAATAATCCGGGATTTGAGAGCAAACTCAAACTGCGTGGATCGTGCGAATCTGAAGCCGAGCCAGGCGTTGGTCCATGGAATTGTCGGTTTGATCGAGAACGTTCAACTGGTAGGTGGGCTGTTCCCGGTCGTCGCTAATGTCCAAGCCAATCGCCGCGCTCATTTTGTGGCGGTGAAGGTGCGGCAATGCCGCGAAGTATCCGCACAGGAATGCCTTGGGCTGCTTGAGCCCCAACAGGACGCATTTTCCGTGAATGTCCAGAGCGTGATTGATTTTCTGGGGCACCGTCTCAAGAAAAGAAGGAACTTCGGCACGCAGGTCCGGTATTCCTGTTTCGGGAATGATGACTTCCGGCAATTCGGTTGATTCGGTTGTTAGCGGGCACAGGTAACCGCCGGATTCGAGCACACGTGCAATCGTCATTGGGTTAAACTCAAATCCTGCAAGGTGTTCCAGCGAAGCCAGGACAACACGAGTTTGCACGACCGAACGATTTCCTGGCCGGGTGAGGACGCTTCGGGAGATCGCCGTCAAGTCGGACGTGGGCGAGTAAACGGCCATGCACTTATTGACGCCGTCGCTAAAATCCGTGCGGATCGGAGACCATTCGCAGATCGCGGCCGCGGCATCGGAATCGATTCCTTTGGACCACGCGATGACTTTGTTTTGGTGCCGCGGGGATGCTCCCACACCGCTGGCGACGATGGCTTGCTGAAGCCTCATTTTCGGCCCCGCGATTCAAGCCATTGTTGTTTTTCGCTTTCGAGCTTTTCCCAGCCGCTGGCCAGTTTTTCGGTCGCATCATTGAGGCGTTCAATTTCAGCAGCCCGGGCGGCTTCCCATTCCAGTTTTTCCTTTTCGAATGCAGTGAGCATTCGTTGGACGACCTGGTCGTTGTCGGCAGCTTTTTGGCAACGGTCAAGTTCTGCTTCGAGCCGATCCATCTGATGCAAAAGAAAGCTGGAAATACTCGACGCGATCCGATTGAGACGGCGTCCCGAGCGGATGTCCTTCAACGTATTGTCGAGCGACTGACTCGTTGGCAGCGTCGGCGATAGCGAAACTGAATCTTCGGATATGGATTCCATGGTTACCTCTTGCCTACCCGCGAAAGCAAATTCTGAATGCGACTGCTCAAGCCCGTTTGGCGATTTTCTTTCTTCTTTTGGGCTTTTTCTTTTTCGTGAATGTCGTTGAAGTGCTGACGCATGGCGCGAATTTTTGCGTCAGCTTCATCGGTCGGTCGAGGCCTGCTAAGCCGCTCTTCGAGCTCGTTCTTCAACTGCTGAAGCTCTGCCGCACGGCGGGCCATTTCGGCTCGCTCCCGCGAAGTTTCCAGTTGAATTTCGGCCAACTTCTGTTCTGTTTCCTGCAAACGTGCGGCAGTTTGAGCGCTTTCGGCTCCTTCGAGGTCGGTTCGCAGCGTTTCGTTTTCGCTGCGAACGGTTTCGAGTTCCTGTTGCAGATTCTGAAGCTGGAGTTGGAAGTCCTGGACGACTTGCGGGGGAGCGGCTTCTCCGCTGTCGACCTTTTCTTCAAGGACGTTTTGAAGCTGACCTTCTGACTGCTGGCGAGCCGAGTTGGCTTCTTGGAGACGTTTTGTCAGACGTTCGACTTCGGCCTTGCCTTCAGATTCTCGCTGTGAGATACGAACTTCCAATTCGTTAACCCAGTTTTCAATCTGGAGTCTTTCCTCACGCTCGCTGGCGTTTGCCTGATCCGAAATGCGCAGCAAATCCTCAAGACCACGGATTCGGTCATCGGATGTTTCGAGTTCGCTGAGCAGGTCTTCGAGTCGATTGACGAGCTGTTCGGTCTGTGAGTTGTCGATTCTTCCGCCCCGATCTGCAGAATCTCGCAATTGAAGAATCAGCGAATCGCGGGCACCAAGTTCATGCCTGAGTTGGTCGATTTCGACGCGCAGAAGCTGGGCTTCCTCTTGAGAAGATTGAGCGTCGCCTGCGGTTGAGTACGCACTGTAGTCAAAACCCGCTGCCGGGACATCACTGGCACGGTCGTCTTCGAGGTCACCGTCGACGTTGTAGACAAAAGCGTTCTTGGGGACATCTGACTCGTCCGCCAACTCGACTTCGTCAAGAATTTCGGTTTCAACTTTGGCTCGGGATTTCCGGGACACTTCGAATGACTCATTGCAGATTTTTGCTGCTGGAGGGTCGATCGATACGTTGCCATTTTCGCTGTTGGAACTGTCACTGTTGGAACGCTCGCTGTTGGAACGGTCGCTGAGCGAGACCTGTTCGGCAGGTTCACCAGCAGGCGACTGCTGCGCCGCTTCGATCTCGATGTCAGTTTCGACCGAGACGCTTTGCGCTTCCGCTACCGCTTCGATGGCGGATTCGGCATCGCATTCGCCGGTGCCCTGATTTCGACATTCGTCCTGGAGTGACTGATGGAAAGCTTCGTCGAGAACCGGAACGATCCTCGCGTCACCAATTTCGATGACGTCGCCGCTGTTCACTTCGATGGTATCGGTGACGACATCGCCGTTGACGAGAGTCTTTCCGGTATTCCAATCCGCGATCTTCAGCTCGGAAGTCGAATCCATCAACAACATGCAATGGATGGTTGCAACTTCTGGCGACTGAATTCTGATTTTGCTATTGCTGCCTGAACCAACAAACATGTTCGAATCGGCTTCCAAGGAAAACAATTCGGTCTGTCCGTTCTCGGAAACGAGAACGTAAGGAGGTCTGACACCTACTGAATCAATCTGGCTCATTCTCAGGCTCCCGCTACTTCACTGGTTACCGCAGCGGCTCCGACTGCCACGGCGGCAAGATGAGCGCTGTCCGAAGAAACATCCAGCACGGCGGCACGAATTTGGTCTTCGCTACAACCGGGCTCAAGGATGGCGTCGAGATCACAATTTGTGCTCGCCTGGTCGTCAGTCTTGATTCCCACCACTCGGACGCCGCTCAGATGTTCTGACGAATCTTCGAGCAACGAATTCAGGACGACGTCGTCGCCGGTGACTTCGACGATGAGGGTCTCGGGGCGAGCGCGGCGAAGCGCCAATTGCAAGCCGACTCCATCGCGGACAAGCTTGCCGGAGACTTCCTCCTGGCAGTGCTGCATGAAGCGGCGGACTTTGTTGGCCTGACTGGCATCGGAGACCACTCCGAAGACTTTGGTGGTTTCAGCGACGGAGACTTTTTCGACCAGTTCGGCCATCTCGAAACCATAGGCAACCCGGACGACTTCTTCCGCAGGCCACTGCAGCTGGGTTGCGAGAGCCTCAACGGTCGTCGGTTGAGCAACGAGGTTCATCAGCCGCATATGGCGACTGGTAAGGCCCGCACGGTCAAGGTTCTGGCCACGGACGGCTTTGCGAACGTAGCCAGTGCCGTCTTTGATCGCGGGAAGTTCATTTTGATCGCAGATCAGGGCGCCTTCAACGAGCAGTGAAAGGAGGCTGCTGTCGAGCGGCAACTTACGGAACAGATCCGAAGGCATCTGACCGCGATCGAATCGGAACGAACGAAGCGTATCGGTGAAACAGAATCGCAGCAGAATCGCGGCTTGCAGGCGAAGGAGCTTTCGCAGCAAACGCGAATCGAGGACTTTGCTGTCCAGAAGACCAAGCAGCCCTTCAACTTCAGCGCCTCCGCGACCGGCGACGGTACACTTGATCACCGGTGCCAGTTCGGCAAGCGACTCCGGCATTTTCTGAGCCACGACATCCGAATCGACTCCCGATGCGGTAACCGCTTGGACGCGACCGCGATCAACAAAAACGTTGACGCGATAACGATCCGTTTCGACTGTCAACTGACCTGATTTGTTGCTATTGTTGAGCATATCGACGACTTCTCGCAGCCCGAAGCAGGCAAACGTTCCCGTCAAATCCGCTTCGCCCATCTCGTTGATGACTTCCGGGACAGAGGATCCATCATTTTGCGATTGCACAACCATCACGCCGGTATCGATGGCGTTTTCGGCGGTCGCCAGGAGCGCCTCGGGCGTGTAGGGTTTCGGAAGCATGTCCACGACGTTGTCACAGTCGACATACTCAACGTAAGCTTTTTTCCGCAGCGTTGAACTGGCGACCACCGGGATACTGGCAGTCTCTGGACTTGCCAACAATTCGCAGGCAACTTCGTATCCGGTGCGCCCGGGAAGTTGGTGGTCAAGGATGATCAGGTCGGGCTTTTCGTTGCACGCCGTTTCGACACCTTCTTCGGCAGTCGGTGCGGTGAGCACGCGAAAGCCGGCTGCGGTCAGCTCCTTGTCGACGAGTCGCCGAATGGTCGTACTGTCATCAATGATGAGAACTGTTTTCTGGCTCATGAGCCGATCTCCTGTAGTGTTGCACCAAGCAAGTCAAACTTTTCCAGTTGCTCGCCGAGGGCTTCTTTGGTTATAGGTTTGGTCAAGTAGGCAGAAGCTCCATGGTCGAGCGCCTGCGATTTGAAAGCGTCATCGTTGCGACTGCTGACAACAATTGTCGGGCAGTTGCAATAGGTTCCGCTTTGGATGTCGGCAAGGAGTTCCATGCCTCCAAGCCGTGGCATGTCGAGGTCAGTAAAGACGACGTCAAAGGTGTCCCGATGAAGCTGTTCGATGGCATCGATGCCGTCACCGGCTTCAACGGTTGTGAATCCAAGCGGGTGTAGGATTTTGGTAAGCATTTTGCGAGCGGTCATCGAATCATCGACCACCAGGGCTTTGCGATGTCCGTGTCCGTTATCTGATTTGCCGTGGCTCTGTTCACCGATATCGTCGGTGCAATACTGTGCAACTTTTTCACTCTCAAGCAACAGAACTTTTTCGCCCGATCCCGAAAGGGTGATACCGCTAAACAGCGGGTGATTCTGAATCAGACCGGGAAGGCCACGAACGACGACTTCCTCGGGACCGATCAATTGGTCGACTTCTAGGGCAATCGTTTCACTATCGTCGGACATCCGGTTGAGCACCAGAACTTCGCCGCTTCCGGCGTTTTGACGGTTGCTGTTTCCGGAAACCGCCAATCGGGTGACGCGATCAAGGCCCGTGTTGGTTGCCTTGGCGGCAGTGACCGAACGCATCGGAAGAGCGAACAGCTGATCGTCACTGCGGAACACCATCACGTGTTCGATTCCGGTACGAAGCGGAATCAGCAGGCGAATCGTGGTGCCTTTTCCACTAACGGAATCGACTTCGATGCGGCCTTTGAGTTGCTCTAGTGTGTTGGCGACCACATCCATGCCCACGCCACGGCCAGAGATTTCGCTGGCGGTTTCTTTTGTGGAAAAACCGGGGTGGAAGATCAGATTCGCCAGTTCGGCATTGGAGACTTTGACGTGGGGCGCAACCAGGCCTTTTTCGATCGCACGCTTGCGGATCGCTTCGTAGTTGACACCGTTGCCGTCGTCGCGGACTTCGATCAGCAGCAACTGGGCAGAACTTGAGGCTTCCAGAGTTACCGTTCCGGTTTCGTCTTTGCCGGCAGCGCGTCGGCCGTCGGGATTTTCGATGCCGTGGCTGACGCAGTTACGAACGATGTGCAGCAGCGACTCGTAAAGACGCTCCTGGATTTCCTGCTCAAGCCCGGTATCTTCACCGACTACCTGAACGCGGACTTTTTTGGATTCGGATTTGGCTGCATCACGTGCAGCCCGCTGCAAGCGACTGAACATACCCGATACCGGGACGCGACGAAGCTGCATCAACTCTTGGCGGAAGTCCCGCACGAATCTTGTGATCGAAGCGTTGTCATTGGCGACAGGTTTTTGCAGTTCACGCAAGCCCTGCGAAACGGCTTCGATGTCGCTGGAGACTTCGGCAAGCAACGATATGTTGTTCGACGCGGTGCCCCGTTGTTCGGAAATACCAAGCCGCGCGGCACAACGAGAAAGCTCCGAATGGAGCAGTTCGTACTCGCCTGCGGTGCTTTCGCGCCGATTGCGCAGGACAACCAGTTCGGCCAGCATGTCCATCAAACGGTCCAACTGCGAAGCGCGTATACGAACCGAAGCGTCATCCGCGGAAGCAAAGTTACCGATGCCTGAGGGACGCGGCGCGATCTGGGCCGAAGGGGTGTTTGAATCGTCAGTGGCAGCGGCAGCGGCGCTGTTGGCTTCAGGAACCTGCGGCGTCGCCTCAAGGCTTTCCATTTCACTGCGAACGAAGTCGATCGCTTCGAAGAGCTTGTCAGCATCGGCTCCGCCAGAGCTTTGCGAAAACACTTCTTCAAGCTGGGTTTCGAGATCGTGAAGCCGCGTCGCCAACCCGGAGAGCCCGACTGTGGCCGAGGCGCCTTTGAGCGTATGAAGCTCTCGGCAGAACGCCCGGATGGATTCCTTGTCGGCGGGATTGGCGTCCAGTGCAAGGGCCGCTTTTTCCATTTCCGCCACGCAGCGGTGGGTATCATCAAGCCAAGCTTCGAGAAGCTCGCGGTCTGCGAGCAGTTCTTCGCGGGCGTTCTGATCGTTGTCGACTGATGTGGTTTGCGTTTCGGCTGTAGTTGACGTGTTGCCGGGACTGGCATCAGTCGATGGCACGGCGGCATCGGTGGTGTCGTTTGCTTTAGTGTCTGCGTCTTTTTCTGCTGACTTTACCGCGCCCGAGAAAGCGTTTAGCAGCATTTCGATTTGGTGTCCCGATTCAATAGAATCTTCATCGGATTCACTTTTACCCGCTTCGACATTTTCTTCGGCGATTCCCCAGGGGTCATCGTCAATCTGGTCGCTATCGGCAACGAGAAAGTAATCGGCCCACGCTTGGTCAGCCAATTCGACCATCGCGTTGATTTCATCGTCGGACTCGTTGGACGCCATGCCCTTTTCGAGAAGCGGCGAATGGCCGTGGATGTATTCTATCCACTCGACAACGATCTCTGGGTCTTCGGGGTAACTGGTTGTCCAGCGCGCCGCGATTTCAGCCAGTCGCGAAAGCAGATCTGCGCCTTCGGAGAGGGTGACTTTGTTGCACTCTTCGGCCGTGGTCGCAAAACTGGAAAGCTGTGTGGCAAGCGTTTCGAGTTTGGCGACGTCGCCTGTCGGCGGAAGCTGACCGGCGACCTGCGTCCACGCGTGAGAAAGTTGCTTTTGTTTTTTTCTGTTCATATCTGATCTCCGATCGACTTTGTTCAATTGGCGGAAACGGCAAGGTTTCCGACGCTGTCGACGGGAGCGGATTCAGCTTTTTGAAAGAGCTGCATCGCTTGGTCAAGGTCATCGCTGAGTTGGCTGAAGGACTTCGCGGTCCAGTGAGCGCCTTCGGCTCGGCTCCGACTGTTGCGGGAATTTTCGGTGCTTTGCTGAAGTGAATCCACAATCTCCTGAGCCAGCAGCAGTTGGGTTTTGGTGGAAGTGGCCAACTCGCCAAGGCCCTCGCTGGATTCGGTCGACGTTTCCAGAATGCTGCGGATCGATTCGAGCGTATCCTGGAATCGGGAGATAACATCTTCGATTTGGTCGTGCTCACCGGAGGCAGCGGACATCGATTGATGCGTTTCCATCTGGATCATCTCAAGGCGTCTTGAGATATCGCTGACAGCTTTGGCAGACTGCTCCGAAAGGGCTCGAACTTCTTCTGCAACGACTGCGAATCCACGTCCGTGCTCGCCGGCGCGAACGGATTCGATCGAAGCGTTCAAAGCCAACAAATCGGTACGTGATGAAAGGGAACCGATCGTCTGGACGATCGTTTCAATTTCCCGTGTGTGCTGCCCAAGGCTCTGCAGCTTTCGCTCGCGGGAAGTTGCCTTGCTCTTCATCTGCTTTACTTCATCCAGCAAAGATTCGAATTGCTCGACGCCCTGTCCGGCGGCCAGTTGTGCTTTTTCGGTGGCTTGTCGCGTTTGGTCGGCGCCGTCACAGGCGGTTAGCAGCTGTGCCAAAAGCTGTTCCACGATCGACGTCGTTTGCTCGACAGAGTCGGCCTGGTTTTCGGCAACGTTGACAAGCTCTTCGGTCGCCTTGTGGACTTCGCGACCACAGGCAACAACCTGTCCGAGGTTGGATTTAACGTCTTCGCCGTAATGCTGAAGAATCTTTTGCAGGCGGATAACGCAGGGCGTCTGCTTGCCGCCGGTGTCTTTGACGTGATCGATTGTGTCCAGGAAAGTGCGAATCGCAAGCAATTCCTCTGTGGCTGCGTCGTCCGGTTTGTGGACCGGCTGTTGGGGAAGCGATTCTGACTTCTTGTCCGCATCAACAAGGCGGTCGAGGCGGCTCTTTTCCACGTGAAGAGCAAAAGCTTTTCGACCGATCAGATCCAAATCAGAAAGCCCGGTCTTTTGATAGGTATCGCCAGGCTGGCTGGCTTGTTCCTTTGCGACGTCAAATGCCGCGGATACCTTTGAGTTGCAAAACAGGGTGCTCAGCAGGGAAACCGCAGCGCCAACACCAACGCAGGTGAATTTGATGGCATCGGCCTGCTGGGTCAGCCCCCAGGCGAGCAGGACTCCGGCAAACAGATTGGCTGCTGCGACGATCCAGAAAAAGTTGTTAGTCTTCATCGTGTTTATCAGCTACAGGAAAGTTGTGGTTCGTTTCGTTGTCCGGTTTGCCAGAACATATCCAGCAGACGTGTCGTGTATTGACAGATCGCAACAGGGTCAAGCACCTGAAGCACATTGTTTTGCCAGGAAGCAGATCCCATCAGAACACGTGACCAAGGATCGTTCTGATCGGTGAGAGTGGAGATGGAAACTTCGAGTTCGGCGAGCGTGGCGGCTTCGTCGATCAGCAAGCCCCAGGGGCCTTTGTGGCTGAGCAGAATAATCATCTGCTGCTGCGAATCGGCAGTGGTTTCGTATTGAATGTTGGTGACCGCTTGCAGGCTGACGGCAGGAATAAACTCGTTTTGCAGGTGGCAGATCCCGATCAGGCTTGGATCCGAATGGGGCATCGGTGTGATCAGCGGACGCGGAACCACGCTACGAACAGCAAGCGCGGAAATGCCATACCAATCCTGTCCTGTGCGGAATACGCAAAATCGCCCGGAATTGTCTAGGAATGTATCTGTCATGGTTTGGCTTCGTTTTTTCCGATGGTCCTGTGTCGTTGATGGTCCTGTGTCGTGTTTCAGGCGTTAAGGCTGTTGGAGGCGTTTCGCGATTTGAGCGCGAAGCTCCGCCAGTCGTTCGCTACCCCCGTTGTCACTGGCAGAGCGAGCCTGTGATGGGGAAGATTTTCCTGTCATGCCTGCGGACCCTGAACGCGCGGTACTGCTGGAAAGGTCCGAAACGATAACGTCGATGGCTTTTTCGGTTGATTCGGCAAACATGCGGATCTCGCGACGCCATTGATCGACATCGATGCTCAGACTTTCAGGTATTTCGTTTTCAGTGGAACTCACAACTACACTCCGCTTTGGGTGGATCGTTGCGGGGAAGCGTCAAGCTGCTGTGCGACGGTGTCAAGCAACTGCTTTGCCTCGACGGGCTTGTTGAGGTAAGCACCGTACTGGTCTCCCAGAAGCTCAAGGGCTTTCGATTCAACAGAAGTCAGGAACACAACCGGAAGGTCTGATCTGCCCGCGTTGTTCAGGCGTTCGCAGAATCCGTACCCGTCCAGGCCAGGCATGTTGACATCAAGAACGACCAGGTTTGGCTGTTCGGAGAGCATCGCGAACGCCTCTTCGCCGTCGCGAGCGATGATCACATCGTAGCCGGCTTGGGCGAGGATTCGTTTGACCGAAAGACGAACGGCCTGGCTGTCGTCTACTACCATGATTCGGGACAAGGGCATCGACGTTTCCTTTGTGCCAGCTCCTGCTGGTCAACTTTTTGGTGTTGTTGATCTCGTGGGCGAAAAAAATGGCCCGGAGAAAAATAGCCTGACAATTTGTGCCGGGCATTAGTTTTTCTTCAATTGCATAAAGATTTCGGATGTGGCAACGTGATCCTGGTCGATGAGGAATTAAATCGTGACAACCCAAAGCATCGATCAAACCCGCGCAACCCTTTCCATTTCTCAATTGCGTCCTTGTGTTGGAATTTGCTCAACGACGAAATACGCTCGCGAAAGCTAACCTTTTGCCGGTAATGCTCTTCTTTCATGCTGGTGCGTAAAATGACGACCAAATCAAAATCTACTGCCGCTACTGTGACCAACTGCTCATCTGTGACCAACTGCTCATCACTTGGCACCGTCTGGAACAGTCTGGTGGAACGATCCGGAAACGATCCTGATTCTGAAAACCTGGCCAACTGCCTGCTGAGAGCGTGGTCGGCGTCGCAGATCAGTGACTCGCAACAAGCGATTGAAGAAGCTCTCTTGATCGACCCATCGAACCGCCTCGCGATATCGGGACTGGAGTGGTTTAACGGCCTGGAAGCATTGCAACGTCGCGGCGATGCGACAGAAACGAACAGGGGCAACTCGACGGTTCCCGGCGACGCCGATACAGGATTCAGACGTTTGCTGCAACAAATCGAACTGGAAAAAATGAACGAGCTTCTTGCCAGTCACGGCAACACTTGCGATGTGATCGAACAATCCATCCAGGCGGAAATCGGCGAACTGATGGCCGCAGCCCGGGAACTGACTCTCCAACCCGATGGGCTTGACGGGGTTGACTCAGAGCGGGACTTGACCACCACTGGCGACAAAGAGGCGAAAACCGATCGCTGAATCGGAATCGTTCACGACGACGGTGTTGATTGGCTGCGAGAAAATCAATCCTCGAAATCATCCAGTTCTGCTGGCTGGCTTTGCGGTAGATCGTCAAGCGACTCAAGCCGCAAAAGTTCGAGGAACCGATCGGTGGTTCGATAGGCTTTGCCCTTGCTGTCTTTCAAGGGTTCTTCCGCGATCAGGTTTCGTTTTACGAGTTGGCGAATGATCCCGGCAGAAGGTTTTTCGCGCGACTGGTCCACCAGTTCACGAGTAGCGGGCTGTTGGTAGGCGATGATCGCGAGCACATCAATTGCGTTTTGGGACAACGACGCTTCCTTGTCTCGACCATGGAACGAGGCCTGCAGGCTTGCAAGGTCTTCGGCAATTTTCATTCTGAGCGTGTTGTCGTCGATGTCGATCCGCCAGGCTCTGTTTTGCTGCTGGTACTTTTCGTTAAGAGCGGTGGCGATTTTTTTGACTTCCGAAGGGCTGACGTCGCGGATGGTGCTGGCGATTTTTCTGGTCGTCAGTTTTTCGCCTCGCGGACAACCCACGAACAGGATGGCTTCCACGATCGACTCGGGGCTGAGCGGGCAAGCTGCGTCGTCATCGACCACAGTGACGCTACGCAGTGTTTCTTCTGCGGCAGAAACGGATTGGGCCGATTGGCGGGCGACTTTTTCACTGACCAGCTCGCCGCGACTGGACTGCGGTTCGTCGCCTGCATTTTGACGAATCACTTGCGCGTAGGCTTCGCTAAGCCGTTCGAGCGAGAATTCGTCCTCGAAGCCGTCGTCTTCACTGGGTTGATTTTCGTTGTCGGCAGTCATCGTAGCGTGGCTCTGCCTCAGGCAGTGGATGATTGGTCACCAGAAGAAACATCGACCGTCCGCTTTTCACAAGACAACCTTTTGCGGCAGTCGGCAGCACCGCGAGCGGATGCATTTACGGGGCTTGTATTGACGCGTCAAGGAAACTCATTGTCAGGCCAATCGGCTGAGTGTCAATCTGCGGTTGGAAACCGTGGACAATTTAAAAACGCGAAAACGCGTTGCGGACGAATCCACAACGCGTTTCCGGACTGGGTCTGGAGCGACTGTTTCGCCCCGAAGATTGCGGGTTGATTTAGTACCCAATCGTTGGTGGCTTTTTCATAAGAAAGTCACGCGGACCACGGGTTGTGTAGTACGGGTAAGCGTAAGACGGGGCAGTTCCTGTTCCGCCACCAATTCCGGGGCCGCCCATCGCTGTGTGAGGGACAGAGCCACCGTAAGGATGATTGCCGCCACCAAGAAGGTTACCGGCACGGCCTCCACCCAAACCATGTTTACCGAAACCATGTTTACCCAAACCATGTTTACCGAAAGCGTGCTTGCCACCGAAAGCATGTTTACCGCCGAAAGGGCGATTGCCACCGAGAACATGGCCATGGCCCTGCAGTCGACTACCAAGGCAAGAATCGCAGGCGGGTCCTTCAGTGCCACAATCGGCAACGCCGCAACCGCCCACAGCGGACGCCGCAGCTGCAGCGCCCAACTTGCGCTTCAGCCCGCCGCCACCAAGGCAGCAGCCCTTGGAAGCCCACTTGCTGAACAGTCCACCGCCAGAATTGTCGCTAACAGCTTCAACGACTGCTTCGCCGCAACCGCAACCGGCGTCCGCGACAGGTGCCACAGCAGGCTCACCGCAGCCACAACCTTCGTGGCTCTCATCAGCTCCATGGCGTGACTTGAGTCGAGCGAACAGGCCGCTGCCTTTTGCTCTGTTGCAAGCAAACCCTCGTTCATTCAAACGAAGCCCCATGCCGCGGTGGTCCGAAAGATTGCGGAACAAGCCTGCACCAACAGGTCCGTCGCCACATCCGCAGCTTTCACCAGCGGCGGGGGCGGGTGCGTCGCAGCCACAATCCGAAGCCATCGGAGCGGCATCGCAACCGCAATCGGAGGGAGCTGCCGGTGCCGCTTCGCACTCGCAAGACATTGACATTGAAACGACGGAATCTTTGCCACAAGGGCCGTTTTGAGCTCCGGCTCGGGCTGCGATTCTTGATTTTAGGCAACCGGAGCAAGCTCCATTCTGGGCCGCGGCGGTACTGACTGAAACGGCGACAATCAGCAATGCGGAAAACAGCATCGACTTCATTGATCGAATCCTTTGGAAATCTGGGTCAGTCCCGGGCGTTACCTTTCTGATAAGGAATTCACCAACGGGACAAAAAGGAGTCGCAATGCGGGGGCAGCGATACTCCGGGTCAAATGGAACATCGTCCGTATTGCAGTGACAATTCACTAAATCAGAAGAAGCCGAACAGGTGATGCAAAACAACGTTCCCAAAAGGTCAAACGCGGGGTCAACCATTCTCGAACCCAAAAAGTTTGACACTCGTGATAGCGTCCAGGCGTTCCAGGTTCCAGATAACAATCCAGAAAAAGGTCTGTTTCACCGGTTAACACCAAGCCACCAAAACGCAGCATCGACCATAATGATCCCACCGATGGACTCAGGGCCTCCTTGCGGGGGCTATCACCCCGGATTATTCACGAGGCGTGGGCGTCAGAATCAGTTGAGACAGTGGTCCGCGACTCTGATGCGATCAAACGATCGCTGTGGTTTTCATCTACCGGATGATTCACATTTCTTGTTGAAATTCAGCTTTTCCCTTGCTCC
>CALFWR010000022.1 GCA_937928555.1 uncultured Pirellulaceae bacterium
ATCGTCTCTCAAAAAACAGTTTTCAACCTTACACCCATCACGCTTTCAAACCCGCTCTCAAAAACAGCCAAACGACGGCCGGTGGGAACCGGCCCTACTCAACTACTCAACAACGAATCGATGGCCGGTGGGAACCGGCCCTACTCAACTACTCAACAACGAATCGATGGCCGGTGGGAACCGGCCCTACAAAACAACCAAACGATGGCCGGTGGGAACCGGCCCTACTCAATCACGTTACACAGATCGGCAGCCTCGACCCAACAGACAGCATGAACCCGAGCCCTCACGGCCAACGGCTCACACGTTCTTAATTCAACAACCCGTAGGGCCGGTTCCCACCGGCCGAGTTCGACATCGTCTCTCAAAAAACAATCCTCAACCTTACTGAAACCAACGTCGATAACCAAATCGCCTTCGGTACTTCGGTTCTCGTTAAACAGATCCCAAGCAGGGGATTCTCCGATAGACACAGCGGTCATTAGTACTACAGCGCAAACTTCCAAACTTCACACAGCATATTGCGACTGTAAGTTGCTGCAAGCTTCCACATGTTGTGCAAGCAGGCGATGTCTCGCGCTGTAGTATTGACTGGCTGAACACCTCCCCCACGCCCGTGACTATTCCAGATTCCGTCAGAGTGTAATCGACTCAAGCATCTACTTCGTCCGCTTCTTCCGTTGCTTGCCCTTCTTTTTCTGCTTCTTCTTCGCCGCACTTACCTTGCGTTTCCGCTCGGATTTCTTGGCGAAATCCTTGGACTTCTTCTTTTTCGCTTGAGCCTTCTTGCTCTTTTTCGACTTCACCTTTTTGGCTTTGCCATACTTCTTTTTCTTCTTTGCTTCCCGCTGTTTGCGCGACGCGCCGCTCTTGCGGACTTCTTCCCAGACAAATTCGTCTTCCGATGAAGCCCTCAGTTTGCGTGGGCCACGGGTTGGCTTTTTCGGCGACGCCTCTCTCGCATCATCGCGGCGATCCCTACCTCGATCACGATCGCTTCGTCTCGATTCGCCTCGTGCTGACGAACCACGTCCTCTTCCTCTGTCGTCGTCTCTGGATCGCCTTCCCCTGTCGTCATCTGCCCGCTTGCGTTTCGATCCGCCGGCAGAAGAAATCACCTTCACCAAATCGAACTCAAGCAAACGCCGGTCAAGGTCCACCGATGCGACTTCGACTTCAACGATATCACCCAAGCAATACTGGTTCTTCTTTTTTGAACCACTCAACGTTCGCGTCGCGCGATCGTAGCTGAAGTTGTCATTCGGCAAAGTATCGACAGGAATCAGTCCTTCGGCCGGAATCTCCTGGCCCTGAACAAACAAACCAAACGGCTCCACTCCGGTGATCACGCCGGTGATCCTCTCCCCGATCTTGCCATCCATAAAGCTCAACAGCTTCAGCTTCTTCAGTTCCCGCTCCGCATCGGCAGCACGCTTTTCCAGACTGCTACAGTGCTTGCCAAGCGCCGCCAGCGAATCAAAGTTGCTCTTGGGTCGCTTGCCATCAACCAGATCGCCCACCATCCTGTGAATCACCAGGTCAGGATAACGGCGGATCGGTGACGTAAAGTGACAGTACGCAGGGCTCGCCAACGCGTAGTGGCCGACTTCGTTGGGACTGTAAACCGCCTTTTGCATCGTCCGCAAAACCGCAAAATGAATCGCGTGGCTCTGCGGCATGTCTTCGGATTCTTCCACCACCCGCTTGAGCTCAAAACGGTCCTTCAAGCTGTTGCACTTGATGCCAAGGTTCTGCACAAAGTTCGTCAGGTCAGAGAGCTTCTTTTCGGTCGGCGATTCGTGGATGCGGCGAATCAGGAACAGTTTTTCGTCTTCCAGACGCTGAGCCACCGCTTCGTTGGCCGCCAGCATGAACTCTTCGATGATCTGATGGCTTTCGGTATTTTCAGCCGTGTGAGCGCCGGCAACGCGGCCATCATCGTCCAGATCGATTTGGACTTCGGGCAAGACAAGATTGATCGCTCCCCGGTCCATCCGTCGCTTGCGAATCTTCATCGCCAGGGTGTGCATGTCCCGCACCACCTGAAAGACTTCCGGCGTCAGCTTTTTCTTCCATGGCTTGTCGTCTTCGAGATACTCGTCGATCTCTTCGTAGGTAAACCGGTGAGCACTCTTGATCGCGCCGCGATAAAGCTCCGTCGCAATCGGCACACCTTCGGCGCTAAACTCAATCATCGCCGTCATGCAATAGCGGACACGATGGGGCTGCAAGCTGGCGAGGTTGTTCGAAATGATCTCCGGCAGCATCGGGATGACTTTGTCCGGCAGGTACACACTGGTGCTGCGAGCATAGGCTTCGGAATCCAAAGCACTGCGATAAGGCACAAAATGCGACACATCGGCGATGTGCACACCCAACTGCCAGTGCCCGTTCTCAATTTGCTCCAGCGAAATCGCGTCGTCAAAGTCACGAGCCGTTTTGGGGTCGATCGTGACGACGGTTTTTTCAGTAAAGTCCGTCCGGTCCTTGCCAACTTTTTCATCAAAGGCATCCGCCTGCCGACGAGCGTCCTCAAGAACAGCGTCCGGAAATTCCTCCGGCAGCGCGTACTCCGCGATGATCATTCGCGTGTCAACGCCGGGCTGACCGCGATCGCCAAAGACCTCCACGACGACGCCTTCGCCGGGAGAATGCTCCGACGGAAAGTTCGCCATCTCGATGACGACTTTGTCACCGGGCTTGCAGTTCTTCGCGCCCGCATCGCCAACGAGAATCCCGTACTCGAACGTATCCCCATCGACCATCACGATACCCAGGCCGTCGGCCTCCTTGTAGGTGCCGACGAAACGGTGCGTGTATCGCTCCATGACTCGCACAACCCGGCCGGATACGCGGCCGTCGAACTTGCCACGCTTGCGAGCGCGCGGATCTTTGTCTTTGCTTTTTCGAACCTTGATCAGAACCTTGTCTTTGTGAGCCGCATCAGCAGTCCGCGAGCGCGGGATGAAGATATCATCACTGCGGTCAGTCGCAAAAGAATCTTCCGGCGTCACGAATCCGAACCCGGCCGATGCCCGGTGAAAGATTCCGACAATCTCGTTGTCTTTGCGTTTGAGCGTTTTGCCTTTGTCGTCGCGGAGCTTCTCACGCTTTTTGCCTGGCACCGGTTTGGAGACCAGGTGCTTGGAGCCGAAAGATATCTTGCCATCGCGGGCAAGACGTTTGATGGCTCGTCTGACTTCACGCTCTTCGTCGAGCAAATCCAGTTTCCTGGCAATCGCTCGTGGCTTGAGCGGTTGGTAGTTCTGTTCCAGAACAAGGTCCAGCACCATCTGCCGGATATTCAATTTTTCTTCCATCCACTGAGTCTATTTGTCTTTGTTGCCCTTAGGGAGAGGACTTTGCCAGGAAAGGTTCAGCTTCCTGACGCAAATAGCCAAAAACGCCAACTCTTTTCCGCGAATTTCAGAGTTCCCCGGAAGTTACGCCCGAAATCCAGCCTATCAATCCCCACAAACGCATCATGGCACTGGCGGGCCAATCGTCAGCCGAGCACCGTTTCTACGTGCTTCAACAATCAAACCGGCCACCAGCGGCACTACGAACCGTACAAACACCAAAGCATCGCCAGATGCCCGACTACCGTCACCCAGAACGTGACCTGAAATGACGTCTTCCGTGTCTTGTGGCGAAAGAACTGCTGTCCCGCAAACGCTCCTGGCCAACCGCCGATCACCGCAACGCCGTGCAGCGTCTTTTCAGGCACACGCCAGCGGTCAAGCTTCGCCTGTCGCTTGTCCCAGCCGTACAACGCAAACGCGACCACGCTCAGCGGAACAATCAGAATCAGCCAAAGCTTGAACATGGCGGCTTACTTGACGACGCACTTGAACCGAATGATCCCGCCCTTGTGTGGCTTGACCGGTGCCTCGATGTCCCACTTGAGAACCAACGAACCTTTGGCGTTCGGCTTTTCGATAAAAGAAGCCTTTAGCGAACACTCTGCCGAACCGGGCACATACTGCAAACGACCCGTCAGGTTATCGACAATCGTGACGTTGCCCACTGGCTTGGAACTGAGATTGTCAAAGCGAATCGTGAATTCGATTTCTTCGCCGGACTCCGCCGCAATCCGCGACGCCAGTTTGGTGACTCGCAAGGTCGTATCAAAGTCACTGTCAATCACGACCAGTTGCTGAGCGCTCGAAAGATCGTTCACGATCACCGGCTGGGCTCCCTTGACGTTGACTTTCAGGCCAAGATTATCCTGCCAGACGTTGGCCGATTGCATCCCCAACTGAAGCCGGGCGGTCTCGCCTGATGAATGGCGACCGAGCTTGACCAGGTCAAGATTCTCGTAGGGCGAAAACGAGTTCCGCACACCGATCAGCGTGACAGCCTGATCAGACGTGATGCCCCGGGTTTTCGTTTCCAGCCCACTGGCCCGGTTGCTGCCACCAAATTGATTCGTATTGACGTGTTGCTTGGTGGACGAAGAAAAGTCCTTGCCACGCGAGACATTCAGAACCTGCTCATCGTGAAACGCCGTCACGCGTTGGTTCAGCCGGGCGTTGAAGACGCCTTCGATTTTTCGTACTGCCGCAAAACGCGGCGCGTAAACGCAGACCCGGTTGCTTGGCGAAACAATCCGCTTTCCATCAAGCGTATCGTAGTGGCCAAAGGTATCTTCGGTGTCAGCACCATTGATGTTGAATCGTTCATCGACCGTGACTGGCTTCTTGCGATCGCCTCCATCACAAAGATACTCGTCTCTGAAACGCAGTTGCTTGCCCGCAGGAACGAGAACCTCAACGCCCATTGCTTGAGGAACCACCGAATCGGTCCATGGTGCCGCGTTACAAGCACATGGCGATTGCAAACAGGAGTCGCAAGTATGGTGATCGACCATCGGCTCGGCGCCCAGAATTACCGCATCCTGAACAAAGACAGTGGGTTTGGCGTTTTTGTTTGATTTCAGTTCGCGATCGGTTGCCTTGAAGATCGCAGTCGTTGCCTCGGTTGCCGGCGATTTTGGGATCGGTGAAAAACGCCCACGATCGTGTCGCGGGGCATAGCGTGGACGATGGATTGTCTTTGCGGGCGCTCTGGTATTTCGGTCGGGCTTGGGAGGCTGTAGCTTGGGAGCCTTCTTTTTCAGCACGAACCCTTGCGGCGATTCAACAACCGGCAGATTCACAGAAGGAACCCCGGAATCAGCAGAAGCCGACCGCCGCAGGACCTGCCCATCAACGGACGAATCCGCCATGACCAAAACGGCGACAACAAGGACGATAAGAATGCGGCATGGTTTCATGGAATGTTCCGTGAGCACAAGTTTGAATCGATCACTTGAAAGACGGGGCCGGGTACTCGGGATTGGCTTTCAGGTCCGGCCGTGAACTCTGCTGCTGCACCGTCTCGGGCGTTTGCGACCGAAAAGCATTTTGATCCGTAGCCGCCAACTCTTCGCGGGTCGGAACGCGGGAACCGATTCGCAAAATGGCCATCGGACGGCCAAGGCTTTCGGCAGCACGGACAGCATCGTCGGCACCAGAGATATCGATCGTGGCTTGACTTCCCGGTGCCGTTGTCCGCGGCAGCGATGTTTCGGGATCTTCGAGGTAGATCACTTTGGACACCATCCGACCGGCAACTGCGTGTCGGATATCCGATTCGCTAATCGTGACCGGGATCGGAAACTGGTTCTCCAGTCCTTTGGGTGGATGCAACACATCAAGCAGTTCAATCGACGGATAAAGCTCAACCGCACGCTGCTCCGAAACAGTCGACAAACGAAATCGGTACAGCGATCCAACACGCATCCCGGTCGAGTAGTCTGACGCCGAAGTCCCAATAAAACTGCCATTGGAAACAATCGACAGCTCCGATCCCTGTGGGCTGGAAATTCTTACCGGCTGTAATCGCTGCGCCAGACGCGGGTTGCCAAAAAGTCGAATCTGGGACGCCCGCCCGGGCACCATGTTGTCACGGACGAACTCTCGCGTATTCTGCGCCTGCGAAGTTTCACAGCAAACCAGTACCGCAATCAACAACAACGCGGCAGCGATGTTGGTTCCTGAAAATCGGCGAATCATGTCAGGCCTTCTGTTTGGACTTCCAAAAAAACAGCCGCGTGAGCTTGGCACAACGCGGCTGGGATCGTATTCAGGCGAATGGCCCGTTAACGTCGGACGCCACAGTTGGGGCAATCGTGAGGAAGCTGCCCGTGAACGGTGCTCGCTGGAGGTTGAGCATTGAAGTGCGGCGGGCGAATCGTGTTTTCCTGAATCAGGACACGGTCCGCTGGACGCGGGTAGCTCAAACCAGGCCGTTGTTTGACCAGAACATCGACGTTGTGAGTCGGGCCTGGAATCTGATGGGCAGTGTGGTTGTGCATGTGGAACTCACGAAGCCCCGCTGGTCCGCCCAGTGGAATGTGAGCTGGACCCGGAAGCCCAATGTTGGTGCCAACCCATGGCATGCCGTAAGCAGGTCCGGTCACGCCAGAGATGTAATCCCGGCTGCCACCGGCTGATCCACCGTAGCCAGCAGGAAGAGCTCCGGCAGCAAGTGCAGTGTCTGCCCCCATGCCTTCGAGGTCCTTGTTGCCCAAACGAATGATGGCCAGAATCGCGCCGCGGCGATCGGCTTCGATGATCGGATCCACACCCGGATCAAGCCGCGTGCTGACAAGTGTGTCAACGCCGGCGAGAGCAAGTTCCTGGTACTCGGGATCGGGAACGTAGATGACTTTGGTTACAAAGTTTCCTGCTGTAACCTGATCAAAGTCTTCTTCAGTAAACTGAACTGGAACGGCCGAGTGAGCGAGATAGGCCGCTGTACGCGGATTCACGACGCCGACTTCGATCGTCGGGTACAGCTCAAGTCCAAACCGGCCTTCGATGTTGCTTAGTTTCAATCGAAAAACGCCGCCTTGCGAAAAGTTTTGTCGTCCGGGAACAATCATCGGTGATGAATCGTACATGCCGATGCCAGAAACATCCCAAGATACATTCATCAATTCCGGTTTGTCGAACAGGACTTGTACGTTTTGGTGTGCGGTTGCCGCAAACGGTCCGAAAGCAGCAAGGTTTGCACCGCCGCCGCACTGACGCTGTGCAAGCGCAGCGACATCTCTG
>CALFWR010000023.1 GCA_937928555.1 uncultured Pirellulaceae bacterium
CGCGTCTCTGATGCGATGAAACGATCGCTGAGGTTTTCATCTATCGGATGATTCGCGATACTTGTTGAAATTCAGCTTTTCCCTTGCTCCCGTCGGCCCGACGTAGAATCAACGCCCGTCGTCGTGAATAATCCGGGTTGAGACCCAAATCAGAGAACGGCCAGAGGTTGAATTCTTTACCGACTTTTCCCAAGTGGTTGCAGCGATGCAAAGCCTTCGTTAGCCTGATCGCTTGGTTCGAACGTTGAACGGCACGAGAACGAAGCGTAGGTCGAAGCTTCGGAGCTGGGTATTCGGACCAAACCGATTTTGGCTGATCGGCCCATGGCCAGATATATCAACCATTCAGGAGATTAACATGAAAAAAATCGCTGCACTTTGCGTCGCTGCTGCATTTGCATTCAGCGCCGTTCCTGCATTTGCCCAATGCGCATCTTGTGGCGGAAACGCCCCCGTCTTTAGCCAGCCAGTTGCGAGCTCTTACGCCCCGGCTGTCAACTACAACTATGCCCCGGCAGTCAACTACGCTCCGCAAGCAACTTACGCGGCACCCGTGGTTAGCCAGCCTGTTTACAACAGCGCACCGATGCCTGTTTACAACAGCGCACCGATGCCCGTTTACAACAGCGCGCCGATCGTCAGTGCTCCAGTAATGGGCACGGTCGTGAATTCGGCTCCCGTTGGCGGAACGATCATTGGCGGTGGCCAGATTGTTGGCGCACCAATGATGGCTGGTTCCGCTTGTGGCGGATGCTGCGGCGGCTGTGCTCCGATGAGTGGTGTCGTTGGCACTCCGATGATGAGCGGAACAATCGTTGGCGGAACTCCAATGGCCGGCCAGATCGTTTACGAAACAGGCATGCCGCTTCAAGGAACGATCGTCTCAGATGTTGTCGTCGATAGTGGCGAAGTCACTGGCGAAGTTGTCGAGGGTACCGTCGAGACTGGCTCAAAGGCCGAGATGGTAGAACCGCCTGCGGCAGAAGGAAGCCCCGAGCCCGATGCAGAAAGCACCGAAGGCGATACGTAGTCTTTCTTTGAGTCTGCCGATACGAAATTGAAAGGCCGTGGCGCTCTGTCACGGCCTTTTTTTGTGCTCCCCCGAATTCCCTTATCCCGGATTATTCACGAGGCGTGGGCGTCAGAATCAGTTGAGACAGTGATCCGCGACTCTGATGCGATGAAACGATCGCTGAGGTTTTCATCTATCGGATGATTCACATCTCTTGTTGAAATTCAGCTTTTCCCTTGCTCCTGTTGGCCAGACGCAGAAGCAACGCCCGTCGTCGTGACTAATCCGGACTTATTGTCCCTTGCGGAATTTGATGGGCGACCAAGAAGCCGTAACAACAGAACATTGGCAAGTGGTTTGTCACAACTAGAAATGAGGATTCACCGTGTGAGCCGTTTTGGCGATAGCCACGGTTATTGCCTGTTAAACCGTGGCTATCGTGAAAGCGGCTAATCCTAAAATTAAGCTGTGACAGACCACTAGGATAAATTCGAGAGTGCCGACTGAGTGCTTTTCCAGCCCAAACCAAAGCAGGCAACTCCAACCACTTCCTTACCGGCTCAAACCAACCAAGCAGGCCACTACTGTCGCGTGTTGGCCGCATCTCAAAAGCCAGAATCTGCCCGGGTCGGACGCTACGAACTCAAAATCTCCAACAATTCCGGGATCCATCGGCTCATATCGTTGACACCCCAAGCTTGGGGCCATATGGTCGTTCGCTCTACAAGAGAACGCTTCTATCCACACATCATTGTTAAACTTCGAGGAGACCCATGATTCGAAAACTTGGATGCTTATCCGCTTTGGCTTTCGCCGTCACTTTCATGACAGTGTCAGCTTCTTCCAGCAACATCGCCGACGCACAACTATTGGGCGGACAAAGGGGCGGCGGATTGTTCGCACGTCTCGCTGGAAACAACAACAACAGCTGCTGCCCTTCGGCACAAAGCTGCGCACCTGCTCGCAAACCCAGCTGCCGACTGCGTTCAATGCTTAAGTCGTCCTGTGGACCACGCCACGGATGTGCTTCGGACTGTGCACCAAAGCCTTCCTGTGCACCAGCTTGCCCCGCTCCGGCACCGACTTGCGCTCCAGCTTGTCCGCCTCCAGCACCGACATGCCCACCACCGATGGCGACTTGCTGCCCCAAACCCGTTTGCCCACCACCGGCACCGGTTTGTTGTGCACCACCTGCGCCCGTGTGCCCACCACCTGCGCCCGTGTGCCCACCGGCACCAGTCGTCGTTGCGGCTCCAACTTGCGCTCCAGCATGTCCACCACCTGCACCGGCTCCATGCATGACAGCATGCAAGCCTGCTTGTCCACCGCCAAGCTGCAAGCCAGCATGTCCACCGCCAAGCTGCAAGCCTGCATGTCCGCCACGACCTTCGTGCCGTTCTACCTGCGGCAAGCGTCCTTCCTGCCGATCTGCTTGCCCATCGCGAAACCGATGCGGCGGCGGTTTGTTTGCCGGTGGCCAGCGTCGTGGTGGCGGTCTGTTGGCTCGCCTAGGCGGAAACACTTGCCGTTAGTGTTGGTGTTGAAACCTCGAGACTTAAACCCGAGGCGTGCCGGGCTCACCAACGTGTGAGCACCGCACAGACGAATTAGTCAACTCAGCTTTGACTACACTTAACGACTGGCCCACAATCTGGGATAAAGAGCGGAAAGTCCATTTGGCTTCCGCTCTTTTTTGTATCCGCACATGGAAAACGACACCAACCGCGATCGCACGTGGATGCTGCGAGCGATCTCAATCGCCCGCCGCGGCGAAGGCATGGTCGAACCCAACCCGATGGTCGGCTGCGTGCTGGTCAAAGACAACAAAGCCATCGGAGAAGGGTGGCACGAAACGTTTGGCCAGGCCCACGCCGAAGTCAACGCGATCGCAGACGCCCGCTCCAACAACCATTCAACTCAGGGCTGCACCGCCTACGTCTCTCTGGAACCCTGTTGCCACACTGGCAAAACCCCGCCCTGCGTCGACGCCCTGATCAGCGCCAAAGTTGCACGCGTGGTCATTCCTCTGAGCGACCCCAACCCGTCGGTTGCCGGAAAAGGCATCGAAAAACTCAGGGCCGCAGGAATCGAAGTAACCGAATCGGCCTGCCAACCGGAAGCGCTTGCGTTGCTGGCTCCCTTCCTGAAAGTCACCCAAAAAGGCAAACCGTGGATCATCGCCAAATGGGCCATGACCGTTGACGGAAAAATCGCGACCGCCAGCGGAGACAGCGAGTGGATTTCAAATCCCTCGTCTCGTGAAAAAGTTCACCTGTTGCGATCACGAGTCGACGCAATCATGGTCGGTTCAGCCACAGCCCGGGCCGACAACCCGAAACTGACGGTCCGACTCGCCGGCATGGAACACCAAAAGCTGGCTTCAAACCGTACGCCGCTGCGAATCGTGTTCGACTCCAAAGCCTCCGTAGCGGTCGTTTCGGACCTTGTCCAATCCGCAAAAGACACCCCGACACTGATTGCCGTGGGTCCACAGGCAGACCAAAAACAGGTGCAACGATTCGTCGATCACGGCGTCGAAGTCTGGCAGAGCTCAGAACTCTCACGGCACCGACGGCTTCTGGCGCTGCTGATCGACCTTGCCAACCGCAGCATTACCAACATCCTCGTCGAGGGCGGCGGCGGAATGCTGGGCCTGTTTCATGACCTGGGCGAAATCGATGAAGTTCATGCCTTTGTTGCCCCAAAACTTCTCGGCGGCTTCCAAGCCAGAACGCCTGTCACAGGACTGGATCGCAACCACATCGCCGATTGCAGTGAACTGGACCTGGTCTCTGCCCAGCGATTGGACCACGACGTTTATATGATTCTTCGCCGCAAGTGCTGAACGATCTTTCCATCGCAATGCGAGAACCTGCTTGCCAACGAATCAGATCAATAATTCATCGTTCTTTTTTCTGGTCAGCCCACTGATCACCGCCAGCAGAAACAGAACCAACTGGACCACAAAAACAATGGCGATCACTAGGTGAATCAGAAAAGACAGATACGGACTGTTGGCCTGGTAAATCTCGCGAAAAAATTGCGGATCTCCCAAGAGTGCCCGAACGGGCGCAAACAAATTCACACCGACGATACACACCCCGAAAACGGCAGCCCATAATTTTCGGCGTGTGCAAAACCAGCCGGCCAGGATGACGGTAAACGAACTCGTTAACGCAATAAAAAGCAGTTGCGGCAGCAGCTCAAAGTATTTCTCAACCGCCAGCAAACCAAACGGGATCTTGAAGATATCACCAAGCATCAACCAGATGGCCATGATCAATTGGGACCAGATTGCGAACTTGCCCGCCAAAGGCATCCAGTCCCGACGACGAAACCACGAACCAACTCGCTTCAGAGGCCCCATCGAGTAGCCCACCGGGGTTTGGCCATCAAGCAACCTTCCTAAATCCAGAGCAACCGCCTGGGCATCGGGATAGCGTGATTCGGGGGCACGTCGCAGACAGGATTCCACGACTTTAGCAAGCCCCTTGGGCACCTTTGTACGTCCCCAATCAAGCGACTTGCGTGGACTTGATCCGTGGGTCCGAACCAACTCCAACCATGAATCCGACTGAACTGGCGGGTTTCCGGTAAGCAACTCAAATAGCACCGCGCCGAGGCTGTAAACGTCTGACAAAACCGATTCCGTGTGACTGGGAATGCCATTATCGGCCATCAAGCCCGCGACGATTCGCTCCGGGGCCATGTACGCGGGTGTCCCCAACGTAACACCCGTTTTCGTTGACGTCGCCGACGGATCGGCAAGCCGTGCCAACCCAAAGTCGGTGACTCTCGCTGAATACTGATCAAGCCCTTCATCATTCTTGGACGAACTCATCTTTCGATCCAAAATGATATTGTGCGGCTTGATGTCGCGGTGAGTGATTCCCCGCTGGTGAGCAAAATGGATCGCTTCGCAAACGCTCTTCATCAGTCGAACCGCCTGCTCCCACTTTGGCAATCCAACTTTCTCGCTTTGCAAGTCAGCAAGGTACTGTCCCACATCCGGCCCGGTACACCAGTCACAGGCAATGTAAGGCATCGCATCGTGAACATCGCTGCGGAGAACGCGGACGATTCCTTTATGATCCAGTCGACCAATGATATCGGCTTCGACCTGAAATCGTTTCCGCTTTTCGCGATCCAGCAGCACCTCGACCCGGGGAAGTTTCAATGCGACCGGTTTACCGCTCTCCATATCGTCGGCCAGGTAAACCAATCCGAACGATCCGGCCCCCAAAAAGGCACGAATCTTGTACTGGCCAACGACCTGCCCAAAGCGAACTTCGCCCTGAGATTCGGTGGACTGGTCAAGCTTCCAAAGCTTTGCCAGCCGTGATTCGATGCTCAGCGAATCAACTTCTGAAGACTCATCCAAAACTGATTTCCGTTGAATCCAATAATCCTTCGTTTTCCTTGAAGTACCGCTTCAGTTCCTCGATGCCATTTTTGATCGAATCGCGAACTTTTGCTTCGCTGATGTCCAGATGGCTGGCAATCTCCGAAAGCTGATAGCCAAAACGATGCCGCATCACGATCGTCTGGTGTTCCAACGCCGGAAGCCGTCCCAGAAAACGCTGCAACAACAGCATTTCTTCATTCTGGACAGCCAAATCAATCTGGCTGCGAGCATCACTTCGGATCACCGAAATCAAGCCACTATCCAGAGGGTCTTCGCGTTTGGCCTCACGTTTCTGGACGTCAAAGCGACGGTTGTGGTTGTTCAAACTGTTGACCACGATCGCCTTGACCCACCGTCGAAATTCTGCCTCACTGGATCCGCGGAACTGGTTCAGTGATACGTGGGCTTTGGAAAGCCCATGCTGGACAATATCGGAGGCTCCGAATTTTCCTTGCAGTCCGGTTCGCATCCTCGCGTGAGCAACAAGAATCAGATAATCCTGGACACGATCGACCATGGCTTCGAACGATTCATCGCATCCATCTTTGGCCTTGGCGATCAACGAATCCCAGTCCGGCAGCGACTCAAAATCGCCGTCAGAATTTCCAGAAGAAATTGAACTCATACCTCAGATACCATCCGCCACAAGGCGGCCCCAAAACGCCGCAGCCGCAAAACGCCGCATTTCCATTAAAACATCACCGCAGCCGATTCGAAGACTCCCGATTCGATTTCTGCCAAAAATTGGGAAAACTTCGCCCTGCATCTCTTTTGCATGCGACCTGTCCATAATCGCCGCTCTCAATATAATCGCGGGTTCGGCAAAATGGATCAACTTCGCACACATCGCTTGAAATATGCCCGCTTCTGATATCGTCGTTAAAGGTGCTCGTGAACACAATCTTCAGAACGTTGATCTCGTCCTGCCAAGAAACCAGCTGATCTGCCTGACAGGCGTTTCAGGAAGCGGGAAAAGCTCTTTTGCTTTCGACACCGTTTTCGCCGAAGGCCAGCGGCGGTACGTGGAAAGCCTGTCCAGTTTTGCCCGGCAATTCCTCGGGCAGATGTCCAAACCGGATGTCGATCTGATCTCCGGCTTGAGCCCGTCGATCTCGATCGCCCAGAAAAGCTCCGGTAACAACCCGCGATCTACCGTCGGCACCATCACCGAAGTCTACGACTACCTCCGCGTCCTCTACGCGCGGGTCGCGACGGGCTACTGCCCCAAGTGCCAGACGCCGATCGCCGCCCAGTCTCGCGATCAAATCATTGGCAGCATTTTTACGCTGCCTCCTGGCACCAACTACTCGCTGCTCGCTCCGGTGGTCCGCGAACAAAAAGGCGAACACCGCGACCTGTTTGCCGAACTGCTGCGACGCGGTTACGCCCGCGCCCGAGTCGATGGCGAAGTCCTTTCTCTGTCATCAGAAATCAATCTTGATCGAACCCGACGGCACAACGTCGAAGTCGTTATCGATCGCATCGAAGCCGGCCCTGAAATTCGCAGTCGCTTGGCCGATTCGGTCGAAGCGGCACTCAAGATCGGCAAGGGCACCCTCGTAGTAGCCATCGAATCGGAAGATTCACCATCGATCGATGACGACCCTCCGCACGATCGTCCCCACGAAGCGGACGACAAACCCTCGGGCACGAAAACTAAACGCAAAGGCCGCAAGAAAAAATCCGCCACCGTTTCGACCAATGACCGTGTCTACTCATCGGACTACGCCTGCCCAACATGCGGGCTGGGGTTTCCGCCGCCCACACCCCAGATGTTCTCTTTCAACAGCCCCCAGGGCATGTGTCTTGGCTGCGACGGGCTGGGCGATGTGTTCACCTTCGATCGGGAACTGCTGGTACCCGAACCTCACAAATCATTCCAACAGGGGTGCTTCGAACTGCTGGGTAAATGGAAAGACCTCGGACGCTGGAAACGTCACATTTACCAGGGCGTTGCCGACAGCGTCGAACGCGAACGCGAGCTCGAAGCCGGCACCATGCTGGAAACCGCCTGGGAAGAACTGCCCGAAGAACTGCAGGACATGTGGCTATACGGGACCGACGACCTGCACATCACTTACACCTGGCGTGGCGGAAATTCGCCAATGAAGTACGGCGGGACGTTTGCCGGCATCGTCGCGGAGTTGGACGAACAGTACCAGCAACTCAACAGCGCCCCCAAAATTCGCAAACTCGAAGCCTACATGAACCAAATCCGCTGCGTCGAATGCAGCGGCGACAAACTCAACCGGCAAGCGAGGAGCTTTCGACTAACCACCAAACATCCCGACTTTGAAAAAGCCGAACTTTCCCTGCCGGACATCTGCAATCTCTCCATCGAACGGGTCAGGGAATTCTTTTCCGAATTGGAACTGGACAAAGTCAAAACGTTTGTCGCGACCGAACCACTGAAGGAAATTCGCAACCGACTGGGCTTTCTGCTGAACGTGGGCCTGGACTACCTGACACTTAATCGCACCGCGCCCACACTTTCGGGCGGTGAAACACAGCGAATTCGCTTGGCCGGCCAGATCGGCGCGGGACTTGTCGGCGTTCTCTACATCCTCGACGAGCCTTCGATTGGTTTGCACGCCCGCGACAACGACCGACTGATCAGCACTCTGGAACACCTCCGCGATCTTGGCAACACCGTCGTGGTGGTCGAACACGACGAAGACACCATGCGCGCGTCGGACTACCTGATTGATTTTGGACCCGGCCCCGGAGTCCGCGGTGGTGAAGTCGTGGTCGAAGGTCATCCTTCGGAGATCATCAAAAGCAAAAAAAGCCTGACCGCCCAGTACCTTTCCGGCCGCCTCGAAATCGAGATCCCGGAGATCCGCCGCGTCACCGACCCGGACAAGAAACTGATGGTCCGCGGCTGCAAACACAACAATCTCCGCAACGTCGACGTGGAAATTCCGTTGGGAAAATTCGTTTGCGTCACCGGGGTATCGGGCAGCGGCAAGAGTTCTTTTGTCAACGGAATTCTCAAGGAAGTCCTCAAACAGGAACTCAACGGCGGCATCAGTGAAGCCGGCGAATTTGGCGAGATCATCGGCCTGGAAAATCTTGACAAGATGATCGCGATCGACCAGTCACCCATTGGCCGCACGCCACGCTCGAATCCGGGAACCTACGTCAAACTCTTCGATGAAATCCGCAAGCTCTACACGCAGCTCCCCGAAGCCAAAACGCGCGGCTACAAAGCAGGCCGTTTCAGCTTTAACGTTCGCGGCGGACGCTGTGAAGCCTGCGAAGGCAACGGCTCAAACAAGCTCGAGATGGACTTCCTGGCAGACGTCTGGGTCACCTGTCCGGTCTGCCAGGGCGCACGCTTCAACCGCGAAACGCTGCAGGTCCAATACAAAGGCAAATCGATCAGCGATGTGCTGAACATGGAAATCGAAGAGGCCCTCACGTTCTTCGAGAACATTCCGGCGATCGTCAAGAAACTCAAAACCCTGCAAGCGGTTGGGCTGGACTATCTCAAAATCGGCCAACCTTCGCCAACGCTCTCCGGCGGCGAAGCCCAACGCATCAAACTGGCACGCGAACTTTCCAAACGATCCACCGGCAAAACGCTTTATCTTCTCGATGAACCGACCACCGGATTGCACTTCGCCGACATCCGGATGCTGCTCAAAGTCCTCCAGGAGTTTGTCGAATCTGGCAACACGGTCCTGGTTGTGGAACACAATCTGGACGTGATCAAAACCGCCGACTGGGTCATCGACCTTGGCCCCGAAGGAGGCTCCGGCGGCGGCACAATCGTCTGCAGCGGCACTCCCGAAGATGTCGCCAACAGCAAGGCATCGCACACCGGCAAAGCGATCACCAAAGCCCTCGCCCCGCGTCCCGAAATTGCAGCCCCGACCGAACAGCAAAAAAAAGAAGCGCCGACGATGGCCACCGAAATCAAAGTCACCGGCGCATCGCAGCACAACCTGAAGACCCTTGATCTGAACGTTCCTCGCGACCAGATGACGGTCTTCTGCGGTCCATCGGGCAGCGGGAAAAGCTCGATGGCGATGGACACGATCTACGCCGAAGGCCAACGCCGCTACGTCGAAAGCCTTTCGTCTTACGCCCGTCAGTTCGTCAACCAACTTGAAAAACCACGCGTCGATCAAATCGAAGGCCTCTCACCAGCGATCGCGATCGAACAAAAAAATCTTGGCTCGACGCCGCGTTCGACCGTCGGCACCGTCACCGAGGTCTACGACTACCTGCGAATTCTGATGGCCAGACTCGGCACGCCTTTCTGCCCGGACTGCGACCAACCGATCGGCACGCAAACCAGCGACGACATCATCGACAAGGTCATGAAGTACGATGCCGGGACTCGCCTGCTGCTGCTGGCTCCAGTCGCGATCCAGCAAAGCCAAAGCTACGAAGAGCTTTGGGACGAAATCCGGGCCAACGGCTATCAGCGAGTTCGCATCGACAAGGAAACGCACGAGATCGATGCGGTTCCGGTTCTCAAACCGCGTTCACTGCACAAGCTTGAAATTGTTGTCGATCGTATCGTCGTCAAACCGGAATCGCGCTCCCGTATCGCCGAAAGCATCGAAGTCGCTCTTTCGTTGGGCGTCGGGATTTGCCATGTCGCCGAACCCAACGAAGCCGTCCCCGAGACGTTCTGGAATGTCGTCAGACACTCACAGCACCTTGCATGTCACTGCTGCGGACGCTCCTTTGAAACTCTCGGACCGCACAACTTTTCCTTCAACAGCCAACTGGGCTGGTGCAGCGACTGCGAAGGCCTGGGCACCCAAACCGGTGCCGACCCGAAAGTCATCATTGACGATCCCGAAAAGTCCATCAAAGACGGCGCGATCACGCTGTGGCCCAACCTGAAGAAACCCGTTGCCAAAGCAATGCTCAAAGCTTGGACGCAGGGCACCGGCATTCCCGACAATAAACCCTTCAATCAGCTTGACGCGCGCCAGCGGCGGATGGTCTTTTTCGGCACCGGCGATCGCTGGTTCGACGTCACCGACAAAGAAGGCAACCACCAGTTCTCGTTCCGCTTCAAGGGCCTCTATCCAACCATGGAAGAAGCCTCCCGCCGAAGCGCCAACCTCCGCACCCGACTCAATTCGCTCATCGGCGAAGTCGAATGTGGAGCCTGCGGTGGTAGCCGCCTTCGCGAGGACGCCGCCGCGGTACGGTTCCGTGATTTGACCATCGACGGTATCTGTCGCCTGCCGATGGCAGAACTAATATCCACGCTCAGAAAATGGAAACTCAACCCTCGCGAAAAGAAAATCGCTGGCGAACTGATCCGCGAAATCGAAAGCCGCGTGCAGTTCCTCAACGACGTCGGACTTCAATACCTGACCATCAATCGAACGTCCGCATCGCTGTCCAACGGAGAAGCCCAACGTATTCGACTCGCCAGCCAACTCGGCAGCGGTTTGTGCGGCGTACTGTACGTCCTTGACGAGCCAACGATTGGCCTTCACCCGCGCGACAACACCCGATTGCTTGGTGCCCTACATCGACTGCGGGACCTTGGCAACACGCTGATCGTTGTCGAACACGATCGCGAAGTTATCGCCAACAGTGACCAGATCTGTGACTTTGGCCCCAAATCCGGATCCGGCGGCGGCGAAATCGTAGCCAAGGGTGCTCCCGATGTTGTGGGGCAAAAGGGCGAAGGTGTCACTGGCCCCTACCTGTCGGGCATCGATGGCATCCCAATCCCTGCCGCACGGCGACCCGCCCTTTCTCTGGACGCGCCCCAACCGGTTGGCAACACAAAATCCAAAAAGAAAAAAGCAACAAAGAAGAAGGCAACGAAAAAGAAAGCCACCCAAAAGAAAGCTCCGGAACAGACTTTGGCGATGACGCTGGACGTTGTCGGAGCCCGCCACAACAACCTCAAAGACATCGAAGTCAAATTTCCACTCGAAGCCCTCACGGTCGTCACCGGCCCCTCGGGTTGCGGCAAAAGTTCTCTGGTCAACGAGATTCTTTACAAGGCACTTGCCCGTCGACTGCACCGTTCGTCGGTAACGCCCGGCCAGTTCAAAGGCATCCGTGGCCTGGAGCAAATCAACAAAGTCATCCGCGTCGACCAAACGCCCCTGGGCAATTCGCCATCCTCCAATCCGGCGACTTACACCGGTGTCTTTGACAATATCCGCGAACTCTTTGCGCAGCTTCCGGACTCCAAAATTCGCGGTTACTCTTCAAGGCGTTTTAGCTTTAACGTGCCCGGCGGACGCTGCGAGGAATGCGGAGGGCAGGGGATGTACTGCATCGAAATGCACTTCCTGCCGGATGTTTGGATCCCCTGCGAAACCTGCAAGGGCCAACGATACAACCAGGAAACTTTGGCCGTCAAATTCAACGGCAAATCAATCAGCGACGTACTCAACATGTCCTGTGGCGAAGCGGCCAAACTGTTTCGCAAGATCCCCAAGATTCGTCGGACGCTGAAAACGCTTTGCGATGTGGGCCTGGATTATGTGACTCTTGGTCAGAGTGCGCCGACGCTCTCCGGCGGTGAAGCCCAGCGTGTGAAACTTTCTTCGGAACTCTCGCGCCCGGACACCGGTCGCACGCTCTACCTGCTGGACGAACCGACGACCGGTTTGCACTTCGAAGATTTGAAAAAACTAATCGAAGTCATCCAGCGTCTGGTTGATGTAGGCAACACCGTTGTCGTCATCGAACACAATCTTGATTTGATCAAGTGCGCCGACTGGGTCATCGACATGGGCCCCGAAGCCGGACTGGATGGCGGCGAAGTTGTCGTCTGCGGCACGCCCGAGATGATCGTTAACTACGCCACCGACGCTAAAGAACAGTTCGACGCGCTCACCGCCACGGGCACGAAATCCAAAAAGGCATTCGCCAAACTACCACCTCGAAGCTGGACCGGCGAAGCCCTCGAAGAAACCATCAACGAAAGCCCTGTTCTGGCTCGCGTTCCCTACGACCCCGCCGAAGAAGACGAGTGGGCGGACGACGACATGGACATCGATGAGGTCGGCGAGACCGTGCAGATGCCATGGGAAAGCGACGGACGTGCGTGGCACACCAGCGGCCGTGTTGGACGCAATGGCGAACTGATCAACTGGAATGGAAAAGTCCTTGAAGAAGTCGTCGATCGAATCGAAGCCGAAGAAGGATTCAGCGACACGACGTGGAACGAACGCGCGACCGTCGAAATCTGCGGCGAAGTTAAAAAGAACGGATGGTTCTTTCACGCTCTCACCGGCGACCCGTGGTTCCTGAAAATGAAGTTCCGTGTTCGCCCCCGAGCCTTCAAGCAGGAAGAACTCAAGGACCGCATTCCATTGTTGACGCCCAACCAGATGGAAGATTTGCCGGTGTATGGAAATTCCTCTCGCGTCCAGGTCAACAAAACCAAAGGCGGCTGGCAGGAAGTCGAATTCCGGGCTCACTCCTGGGAGGAGATGGACATCCCCGAGTTCTGGAAGTTCCTCGACGAAGCGATCGCCAGTTTTCACGACAAGATGGACCGCGTCGAGACCCGGGTCGACGACCACACGCCCTGGGCCAAACTGGGTCAAAAATGGCATTTCATGAACAAGGGCTTCACCGCCGGCGAGGTTCAATGGGACATGAAAGTCCTTGAATCGCTCCGTGATCTGCTGCAGAAACTTGCTCCCGAGGGCGAGTTCCAGTGGACCAACAAGCAACTGGTTCACTTCCGCCTTCCCGGTCGCGAAAACCCCTGGGCCACAATCCACACAAAGAAAGCCGACGCGTTGACGTTGCAGCTAAACAGCCGCGAGGAAGCCGCCACCCTCGGCCAGATCGTTGACCTTGCCGACGATGCCGAAGTCAACCAGGCCAACGACCAACACCAGGTCAAAATGGCCTTCAGCAAGAAAACACAGATTTCCAACAAGGAGCTGAAGTCATTCCTGAAGGAGCACCTGGACAAGCAGATGGCCGACAAATCGAAATCGTAGTGGGATTCGTAAATCGTAGTGGGATTCGTCAGAGTTCCGATTAGTGCATCGATTGCCCCAAGGATGAGTTTTGCAGTTGCATTACCTTGATCCCAGATGATTCACGAGGCGTGGTCGGCAGAATCAGTTCCGGCAGTGATCTGCGGCGCTGATGCGAGGAAACGATCGCTGTGGTTTCCATCTACCGGACGATTCGCAATTCTCGATAAAGTTCAGCTTTTCCCTTGCTCCCGTTGGCCAGTCGTAGAATCAACGCCCGTCGTCGTGAATAATAAGGGCTCAAAGACGGATTCGGCGACAACTCACACTTCACCTCAATCACGGTAAATGGTCAACATCCAAATCAATTATCAGGGACAACTTCGCTGCAGCGCCACCCACGGTCCCAGTGGCTGTGAAATTGCAACCGATGCTCCGGTCGACAACCACGGTCGCGGCGAATCATTCTCTCCGACCGACCTGGTGGCAACGGCGCTTTCGAGTTGCATCGCCACGATCATGGGCATTTACGCCAACAAGCACGACATCGATTTGACCGGTTTGAACATCGAAGTCGAAAAACACATGTCGGCCGATCAACCGCGACGGATCGTCAAACTACCGCTTACGATTCAGATGCCCGCAGGTATCGACGAACAACACCGCGCTGCACTCGAAAAAGTCGCCACGCACTGCCCGGTACACCACAGCATCCACCCCGACATCGAAGTGCCTGTCGAATTTCGTTGGTAGTCACACGTACGATCGTGGATTGCAACAGCTTGACCAGTACGGGCCAAAGATCGACTTTTGAGCGTTAGCCCGGTCTTGTGTGAGCCGTTGGCCGTAAGGTAAGGCCTCGGGTACGATTGTGATGCAACTTGCAACGCTAGATCGTCACCGTTTCGGTTTGACGACGGATCATTCCGGCGTAGTGCCCATCCATTTTCAGTAACTGGTCATGCGTCCCGGCTTCGACAACTTCTCCTTCATCGATAACGACAATCAGATCCGCGTGCGTGATCGTGGAAAGCCGATGGGCGATCATGAAAGTCGTGCGGTCCTTGAGAAGCTCGTGCATCGCGCCCTGAATCAGCTGTTCGCTTTCAGTGTCCAGGTTACTGGTGGCTTCGTCCAGAATCAGTATTTTTGGGTCGGCAAGCAGCGCCCTTGCAATTGACAATCGTTGCCTTTGGCCGCCCGAGAGCTTGACACCTCGTTCGCCGATGAGCGATTCGTACCCGTCGTCGAGTTCGGCAATGAACTGGTGCGCGTTGGCTTGCTGGGCCGCGGCAACGACCTGTTCCATCGTCGCGGCGCGGTTCCCGTAGGCGATGTTCTCAAAAACGGATCCGTCAAACAGGAAGACTTCCTGCTGGACGACGCCCAACAACTGCCGGTAAGACTTCAGCTTGTAGTCGCGCAAGTCGCGACCGTTGAGGAGAATCTGGCCTCGCGTGGGGTCGTAGAATCTCGCGATCAAATCCGTCACGGTCGTTTTGCCGGCTCCGCTGCGGCCCACAAACGCTGTCACCGTTCCGCCGGCAACGGTCAAGTTCAAATTCCGGATCACGTCGGTGCCTTGGTTGTACGCGAACCACACGTCTTTCAGCTGGATTGATTCCACCGACCGGCAGGCTTCCACCGCATCGTCGCGATCGGGTTTGTCGATCGGCGATTCGAGGACTTCGAAAACACGTTCCATCGAAGCGAGTGACCGCTGAAGTTCGGTGAGTGATTCGACGATCTGCCAGACCGGGTTCAACAGCATGAACACGTAAAACTGGAACGCTGTAATGTCGCCGATGGTTGCTTCGCCTTTGACGAACCAGAATCCTCCCAGCCAGGTGATGACGACACCAATCAAACCCATCAACATCCCCCAAGTGCTCCAGAGAAGGATTTCGCGGCTGGCGGCAAACATTCGCATCCGCGTGATCGTATGATGGCCGACGGTGTATTCGGTTTCTTCACGATGCTCACCGCCGAAAGCGCGGACGTCACGAATCCCTTGGAAGGCTTCGCCCACGCGACCGTCGACAAACGAAACGTCTTTGCGAACGGCGCGGTAAACAGGCCGGATCCTGCGAATGAAGATCATCGACAGGATCATAATCGGTGGGATGATTCCCAGAGCGGCGACGGCAAGTTTCCAGTTGATAAAAATCAAAATGGACATCGCCAACAGCAATCGCAGAATCGCGACTCCTGGTGAGACGACGGCCATCTGCAACAGGCCCGTGGTTTTGTTGATGTCGTCGGTCAGCCGCGAAATAATGCCGCCGACTTTCATGTCTGACAGCCGATCCAGCGGAAGCTGCAGGAGCCTTTCAAAGAGCGCCCGACGCAGTGTCAAAATCACACGAACGTTTAGCAGCCGCTGGAACCAGGCCCGCGTCATGCCCAACAATCGGGTGGCAATCACGGTGATCAGAAAAAGTCCGCCCACAATATTGAGCGACCAAAGCTTGTCCGAATTGGTCTTCTCGGCCAACAGAATGTTGTCAATGATGTACCGGCCGTACAGCGGAGCCCCAATCTCCAACACCGCCACACAAACGGCCAGGAAGATCAACAGGGCCACCATTTTCCAGTGCGGCCACAACTGGCGGATGTACTTCTTCAGATAGCCGCGACGCTTGAGTTTCTTTTCCTGCTTGTCACCCGCGTCCTGTGGTCGATCGTCGCCTGGCGGTTCGTCCTGCTGATCATGGTTGTGTTTGAATTCGCCGTTGCGAAACTTTTCGATAAAGTCGGCGAATCGACTTTTGGAGGTGGAAGGGCGTGACATGAAGTCATTTTGTTCGATCAAGTCAAAATGGAAACCGCAAAATGGCCCGTTTGCAACTCTCTGGCCATGTCAGGAGCGGTTGACCCAATCCAGGCCAATGTCAAAGTTCGACGCCGAGTGGGTGACCGCCCCGACGCTAATCCGATCGACACCTGTTTGGGAAATGCCCTGGATCGTGGAAAGATTCACGCCACCACTGGCCTCCAGCAGCACATCGGCAGCCAACTGGTCACGGATGGCGACCGCTTGAGCGAGCTGATCGTTGTCCATGTTGTCCAGCAGCACAATGTCCGGCAACGCCGGATTGTTGTCATCGATCGCCAGCTTGAATTGATCCAGCGTATCGACTTCGAGTTGGACAATGGTGTTCTTTCCGAGTGGCAATCGCGACGCATTGGCCGTGATCCATTTTCGTGCAACCGCAAGTGCTTGATCGATGGTCTGTCCTGATTCAGGAACCTGCGTGCGATAAAACGCCAGGTGGTTGTCCTTGATCATGATCGCATCGTAGAGTCCCATGCGGTGGTTCGTCCCGCCACCACAGGCCACCGCGTACTTTTCCAACAGCCTCCAGCCGGGCGCTGTCTTTCTCGTATCGAGCACCCGGGCTTTGGTGCCCGAGACCCTGGACGCAAACGCGTGGGCCATGGTGGCAATTCCCGAGAGCCGGCACATGAAATTCAGACACGTCCGCTCGATCGTAAGAATGTCATGCGCCGGGCCGGTCATCGTGGCGATGGTTTGCTTTGGTGAAACTTCATCACCATCATTTTTTTCGACCACGATTCGAACCGATGGAGCAAATTCCGCCGCGACCAGGCGGGAAACTTCGACGCCGCAAACGATACCCTGCTCGCGACTGACAAACGCAGCGGTGGCAGTGGAATCCGCAGGCACCAAAGCGTCGGTAGTGCAATCGATACCCCTGGAAAGATCGGCCACACCGATGTCTTCAGCCAAAGCAAGCTCTATCAGAGCCAGCGATGCGTCCCGCAGTGGCTGACTGAATTCAGGAGGCACAGGCATCGCCCTCCAGCTTGCCCAGGTAGGCCACGATTCGCTCGCGGATCATACCGGCCACAACCAGAAACACTTTCAGCTTCTGCTCGTCGCTGCCGGTGGCATCGGCAGGATCTTCGAACGGCCAGTGCAGAACCTTCCGGGCTCCGGCGAACGTCGGGCAGGAATCTTTTGCGTTGTCACAAACGGTCACCACCAGGTCAAATTCCTGGCCATCAAATTCAGTGATGGACTTGCTGGCCAGTTCGCCGTGGCTGAAGCCGGTTTCCTTCAGGGTTTGGATCGCCAGCGGGTGTACGTAGCCGGCCGGTTTGGAGCCAGCCGATTCGGCATGCCACAGATCCTTGCCCAACTCGTTCCACATGACTTCGGCCATCTGGGAGCGACACGAGTTGCCGGTGCAAAGAATCAGGACTCGCTTTTTCGAAGCGGTGTTTTCTTCGGTTGAATTCATCAGTTTTCAGCTTCGCAGAAAAGTTGCAGGATCAAAGATCGTAATACATACAGAACTCGAACGGATGGGGTCGTGAACGAATCGCCTGAATGTCATGCGTTCGCTTCCATTGAATCCAGTATTTAATGACGTCCCGCGTGAACACATCGCCTCGCAACAGGAACTCGTAATCGTGTTCCAACGCGGTCAGAGCATCGTCAAGTGTAGCGGGAGTGCAAGGAACGTTGGAAAGCTCCTCCGGCGGCAGATCGTAGATGTCTTTGTCGAGCGCGCTGCCGGGGTCGATCTTGTTTTCGATTCCGTCAACCGCTGCCATCAGGATCGCAGCGAAAGCAAGGTAAGGATTGCAAGTCGCATCCGGGCAGCGAAATTCGATTCGCTTCGATGCCGGATCGTTGTTGTAAACGGGTATTCGGCAGGCCGCCGACCGGTTTCGCTGCGACCAGGCGAGTTTACTGGGCGCTTCGAAACCCGGGACAAGCCGCCGGTAACTGTTGGTCGTTGGATTGGTCAAAGCCAGCAGGGCAGGGGCGTGGCTCAAAATTCCACCCATCGCATACATCGCCATTTGGCTCAAACCGGCATGAGCTTCGCCGGAGAAAAGTGGCTGGTCCTCTTTCCACAACGAAAAGTGCGTGTGCATCCCCGAACCGGCTTCGTCAAAAAGTGGCTTTGGCATGAAAGTCACCGACTTGCCGCTGCGGTACGCCGCGTTGCGGACGATGTACTTGTAAGCCATCACGTTATCGGCCGCGGAAACGATGTCGTCGTAGCGAAAATCGATCTCTGCCTGACCCGACGATCCCATCTCATGATGTTGGCATTCGACATTGATCCCGCAGTCGATCAGCTTTTGCATCATATCGTTGCGCAAGTCCATTGACTGATCGATCGGCGGGCAAGCAAGAAATCCGCGCTGATAGCCAGGGCGGTAACCCAGATTCGGGTCCGTATCGGCACCGCGATTCCATGGGCCTTCGTTGGAATCCACATGGTAGAACGCGGAATTCTGATTCTGGTCAAAGCGAACGTGATCGAAAATGAAAAATTCAACTTCAGGACCAAAGTAAGCCTTGTCCGCGATACCTGATGCCTTTAGCCAGGTGGCGGCCTTGCGGGCGATGAACCGCGGGTCGCGGCTGTACTCCTCGAGCGTAATGGGATCGACGATATTGCAAACAATGGCAAGCGTCGGCAATTCGGTGAACGGATCCAGAAAGCAGGTCTCCGGCTGTGGCATCAGCAACATGTCGCTTTCGTCGACACGCTGCCAACCCTGAACGCTCGAGCCATCAAATCCGACGCCCTTTTCAAAGATGGACTCTTCAAAAACCGACACCGGAATGGTGGTATGAGCCCAACGCCCAAGGAAATCGGTGAATCGCAAATCAATCGCACCGACCGTATTTTCGCGGCAAAAGGCAATTACTTCTTTGGGGGTCAACGCACGTCCGCCAGTGAAAGTCAGGCAAACTCTCCAGGATAACGAGTGATACAGGCCATGTAAACTTGCCCGAGTGTCGAGGTCGGTGAATACGACATTGCGACCGCTCTGTGTATGGCTGATTTCCTTTAGCTGTTTTTGGCAAAAACGATGCGCCGAACCTGCCCCTACGCCGAAAGGACAGCGATTGGTCGCAGAGGTTTTGATCTGCGATTTTGATCCCGGATTATTCATGAGGCGTGGGCGTCAGAATCATTTGAGACAGTGGTCCGCGACTCTGATGCGATCAAACGATCGCTGCGGTTTTCATCTACCGGATGATTCACATTTCTTATTGAAATTCAGTTTTTCCCTTGCTCCTGTTGGCCAGGCGTAGAATTAACGCCCGTCGTCGTGAATAATCCGGGTTGATACTGTGAAAGGACAAACGGCACTGATATCATCCACCTCTGAGCGTTAATCGCTGTCAGCTGCATTGACCACACCGCCCGGCAGCAAATTTATTCCAATGGGACCACCCCCAACAATCGTATTGTGGAGAAGTAAACTAGATGAGTAAGTCAAAGCTCGAGTACATTTGGCTCGATGGCTATCAGCCAACACAATCGTTACGCAGCAAAACAAAAGTCATTGCTGACTTTAGCGGAAAACTTGAAGACTGCCCCCAGTGGTGTTTTGATGGGAGTTCGACCGAACAGGCCGACGGCAGCGATTCCGATTGCCTTTTGGAACCCTGTGCGATCATTCCCGATCCCGAGCGGAAAAACGGCTTCCTGGTGATGTGCGAAGTCCTTAACGCCGACGGAACGCCTCATGCTTCCAATGGTCGGGCAACGATCGACGACGACGATGCAGACTTCTGGTTTGGTTTCGAGCAGGAGTATTTCCTCTGGGACACCGAAACAGATCGCCCACCAGGATTTCCAGTTGGCGGATACCCAAGGCCACAAGGTCCATTTTACTGTTCCGTTGGCGCCGCCAACGCTCACGGTCGCTACGTCATCGAAGACCACCTCGACCAGTGTCTTGATTCAGGCCTTAACGTCGAAGGCATCAACGCCGAAGTGGCAGCAGGCCAGTGGGAATTCCAGGTCTTCTCCAAAGGCGCCAAAGCCGCCGGCGATCAAACGTGGTTGGCTCGCTACCTACTGGAGCGAACGGGTGAAAAATACGGCATGGCCATTAACTGGCACCCCAAACCGTTTGGTGAACTTGACTGGAACGGATCGGGCATGCACGCGAACTTTTCCAACAGTGTTCTTCGCGACGCCGGCAACAAAGAAATCTACGACAAAATTTGCAAGGCATTCGAACCACGCGTCAAGGAACACATCGCTGTCTACGGCGCCGACAACGACCAGCGCCTGACCGGTCAGCACGAGACTCAGTCGATCGACCAGTTCAGCTACGGTGTTTCGGATCGCGGTGCTTCGATTCGCATTCCCGTCGCCACCGTTACCAATGGCTGGAAAGGCTGGTTGGAAGATCGCCGTCCGGCATCTAACGCAGATCCCTACCGCGTTGCTGCGGAGATTATCAAAACCGTCAAGAATGCCTGATTCACCCGGCATGATCGATCAACAAAAAAGCCTCACTGTCAAAGTGAGGCTTTTTTCGTTTAATCCCGGATTCTGGATTTAACGACGCTGAAGTCGTTACTACTTCGAGAGGAACTTCAACCAGCTCTTTTTGTCCTTGCTGTCGGTATCGAGATTCATCGTTGAATCACCAGAGACCCTTTCAGCGAGTTCAACAATGTGACCGGTGATCGCTGCCTTGGGAGCTTGCTCGATCAGCGGAACACCATTGTTGCGGCATTCTGAAATCACGACGTAGTTGTTGGGAATCCGGGAAAAGATTTCACCGCCAATCGTATTTTCAGCCTTTTCGAGGCTGATCTGATTCTTTTCCAGGCCCGAACGGTTGACCACCACTTTGACTCGCTCACGGAGTCCCTCGTGTCTCTCGAACGAACTCAATAGCCGGACCACGTTTCGCAGGCAGGGCAGATCAAGCTGCGTCAACAGCAGAACTGTCGATGCGGCTTCAAGGGCGACCATGTCCAGATTGTTGTAGGACTTTGAGAGGTCCACAATGACATGCGAGAACGATGCCTTTAACAGCCCCAGCACTTTACGAAGATCATCCGCGGTGATCGTGGCGTTGTCTTCGATCTGCACCGGACGGGGCAGCAGAAACAAGCCCGAACTGTGCTTAGTAAGTGACTTGCGAAGCAGAGCAAGGTCCAGCCTTGAAATGTTGTGCGCCACATCCAACAGGGTGTAGTCCGCCATCACATCAAGGAAAATATCCGCATCACCCAGAGCCAGATCAAGATCCACCAGCACAACGCTTCGTTCCGGATTCTGAGCCAAAGCCACCGCCGCGTTGACAGCAACGGAAGTCGTACCGACTCCCCCTGAAGCACCCGCAACCGGAATGATGACGCCGCTTTTGCTTTTCTGGGATCCACCGGTTGACGAGGAAGCAACACGATCCAGAGCAGAAACCAGTTCTTCGAGTTGAACCGGAGAGTTGAGAAACTCCCTGGCTCCCGAACGCATGGCCCGCAGAATCAGCTGTCCATCGGTTTCAGAACTGACCACCACCACGCCGCAGTTGGGATGCTCGCGACTGATGTCAGCCACGAGTCCCATCGCACGTTCAATGTCGGTGTCCAGAGAGACAATCGCAACGTCCGGAGTCGTCTCACCGACAATCTCCCTGAAAAACTCGTAGCGTGAACAATCGGCTTCGAGCCAGGTCTTGTCCATTCCCACAAGAAATTTCTTGAGGTTTTCGCGTGATGCTTCGTTGGGATCACAAATGGAAATTCGCAGTGTTCCGCTCATCTCTTTTCCATGAATGTGAGGATAAATCTAAAACTAGGTGCCACGGTGGCTCGCACAGAGGCGGTTTAACGTACGCTTGAATCGGTTGGCCAAAGGAAACTTCCATCAGCCGAACGCTCAACAACGCTTTCTCGCCTCGAAGTGTTCAGGAATCGGGGCATCTTGCTTTTGATGCGGGAAGTACTTCCCTGCGCCGGCAGCGGGCCCTGTGGAATACCCACCGGTTGATAGTTCGCAGGAGGCATACCTCGCGACTGCGAACCCGATCCCGGCACTCCCTGAGGGAAGCTTTGCTCAACACCAGGATATTGTCCAGGAGCAAATCCGCCCTGAATCCTCGCTGGACCGAGTCCATCCTGAGGAATCGGGCAGTCTTCCTTGCAGCGTGGAACTTCAAGGTAGCCATCGCGGAACAGTTCTTTGGTTGAAGGTTCGTCCGTCAACTGGCCCGGGCCCAACGCTGGCAGAGCGGATGCTTCAACATCGCTGATGAATCGAGGTGTAATCAGGAAGACCAGCTCTGTCTCGTTGCGAGTGTTTTCCACCCGACGGAACAGTGGGCCAAGAATCGGATTGGCCATCGCACCAGGGATACCCTGCTTTTGAGCGGTGTAGTCCTCACGATAGTCTCCTGCCAGAGCCAGAGTATGACCGGCTCGCATCTTGACGCCGGTGTTCACACGACGCACGCGGAAACCGGGAACGTTGCCGACCGAAAGCTCCGGAGCGACCTCGGAAACTTCCGCACGAACTTCCAGAGTCAGCTCACCGTTACCGTGAACGATCGGAACCATATCAAGCTTGGTACCAAAGGCCCGGAACTCAATCGAGTTGGTTCCCAGACCGACCGAAACCTGAATCGGAATTTCACCACCAGAAAGGAATTCTGCAGGACGACCGTTTTGGGCAACCAGTACCGGTTGGTCAAGGATCTTTGCGATGTCGTGTCGCTCCAGAGCGTCGATCGCGGCAAAGAACCCCTCGTTGTCGTTGATGACCGAGAATGCTGTCGAGGCTCCGGTTGCCGCAATTCCCTGCGAAGCGTCTCCGCCCAAGGAACGTCCAAATGCCGAAATCAACTGCGAAGCACTGGTCACAAGCGAAAAGTCTTCGCCAATGTAAGACCAGTCAATCCCAAGCTGCTTCAACTTGGTGCGTGAGACTTCGTAGATTTTGACCTTGATGGCAATGTTCTGGTTACCGTTAACCTGAAGCTGATTGACCACGTTGGTAGGAAAGAAGTCACGGGCCACTTGCATGATGTTGCTGACCTGGTCAGCACGAGCCACATGGCCCGCCAAAATCACGCCGGTCTGTAGTGGGTGAACTTTGACCTGTGAGTTGGGAAAGTAGTTGCGAAAAGCCATTTCCAGCTTTCGCGTATCGACTTTGACCTCGACATTGATCATTTGCAAATTCTTGTCAGGGTCGCTGACAGTGAATGTTGACACTCCCGGCTTGAGCCCGGTAATGAGAATCTCATTCGGCGAAACTGGCGTCGCCTGAATGATTTCGGGATTCTCGATCATCATCTCGGGAATCTCGTATTTAAATTTCAGCCGTCGAGCCGAACCGGCAATGACCTCCAGTTGGTCAACTGAGTCGTCAACCTGGAACTGCTGCCCGGCGAGTGTCGCCTGGGCATTTACCGTTTGGTCGAAGCAGAAAGTCATTGCCACAGCAATGACGAAACCTGTTAAAAGGCCATAATTCAGACGCATCTTCATCCGTGAATCCCCGCGGTGAAACCACTGTTACGTGGCAAAGGTTCAAGTTGGCTGGCATCCTTACCCAGCTCTTCCAGACTGCTGCTCTTGGGTCAAACAGCAGTCTGGAACAAAGCAGTCGTTGCATTACGCAGAACAACTACCATGCGTAACTATGGTCGAACCTTATTCAGCGGAATATTGATCTTCTTCGATCCCGTTATCAAGCTCCTCCGAATCGTCAGACTTTTCGTAGTCTACCGGGGCGGCTGGTGCTTGCGGCGGTCGATACGATGATCCGCTTCCGTTGCCGGTGCTGACTTCGGCTTGCTGAATGACGTTATCGTCTTCGTCAAAAGCGACCTTGGTGACCCCCGAGCTTGTGTAAATCGTCATGAATTTGACCGCTCGCGGACGTTCAGGGGCCTTCGCAACCTGAAACTGACTCTCTTCCGGTTGGCTATCATCATCTTCCTCCCACGGAAAAAGTGGATCCGAGGGATCTTCAAGGGAGTCAGCGTCCTGTTCGCCGATCAGAGCCAGGCGAATTTCACCATTTTTTCGTGCATGCACAATTTTCTCGGACTGGGGTTCGGTGACCAGAACACCCACGATTCCGCTGGGACCAACGGCCTTGGACTGATGAGCCGAAACACTGCTTCCGATGTTGAATACGCGGATTCCTTTGAGGAAAGTCAAAGTCTCGGCCTCGGTTTGACCGGTTTTTTTGTCGCGAACTCTGAAAACACCGATGATGTCAACGCGGCTACCGGGATGCATCAAACCAACCATGGCATCTTCTGGTGGCACTTTGATGTTGATCACCTTGTGTCCCGGCGGAATAGCCAGCTCGGGAATCTCGCTTTCGGGCAAAACAGTTTGCTGAATTACCGCTTGGCCTTTACTCAAGGGATTCGTGATGATTTTGCCTCGCACGTCGCCCAAATCCGTAGCCGAACCCTCGGGGATGAGATTAACGGGCCAGTTCTCAAGCTTGACGTTCTCGTCACTGAGTTTGGTTCTCTGGTCCAGGTGAGTGGTGGCAACAACGACCGGCGCCATAGGTATTTTTGGGGCACCTTCAGACTTGTTTCCCATCGCCTGAATAATTCCGATAGCTGATAGCAAGCCGCAGCCAAGTGCGACCGCAATGAGCATGATCTGTTTCGATTTCATGTTGTTGATTCCTCAACGTTCCAGGATAACGCGTTTGTAATTGCAGTGATCCTTCCTGGACCGTTCAAATTTGCCCCTTCCTGGAGCAATGCATCATTCGCTAGCGACGGGTGATAGCAAAATGACGTAACTTGGTTCTTCTCGACACAATCAAGGCCGTTGGTTGAACGGCCTTGAAGGTGACTCGAAATTCGTTTCGACCGGATTAACCGGACTTGCTTGAGTTATCGGCTGATGATGGGTCTCCGAACCACCGCAGGCATGAGAGGCTGCGGCAAAGCGGCGTGCAATCACGCCGCATGGATCAGACAAGCATTCGCTCCCATGCCATGTACATGACAGTTCCGATAGCCATCGGAATTCCGTAGGGAAGCAAACGCATCGAGCTTTTTCTGTCAGATGCGATATCGAAGAGTGCCTCTGGATTTCGCACCGTTGTGATCTCGTTGAGGATGAAGAAGAACTGGTTGTAGTGCTTCTTTGCCTGACCTGAACACAGAATCATGCCGACAGCGATGATTCCGCCAACAACGGCTCCGACACAAAACGAGTAGAAGACAATCGTGACTCCAACCCATGCGCCGATCGCGGCCATCATTTTCACGTCTCCCGCTCCCATGCCACCGATGGCGTAAAAGGGAAGCAGAGTCAGTCCGCCGACGATGGTGCCGGCCAAAGACCACATCAGGCCTTCGTACCATGTTTGGCCCAGCCATCCGGTGCAGCATGTGCAAAAGATCCAACCCGCGACAATCATCGGGAATGTCAGCTTGTTGGGGACACGCAGTTCTTTTCCATCGATGTAAGCGGCCACAACGGCAAAGATTGCCACGACCCAGTACACCCAGTTGCCTGCCATGGTGGCAAGAATTTCGCTCATTGTTTTTCTCCTAAACCTTGTCTTGTCTATTGGCGGCGTCAAAGCCTGCCGGTTGTACGGTGATGAAACGACTGAGCGGCGAAGTCAGTTTCAATGAATTTATCTGCGGAAACGGTCTAGCTTCTCAGCGTCAAAACGTAGCTCGCAAATACGGCGATCAGCGTGAAAAAACAGCAGATGACCTGAAAACCCTGTTGGTAAAAATCGGGTGAAATCGAGAATGGCATTTTTCAACTTCCACTTGAATTTGATTCATAGACAACAGAAAAACGCCCACGCCGGCGAACCGACGGGGCGAGTTTTGCGTTAGCAACAGCAACGTTAGTTAACGTTACCAGTACGGGCATCCTGAAGGTCAGTCGCGATGTCCTGGAATGCAGAGTTAGCCTGTGTACCCACAGACTGAATAGCTGCCAGGCAAACGATGATGATCAGTGCGAGCATGATGGCATACTCAACAGCTGTAGGACCATCTTCTGATTTCATGAAACGCTGTACTTTAGCAAGGATGTTCTTCATTTTTTCCTCCGACGGAATAGAAGCCCAGAACGTGGGCCCGAGCAATCGCTCGAATAAATTAAGGACTTACTGGCCAGGCGAAAGCCTGTCCTGCACATTGCCAGTGTCCAAACAAAATTGGCTCGGACGAGCCATGCAGGAGGCGAAAGCGAGTTTCGCATTCCCTTGGGCATCGCCTTCCGGGAACGCTTGAAACCTATGACACGCACGGCCAGAGTCAAACTTTGCCGGTCAAATAAGATGAAAAAAGTTCAACGGATGCACGGAGTCTACGTGCTGACGACCCACGACAAGGGTTGCGCGGATTGTGCGTGGCTTGTGCTCAACAACTGATAACACTGCGTCGCATAGATTCGACGACGGTGTTTTTTGGCCACATCATTTCGCCGACTGGTAACCAACTGGCGAAACCTTATCCAACTGGAACTCTTTACGGCTGACCGCCACATAGTGGTGGCCGATGGAGATCTGCTCGCCTTCGAGGATCTGATTGCCATTCTCGTCCAGACGGGCATTCATCGTGGCCTTTTTCCCGCTATGGCAGATCGTTTTGATCTCGCCCAACTCATCCGCCCAAGCCAACAGGTACTTGCTTCCCGCGAATGGCTCGCCACGAAAGTCCGTTCTCAGTCCGTAGCAGAGAACGGGAATGCCTAGCTTGTCGGCAATCATCGTCACCTGAAGCACTTGGGCCGCGGTCAGAAACTGGGCTTCGTCGACAAACACGCAGCCAATCGCGGTGGCTTGCATCTGTTGCCTGATGTCTTCGAAAAGGTCGAATTTGCCATCGAAGTCCGTTGCCTTGCGACGCAGGCCGATGCGAGAGGAAATCACTCCTTTTTCGTCCCGGTCGTCGATCGAGGGTGTGTAGAGCACCACATTCATCCCACGCTCTTCGTAATTGTGTGCTGCCTGAAGAAGGATGGTGCTTTTCCCGGCGTTCATTGCCGCGTAGTAAAAGTAAACTTTGGCCATCGGAGCCTCCTTCTTCGTTTCAACCCGGATTATTCACGAGTGTGATTCAACGGCAATCAACGCCTGACGTCGTGAATAATTCCGGTTCAGGACATCGAAAATCATACCGATCCGACGCTGCCTTGCGAGTGACTTTGTGCCCCGCTAAATTGAACCCAGATTATTCACGACGACGGGCGTTGATTCTACGTCTGGCCAACAGAAGCAAGGGAAAAGCTGAATTTCAACAAGAAATGTGAATCATCTGGTAGATGAAAGCCACAGCGATCGTTTCACCGCACCAGCGTCGCGGATCACTGTCTCAACCCGGATTATTCACGACGACGGGCGTTGCTTCTACGTCAGGCCAACGGGAGCAAGGGAAAGCTGAACTTTAACAAGAAAATTGAGCCATCCGGTAGATGAAAACCACAGCGATCGTTTCATCGCATCAGAGTCGCGGATCAGTGCCGGAACTGATTCTGACGCCCACGCCTCGTGA
>CALFWR010000024.1 GCA_937928555.1 uncultured Pirellulaceae bacterium
GCAAGGGAAACGCTGAATTTCAACAAGAAATGTGAATCATCTGGTAGATGAAAGCCACAGCGATCGTTTCATCGCACCAGCGTCGCGGATCACTGTCTCAACTGATTCTGACGCCCACGCCTCGTGAATAATCCGGGTTGAGGGGTCGTCTTTTGCGAGGCCCCGTGGTCCTGTGGCGTTGACCCGGGCTTCTGCCAGAGATATCCTAACAGGTTGATTTTGGGCTGATGTGAATCACCAACCGGACGCCAATGCAGGGCCTATCAGGGCTGTGTTTTGGCAAGTGACGGTTGGTTTTTGTTTTGTAGGGCCTTTCGACACCGGCGTGATGTAGAAACGAACATGTCGTCGATCCGGTTAGAAGGTATCTGCAAATCATTCGGCACCCAGGTGGCCGTCGAGGACCTGACGCTTGAAGTCAAACAAAACGAAACCGTTGTTTTGCTCGGACCGAGTGGTTGCGGAAAGACGACGACGCTTCGTTTGATCGCGGGTCTGGAGCATCCGGATCGGGGAGACATTTTTTTCGCCTCTCCTGATTCCTCGGGAGAATCTTCCGAAGGTGCTGCGGATGGTTCGCGGTCAACGCAGCGATCGCTTCTCTCGGTGCCCGCAGGTGAGCGCAACACGGCGATGATGTTTCAGGAAGATGCGTTGTATCCGCACCTCAGTTGTGGAGACAACATTTCCTTTTGCATCGGTGGCAGATCGAGTCGATGGCTGTTCAAAGCCAAAGACCAGAACGTCCAAAATAACGTTCAGCAACTGGCAAGCCGACTGGGCATCGAGGAATTCCTTGATCGCAAACCCCATCAGCTTTCCGGTGGACAGCGTCAGCGGGTCGCACTTGCGCGTGCAATGATTCGCAGGCCCGACGTGTTCCTGCTGGATGAACCGCTCTCGCGGTTGGACTTTCGTCTGTCAACCGAACTGCAACAGGATCTCAAATCTGCCTTGGGCGAGATCGGCTGTCCGGTTTTGTACGTAACGCACAATCAGCGTGAAGCCATGGTTTTGGCCGACCGCGTGGTTGTGATGGACTGTGGCAAAGCAGTCCAGGTTGGCAAGCCGCTGGAAGTTTACCGGCGTCCTGCCAACCTGTTTGTGGCTTCGTTTATGGGCGAACAGCCGATGAACGTGCTTGGCAAAGCATCCGCCGATGCCAAAGCCGAACACGTCGGTTTTCGTGCCGAAGACGTGCGTCTGGCAGGCGATGATGAATCGCCTGGCGATGTGTTTGCCGTGACAGGTCATGTTGAAACTGTTCAGCAACTCGGCGACCGAAGTCTTGTCCATGTTAGGACGGACCAGGGCGAACAGGTGCGAACGATGCAGTTGGGAGATGCGAACCCCGATTTGGGGCGGCGTGTCTGTGCCTGGGTGGCAAAGGACCGATTGGTCCTGTTTGATGCCGCCGGCCAGCGGATCGGGTCGTAGGCGTGTCCGGCGCTTAAACCGGATGACAATCGAAAACAATTTGGACAATCAGAAAAACCGGAGACCATCATGAATTCAACTGAAGTGCTGCGTATCGTCGATTCGATGCACCGCGACAAGAACATCGAAAAAGAGATGGTTTTTGGCGCAATCGAATCCGCGCTGTTGACTGCCGCGCGAAAGCAATTCGGCGAAGACGCTGATATTGAATTCATGATCGATCGTGAATCCGGTGAAATCGCCGGACGTCACGGACAGGAAGAATTGGACCATGAAGAGGTAATCGGTCGCATCGGAGCCCAGACGGCCAAGCAGGTTATCATCCAGAAGATCCGCGAAGCCGAGCGAGATTCGCTGATTATCGAGTTCAATGAACTGCTCGACGATATCGTCACCGGAAGCGTCAATCGCAACGAAGGCCGCGTGACCACCGTGACTCTTGGTCCGGTCGAAGCCATTCTTCCCCGTAGCGAGCAGATCGCCGGCGAAAACCACCAGCCCAACGATCGAATCCGGGCTCTGGTCACCGAAGTCAAAGCCCAGGGTAGTCGCATCAAAGTTGTGCTCAGTCGCACACGTCCGAATTTTGTCCGTCGGCTCTTCGAGAGCGAAATTCCCGAAATTGCCGACGGGGTGATCACCATCAATGCGATCTCCCGCGAAGCCGGATTTCGCTCCAAAGTCGCCGTCAGCAGCATCGATTCACGCGTCGATTGCGTCGGAGCCTGTGTTGGCGTCCGAGGCAACCGGATCAAAGTCATCATCGACGAACTTGCTGGTGAGCGGATCGATATCGTCAGATACGACGAAAACCCCGAGATTATGATCCCCAATTCCCTGCAACCTGCCGAAGTTGATGAAGTGATTCTGTGTGAACAGATCGGTCGGGCAATCGTCCTGGTCAGAGACGATCAGCTTTCCCTGGCCATCGGGAAACGCGGTCAAAATGTCAGGCTCGGTAGCCGCCTTTGCGGCTGGGATATTGACATCACGACCCAAGGCGACCTCGAGCAGCGTATCGAGAAGGCCACCATGCAGTTCTGTGAAATCGACGGGATCGGGGAAGAATTGGCAAATGCACTGGTAGGACAGGGGTATTTGTCTTACGATGACTTGGAGGTGATTGAGCCCGATCGATTGATGGAGCTTGGTGGTATGACCGAAGAACAGGTCGATGCCATCGTTGCTCAGGCTGAAGTTCGAGCACTCGAACAGGAGGCCATCGACGCAGAGGAAAAGCGTAAACAACGCGAAATCCGTGCCCAGAAAAAGGTGGCCGAAGAGGCCGCCAAAGCAGCTGACGCTGCAGTGAAAGCGGCAGCTCAAGAATCCGCCACAGCAACGGAAACACAGGGTGATTCCGGTGAAAACAATAACGCAAGTGACAGTAAAGATGTCGACCCAAGCTCCTGATGGATTACCTTCCAGCAGAAGCCGACGGATGACTTTCTTCACTAAACTGAAAATATCCGCTGGCGGGGCGAACTGATGAGAATCAGAATCGCTCTACCAAAAGGTAATAAAGAAACGTCTGTGCTTTGTCAGACTTTGGCCGAAGGTGCCTTTTCGGGTTCTTCTGCCACAGGTCTGTTTGGCCGAAAGGGCGATTTATGTACTAAAGGTTTGATTGATCGCGATCCGGAATTCTTGCGGAACAGTCCGGGTTTACAAACAAAAGGCAACTCGTGCCATCCATACGCATTTACGCGTTTGCAAAAGAACTCGGGCTTGATAACAAGCAATTGCTCGACATCTGCGATGAAGCAGGTGTCAAAGGGAAGGGCTCTGCGCTAGCGAGTCTTGACGAAGACGAAGTCACTCGGCTCAGGGCGTTCATGGATAGCGGCGGCGGTACTGCAACTGCCACCGCGCCGGTCGAAGAAGAGCCCGTTCTGCGTCCTCCCTCCCGGACTCTCGACACACGTGTGCCGGAGATTCGTACTCCCCGCTCGGTCGTTGCCGAAACGCCAGTCGAAGACCAGGTATCGCCTGAAAGCGAACCGGTCACCGAGGAAGTCGTTGCCGAAAAAACTCCTGTCGAACAGGCATCGAAGCAGGCCCAAGATCCTGTCGCTGCCCAGTCGCTGCCTACAGTCGAAGCGCCGCCTGCGGTCGAGTCGCCTGCAGTCGAGTCGCCGCCGGTCGAAGAACCTGTCGCAGAGGTCGCCCCTGCGGAACAGGAACCCGTCGCAGTGCCGCCCGCGGAACCCGTTGCAAAGCAGGCTCCTGCCGAACCTGCGCCCGAACCCAAGCCCGAGGTCGCTGAAGAAGAGGTCGAAAAGCCGACTTCGAAGGTCGGTGGTTTGCTCGATCGACTTCGCGGTGCAACCAAGAAGACCGCCGCCAAAAAGACCGAAGAGAATATTCAGTCCAACCAGCAGCAGCAGGCTGCTCCGGCCCGTCGTTCCTCGCCGCCCCCATTGGCACCACGATCCAAGGGCCGGAAAGAGCTGCGAAACCTCGACAACCGGCCGCAGCGGTCAGGGGAAGAGGCTCCGCGAAAAGGCGCACCCAAAAGGCGAACAGCGAATTTCAACATTGCTGCGATGCCCGACGTCAAGCAGCCGACCGCGCCAGTGGATACCGGTGAAAAAGTCCAAAAGCCCGATATCGCTTTGCCTGAAGGCGCTCGCAAGACCATTCAGGCCGGCGGCACCGCCCCCTTGGAAGATTTTACCAAATCGAAACGCAAGGACAAAAAGAAAGGCCGCGGCGGTCGCGAAGAAGCAGGGACCGGCACCGAAGCCGACCGCAATGCCCGCAACAAAGGTCGCCTGGCGTCACGATTCGGCAACTCTCCGATGGGCCGCCGCAACGTGGGTGGCCGTCGTACGCGGTCCAATTATCATCGGCCCGGCTCGCGAAAGAAATCCGGTCGCAACACCGCTGCACCGCGTAAAGATAGCGCTGTCCTCCAGTTGCCCTGCAGCGTTCGGGAGTTCTCGGAAGTCTCCGGCGTTCCGGCGATCAAAACCCTGTTGACCCTCAAGCAACTTGGTGACGATTCGAATCCGAACATTAACTCGATGATGAACGACGAGCTGGTCGAAATCCTTGTCGAAGAGTTCGGTATCGATCTCGAGATTCGCCAAGCGGTTTCTCTGGAAGATGAAGTCCTCGGTTCACTGATTGTTGAAGATGCCGAAGAGGATCTTCAGCCGCGTCCGCCGATCGTGACGTTTCTGGGGCACGTCGACCACGGAAAGACGTCGCTGCTGGATGCCTTGATTGGAATCAATGTCGTTTCCGGTGAAGCCGGGGGTATCACCCAGCACATCCGGGCCTATCAGATTGAAAAGGATGGAAACAGGATCGCGTTTGTCGATACTCCCGGCCACGAAGCGTTCACCGAAATGCGTGCTCGCGGTGCCAACGTCACGGACATCGCGGTTCTGGTTGTCGCCGCCGATGACGGTGTGATGCCGCAAACCGCCGAAGCGATCACGCACGCCAAAGCGGCTGGCGTTCCGATCGTTGTGGCTCTGAACAAAATCGACCTTCCCGGTATCACGGCCGACAAAGCCATGCAGGATCTGGCCGCTGCGGAACTGCTTCCCAGTGAATGGGGTGGTGAAACCGAAGTCGTCAGGACAAGTGCGATTTCCGGTGACGGGCTCGACAACTTGCTCGAAACCATTCTCGTTACCGCTGAACTTTACGAGTTCCAAGCCAATCCAGACCGGGCCGCTTACGGAACCTGTCTGGAGTCAGAACAGCAGTCCGATCGCGGTGTTGTCTGTAAAGTACTCGTCCAGGGCGGAACGCTGAACGTCGGCGATGTTGTCGTTTGTGGTTCTTCCTACGGCCGCGTCAAAGCCATGCACGATACGCTTCAGCCACGTTTGAAGCTGGATTCTGTTGGCCCATCGACCCCCGTGAATCTGACCGGCTTCAACACCGCTCCCGGTGCCGGCGACAAGCTTTACGTCGTCGATGACATCGCCAAAGCTCGCGAAATTGCCCAGGCTCGCGAAGAAGCCCAGCACGAAGTCAGCGTTGCCGGAACCGTCAAAGTCGGCCTCGATGACTTCCAGCGTCGCCTCGAAGAAGGTCGCCTTGCCACAAACGAGGGTGACCTCGTGACGCTGAACCTGATTCTTCGTGCCGACACCAAAGGCTCGATCGAAGCGATTAAAAAAGAGCTTGGCAAAATCGATCACCCTGAAGTTCGTATCAAGATCATTCAGGCGCTTGTCGGTGGTGTGACCGTTGCCGACGTGCGATTGGCTCAGGCCTCCGAAGCGGTTATCTGTGCCTTCAACGTTGTCCCGGATGAGAATGCGAAAAGTCTCTCCGACGAAGTCGGTGCTGAAATTCGCCGGTACGAAGTCATTTACAAGATCACCGACGACCTCAAAGCCACCCTCGAAGGCCGCCTCAAACCAGAGGAACAGGTTGTCGAACTGGGCATGGCCATGGTGCTGCGGACGTTTGCCATCAACAAGCACACCATCGCAGGTTGCCGCGTGATGCGTGGCAACATCCATCGCGATGCACGCATGCGATTGATTCGGGACAGTACTATTATCGGTGACTATGCAATCGACTCGCTCAAGCGGGAAAAAGACGACGCCAAGGAAGTCCAACGCGGGATGGAATGCGGTATCAAGCTTTCGTCCTACAACGACATCAAGGAAGGGGACACGCTCGAGGCTTACCGCATCGAGGAGGTCGCGAGGACGCTGTAGAAAAGACCGCCTCTTTCGCTTCGGCGTTTTGCGGTTCGCCGCCAGAGGCTCTTCACTCTATCCCTCGCGAATTCAACAGAATTCACGCGACGATCTCTGAAGCAGAACTAAAATGAGCAACCGGCGAGTCCTCAAAGCAGCCCAGGCCATTCGCGAAGTCGTCTCCATGGCGATCCTGACCGACCTCAAAGACCCCCGTGTCCGTGATGTCACAGTGACGTTCGTGGAAGTTGCGGCCGACATGCGGATGGCAAAAGTTCACGTTTCGGTAATGGGCGACGAGACAAAGCAAAACCTTTGTCTGCAGGGTCTGCAAAGTTCGGCAGGATACCTGCAGTCCAAAATTGGAAAACGGATCGACACGCGTTACACGCCAAGGATCCAGTTCTCGCTTGACAAAGGTATGCAAAACGCGATGGCGGTGACCCGGATTCTCGAAGAGGTGCTCCCGTCAAAGCAAACCCAAGCCGGGAATGAAAATGACGACGAAGATCAACAGAAGGATGTGACGCCAGAAGGAGCCGCGACAAACGAATCTTCCGATTGACCCACAGCGACAAACGATCTCAGGCTGACCTGAAACTGAACACCGAACACTGAAATTTTCCAACATGTCCGCAAAAAACCGCAACGATCTGATCAACAAACTCTACAAGGTCGTCAAAAAAGAATACACGCCAGTCCTGCCCCCTTCCAACCGTCTGGTCCTTGAACACATGGTCTACGGCGCCGTTCTGGAAGATTCGACCTTCGAAGCGGCCGACGAAGCCTACGCCAGCCTCGTGGAGAACTTTTACGACTGGAACGAAATCCGCGTCACCACGCGGCGGGAAATTACTGAACTTCTCAAACCGCTCAGCAAGCCCGACGAAGCCGCGTCCCGCGTGAAAAAATCGCTCCACGGTGTCTTTGAAAAATACTACCAATACGACCTCGAGTTCCTCAAGAAGGAGAATCTCAGCAAAGCCGTCGCGACGATGGAGACGTTCACCGGAGTCTCTCCATTCACGATTCAGTACACCGCTCAAAATGGGCTTGGCGGCCACGCGATCCCGATCGATCAATCGTTCATGAACCTGATGTATGCCATCGGCGCGATCAGCGAAAAAGGCCTGCTCGATCGCAAGCTTACCGGGCTGGAACGGACGATTCCGAAATCCAAAGGCGTTGAGTTTTCAGTCCTCGTCCATCAACTGGCGGTCGCGTTCACGACCTCGCCTTTCAGCACCAACGTACGCAACGTGATTCTCAAAGTCGCTTCCGACGCCAAAGAGAGATTTCCCAAACGTGGCGGTAGCAAGAAGCCAGCCGAACCGGCAGCCAAAGAAAAACCACCCGCCAAAGAAAAACCACCTGCCAAAGAAAAATCTACAGCCAAGGTAGAACCGAAAAAAGCCGCCAGCAAGAAAACAGGCAAGCCTGTCAAAGCACCGGCCAAAAAACCCAAAGCGGTCGCAAAGAAACCCAAAGCCGCCGCGAAAAAAACCAAAGCTGCCAAAAAGACCACCAAGAAATCCACCAAAAAAGTTGCCACCAAAAAAGTAGCAAAAAAGAAAGTTGCCACCAAAAAAGCGGCGGCCAAAAAAGGTTCCTCCAAGGGATCCAAAAAGTCCGCTTCCCGAAAGTTGGCCAAAAAGAAACCACGTTAGTACCAACCTGATATCTGATGGATTGAAGCGATGGCAGGCCACAGCAAATGGGCGAACATCAAACACCGTAAATCTGCGGTCGACGCCAAACGAAGCAAGATCTGGAGCAAACTCTCCAAAGCCATCATCGTGGCGGCAAAAATGGGTGGCCCGGACCCTGACGGCAACTCCCGTCTCCGCAATGCGATCGCGGACGCCAAAGCCGTCAGCATGCCCAAGGACAACATCCAGCGGGCGATCAAAAAAGGCTCCGGCGAATCTGACGGTGACAACTACGAAGAGTTCGTCTACGAGGGTTACGGAATCGATGGCGTGGCGGTGATGTGCGACATCCTCACTGACAATCGCAACCGCACTGCCCCGGAAGTTAAAAAGCTGTTTGAAAACCACGGCGGCAAACTGGGTACCACCGGCTGCGTGGCATTTATGTTTGACCGCAAGGGTTTGCTGATTCTTGAAAAAGAAGGCATCGACGAAGAGCAGCTCATGGAAGTTGCCATGGACGCCGGCGCCGAAGACATCGCCGACGAAGGTGAACACTTCGAAGTCATCTGTCCTCCAGACTCTTTTTCAGATGTAACCGACGCCTTCGAAAAAGCCGAATTCAAATGCGTTTCCGCGCAGGTCACTCGCATTCCCCAGAACACTGTCGATCTCGACGCTGCGGCGGCCCAAAAAGTCCTCAGGCTCGTCGACGCCCTCGACGACCACGACGACGTGCAAAAGGTCTCTGCCAATTTCAATATCAGTGATGAAGTCATGGCCCAGATCAACACAGAGTAAGCCACCGAAGCAGCCGCGTGGCGAGGGATCCCGATTCGCCCAAGTCCGACTCGGACGCCCCAAATCTCCGACCACCGCCTGCTCCGAAATTCAGCTCCAACACGATTCACTGTTTGTCGGCTCCCGCAATGAACCTGCAAAACTCGCAGCCGGCCTCCCGTTTCCCACGTAACTCGCATGAACCTTCCCCGCATCGGCATCACCATGGGCGACCCCGCTGGCGTCGGCCCGGAACTCTGCGCAAGAATCCTTGTCGATGATGCGGTCACCCAAACCATCGCCCCGGTCATTTTCGGCAGCGGCGAAATTCTGATCCGCGCCGCCAGCCAAATCGGAATCGAACTTCCTGAACTGGCGACCGTTGACGACGCGTTGGCCGGATTCAACCGGCGGTGTACCCTCGTCGATCTTGGTGAATGCGAAATGACAATCGGCCAGGCCGCAGGCTACTCCGGGGCGGCTTCATTTAACTACGTGCAAGCGGCCATCAGCAGCGCGATCGCTGGCCGGATTGACGCTGTCGTCACCAATCCAATCAACAAGCAAGCCTGGAACCTTGCGGGCCTGAACTATCCCGGACATACCGAGCTTTTCGCCCAGCGATGCGACAATGATCGCTTTTGCATGATGATGCATTCACCTGCATTCAGCGTCGCGATGGCCACGACGCACATCGGGCTGGCCGACGTTGCTTGTTCGCTTTCTTCGGATCGCATACTGGAGGTCATCGAACTTGCCCATGATGCCATCCGGCGAACCGGCCAGAACGATCCACGGCTTGTCGTGCTGGGGCTAAATCCGCACGCCGGCGAACAGGGATTGATGGGCCACGGTGAAGAAGAAACCATCATTCAGCCTGCCATCGACGCAGCCCGCTCCAAAGGCATCGCTTTGACCGGTCCGCTACCACCAGACACAGCCTTTCTGCCCGCATGGCGTGAGAAAACCGACTGCTACATTTGCATGTATCACGACCAGGCGCTGATCCCGTTCAAAGCATTTAACTTTGACACCGGGGTCAACGTGACCCTTGGTCTACCAATTATCCGAACCAGCGTCGATCACGGGACCGCCTTCGATATCGCCTGGCAAGGCCTTGCGGTGGACTCCAGTCTCAAGTCCGCTATCGCGTTGGCCGCCCAGCTTGCGCGGTAAAGATCAGCTTCGGCAGTAAAGATCAGCTTCGGCAGCAAAGATGGCCCAATCTTTGCTGCTGTGATTCAGCCCAGGCAGTCACCTCTTGCCGCAACGATGAGCGCACAAAAAAACGGTCACCGAAGAGACCGCTTAGTTTCTTTAATCACTCAAGCAAACTCATTTACTTACTTGCCGAAGCTGAAGCCTTTTGAGCCACTTCGCGAACGGGCGCTCTTTGCCTTTGCCGCAGACCGGGCCTTGCTTTGGGCTTGCTTGTGGTAGCCCTTGGAGCTCATGCTCTTGTTGCCCCACTGAGGTTTCATGCTGGCCTTGGATCCGCTGTAGAAAGAGCGGTTACGACCCATCATCGAACCGATCATGTAACCGGTAAAAAACCCAAAGCGTGGCCGATAAGCACGATCGCGGTAGTACGTCTTGTCCGAAGCAATCAGCCGCTTCTCCTCAGGATCGACATCAACGGTGAAAACTTCTTTCTCACCGGTATCCTGCTTGTTGTTTCCGTTTGGATCGGCGAAACCACGGACGGTTCCAGTGTCGGCAAACATGACTCCCACGGGCTTGGAAGATACCTTCGCCGCGTTGAGCTTCTTTGCGTACAACGCAAGGAACTTTTCCTGATTTTCAGCTTTCTCTGCATCCGTGGCGACTTCCTGAACGGCGCCGGCCTCCACTGATGAATCGTCGCCGTCGAGTTCAGCCAGGGTTTCGGCGAACAGGTCGAGGACTTTGTCCAGGTCAATCACATCGACGCTGCCGGTCGCATCGCAGCCGGACGTAATCGCCAGGCCCATACAAAGCAGGGCAACACCACAGATTCTCGAAATCATCTTACGTTCTCTCTCAAAGGGTAGAGTAAATGGTCGGTTCAGCAGCACTGAATTAAAACGAATTTTGTCACTCAAAGCAATGTTTTACCCCGGATTATTCGCGACGACGGGCGTTGATTCTATGTCTGGCCAACAGGAGCAGGGGAAAAGCTGAATTTCAACAAGAAATGCGAATCATCCGGTAGATGAAAACCACAGCGATCGTTTCATCGCATCAATGTCGTGGATCACTGTCTCAACTGATTCTGACGCCCACGCCTCGTGAATAATTCGGGTTTACATGAGATCATATCGGTAATGAACCTCATCAACACCGTCTGCATAGTAGTCCGTCAGGCGGCCGGCTTCCCGAAAACGCATTTTTCGGGCGAATTCGTCGGCATTTACCACATCAGACGGAAAAGCCATAAAAATAACCCGCCCCTCCCATTGTTTGACCTGGTCCGCAATCATCTGGAATCCTTCGGCATCGGTTTCATCAGCCCGCAGTTCCCATGCCAGCCAGTAAGCTCCGTCGCACTCGGGAATTTCGTCAATATCCTGCAGTTGGATCCTTCCCAGGTTGGCCTCGTCTTCGAACGCACCTTGCGCAGCCAGCCTCATTCCAAAACAGATCATGCTTTCGTTGCGGTCGTAGTAGTGATCGTGGCGAAGTTCTTCGGCAAATCCCGCCGCCCGATAGGCCTCTCGTGCGTCGCGGTAAACGTCTCCGTCTTGTTCGTCGATATAGTTGCTGGTGTTTACGAACACCTTGCGAGTCCCCTGCCCTTTGAGCCAATTCAGCACGCTGTCCAGCAATGCCCTGCCAAAGCCCTGCCCAATCAGATCGGTGTCGAGGTAAGTCCACGAGATCGACCATGAGCGATCGGTGCCATCCAATGGCGTCGCACCGCTGACTCCGATGACTTTGCCTTGCTTGGTCAACACGAATTGGCCTGCGAGCGATTGCTGGTAAGTCTGCTGCGCCCACGCAGCATCGTCTTCATCGTGATCATGAATGATCGCCAAAGCCGCTCGCACATCCGCCTGGGACATTGCCCGGAATTCAGTTCCTGAAGGAAGATTCATGATTGTGTTCCTGTTGTTTGAATGAAGCTTCCAGCGGTAAAAATATTCGTAATCGCACGAGGCTCTCTCAGGTCATCTCCGGCCAGAGTCAGTTGATGGCCAGTTCCGTTATTTGACGCCACGGCCGCGCGTGACACGTTCAAGTTCCATTGTTCGCGCCCCAAAGTTTTCGAACAGAAACTCGAGGGCTCGCGTCGGGTTCATCTCGTGCGAGCAGGTGAACAGGTCGATGCAAATGGCACCGTGTTCTGGCCACGTGTGAACCGCCAAGTGCGATTCCGCGATCACGACAACGCCCGAGAGTCCGATAGGGTTGAACTCGTGGAAAGTCGTGTTGACCACCGTGGCTTTGCACAGGTTCGCTGCTTTGACCATGATCTGTTCAAGGACATCGGCCGAATCGGGTACATTCTGGCACCCGCCAAAATCCGCCAGTACATGCATCCCCAGCCCGCCCAGCCCGCCCAGCCCGTCATCCGGCTCATCTTTGTTGGTTTTTCTCGAGACCAATTTCTGGAACGCCAACTCAATTTCGTTCAGATTTTCGACAACCATCCGCCGCGTGTTTCCTTTTTCCTGAATTATGGGTTCCGAATCGCAACCCGACGTCCCGAACCGTCAGCGACCCGTTGGCTGCCGCAATCCGCCATAGAGTCTAGCGATTTGCCAGTTGGCTTGCGAACCTTTTGTCCCAAAACGCTGTCAAGAATTATCTGCAAAAGACCGATACCCAAGGGGTATAAATCGGCTAAGATATAGCCCAAATCGGACGATTAGCTCAGTTGGCTAGAGCGCCACGTTGACATCGTGGAGGTCGTTGGTTCAAGTCCAATATCGTCCACTATTTGACCCCGCAAAACACAGTGTTTGCGGGGTTTTTCTATGTGATACGCTTTTTGCCTTTTTCTGGTGATACGATCGGTGATACGATTTTGTCGTCGAAAGCGCAAATTTCAGGTGCCTCGCAGCATGTCTGCGAAGCCCAATTCTTTGATCACAACGCGGCCTGATGACCTCGCTCGCGTGCTCAGGACACCGTACATGGCCAAACGCAGGTACAAGCTCACGTGGCAGAAAGGCGCCAACGGACGTCCGGGCCGCTGGAAGAAGATTATCAACGGAACGGCCTACTATTTCGACGGCGGGAATGGCAAGACAGATCAGGCTGCCTACAAGGCTGCCCTGAAAGAATGCGAGGCGCTGAAGGGCGAACTGAATGCCAGTCAGAATCCACACCGCGACGAGTACCTGAAGACCATTCAGGAATGGGAAGCGGTCGCAATCTGGAGCAAAGAGAATGGAGATGAGGAGCGGCTGGTTGAGTCCGAAGACAGGATCAAGGAACTCAACCAGCAGTTGTGCAAAGGTAAGCGATGCAAGCCTCTATCCCTGGAAGACAGGTTCGTAACCGAAGTTGGGTTTCCGATCGTAAAGCTCAGTGAGCTTGGCGTGCGGCCCATCGAGCCGCACGAATTTGTCGTTGACGACGACGTCGCGACAATCACTACTTGGGAGCACAGCAAAGAAGTCTGGCGAGACAGGCTTGATTCGATAAAGCATCGGGAAGGAATGACGGACGACACTGACGGTACGGTTAGTGTCATCGTCGATAAGTTTATCGCTGCCATGACTCGGAAGCACCGAGACCAAAAACTGTCTCCGGGGCGGCTTGCAAACCTCCAAGCATCGACTGGGCTTTTCCGAGATTTCGTCGGCAGCACCAAGGATATCGCTTCGGTCAATGCTCGGGCGATGGCAAGCTTTTTTGAACATCTCCGCAACAAGGTAGACCGCAAAGAGTTTCGCAGTGCGGCAACTGGAAGGGATCATGCCACAAACGTCGCTCAGTTTCTGCGATGGGCGTGGAAGCAGGAGTACGTTGAATCCCTTCCGCGAAACCTCGGAGACCACGAGATCGCAGTTCCGATCAAAGAGGTCAAGGTGTTCACGATTCCCGAAATCGGAACACTGTTGAAAGCTGCCACGCCGCGAACACGACTCTACATCCTAATGGCACTTAACCTGGGAATGACTCAGCAGGATATTTCCGATCTGCACCCAGGGGAAGTTGACTGGCGCAAAAGGACTGTGAAACGAAAACGGTCGAAAACGAAGCAACATGAGAGTACTCCGATGGTGACCTATGCCATGTGGCCGGAGACCTTGTTTCAGTTGAAGGATTTCAAAACGAACGACAAAAATCGAGTCCTTCTCAACAAGTACGGACTCCCCCTCAAGGATCAAGAGTTTGTCGATGGCAAGTACCGAAAAACCGATACCGTTGGTCGAGAGTTTCGTCGACTGAAGAAGAAGTGCGGCATCAATGATCGCACTTTCATCGACTTGAAGAAGACTTGCCGGTCGCTTCTGGAAGACCACAAAGACCACTGCTCGATTGCCGAACTATTCGTGGGCCGTTCCCCCAAATCTGTAAGTGACAAGCACTACACGAAACCGCCAGAAACGAGGCTGGCTGAAGCAACGGATTGGCTTAGGGTGAAGTTGAAGGTCGAGAAAGCCCTTGGGGGTTGAGGGATCCTGCCCTTGCCATCGGTGGTGAGGTTTCGCTCTGATATCGCGTATTCGATCACTTGGCATTGTCAGAATTTTCATTGAAAGCCATGCCTAAGGTAACTCGTCGAGCGATTATCCACCCGCTTATTCCAATCCGGTCATTAGCGGGACGCTCTTTTCTGCTGACGAAATAGCAAGGCTCCAGCGACGCTTCGACTCCTCGTGCAACTCGTGTAGAGAAAAGGAGTGATACTCTGTTGGAAGACCAATCTCCCCGAGGACGTATTCGATCTTTGCTTGAACGGAATCGAGCTGGCCATACGCCATCGGAGCAAGTTCCTGTTTGGCCCAATTGAAGACAACGTCATCGACATGCTCTTCCGCCTCCTCGGGGTGATCGGATTTCACCTTGTCCAGCTTGCTCTCCAGTTCAAGCCATTTCTGGTCGCCCAAGCTCACGCTGAAGGGCTTCAACTGAACCATGTAGCCAAGCCAATCGAACCCGTCTCCAGATTCAGACGCGTCAAACACGGACTGTTCGAGATTGGTCTTGAGACGGTAGCCATTCTGTGTGACCAATCTATTGAGCGCCTCGTAGCAATGCTCTGCTTCGCTGCATGAACCACACACAACTAGCAAATCGTCCACGTAGCGCAAGAGTGGTGGCATACCTTCAAGCTTGGCCCACGGCTTGTCGATCAGGTGGTGTAGGTGCAGGTTGACGAGAATCGGAGAGAGCGGAGCGCCTTGAGGCATGCCCTTTGAGCAATTTGAAAACGACTGTTCCACGAGGCCGCAGATTTCTCCATCGTGCATGTACTTGCGTACCGTCTGCATAAGCCTTGCCTTGGATGTCGACGGATACGCGTTCTTGATATCCACAGCAACAACCCATGGCGACTCTATCTCTTTCGCCAACAACATGGCTGTCGCCAGAGCATCCAGGCGGTCTCGCCTACGGCGGGATCCGAACGAGGTTGGTAGAAAATGAGCATCCAGATAAGGGTCAATGGCAAGCTTGATTGATCGCTGGATAACCCTGTCCTCGATCGTCGGAATTGACAGGCTGCGTCTGCCTCCAGCCTTCTTCTTGACGGGAGCCAGCCTCATCGGCTCGGGGCAATAGTCGTCGCTCCGAACCCGGTCACGAATGCCTCGAGCCCAGCTGATGTCTTTGACGTTCTTGCGATAGTCGTTGATCGTCTTTCCATCAACTCCGGGCGTTCTGCTGCCGGGGATCTTGGCTGCCTGGCGAATCGCCATAGTGATCGTCCGGCTATCAGTCGCAAGGTCATAGAGCCGCTTGCAAGCATAACGAGCTAACCACTTACCTTCAGTCGCAAGAAAACGACTGAACTTTCGGTTGATCGCAAGGTACCGCGAATCGCGGAAGAAGTGTCCTTGGGCAAGTCTACCAAGCTCACAAATTTGATCTCTGAAGTCGAGATCAGTTGTGTCGCTGCGATTGAACAATAACGCCTCGAAGTTACTGTTCCATGTACGAGCGTCCATCCTGCGTTTGCTGCCTTCCGAGTAACGGTTCATCCGTGGTCTCCTGTTGTCGCACGGCGATACAAAAGTACGGCACGTGCGAGCAAAATTTTGGTGGGGTGCGGCGGCAGCCGACCCCAGTCCAAGCTGCCTATCCGTTCACACATGTGGCGTGTTTACGGTGGCGATTGTTAGAGATGCAGAAGCCAAAGCAAACTCAGTGCAACCCTGCTGGTAGTGAGGGAGACGGAGAGAGCTTACCGGGTGATAACAGTACCATCCGATCCAGTTGCCGGAACACTAACGAGAAGCTACCGACTGGCATTGCCCCGGGAAGTCTCAGGACATGCTTAGAGACATTGTCAGGCAGTTTCAGCAGTCCGCAACCCAAATTCCGGGAATTATGATCAAGAACGGGACGCCAAAACCCGGAGCTGACTAGAAGTAGTTTCTGGAATTTGAATTTAAGGCTGGCCTTGCGACAGTCGCAGCAGTGTTTTCGCAACACTGCGCAAATCCTTCTGCTGGCTCTTGGAAAGCTCCGACCAAACCGAACCGGCCTCCTTGTCTTGTTCGAGGAAGTCTAGGATACGCCCCCACTTCCTTGCATCGATGAGTGCTTCTCCAGTCAAGTTGGCCAAGCTTTTGATCGCCGCCGGTCGTCGTCCACGCCTGACAGGGTCGACAAGCTGATCCACGGGCTTCTGGCGAGCGATCTCCTGGTTAAGGCGAGCTTTCTTCCAGCGACCCTTGATGGCCTGCTTTTGCAGTTTGTTGCGCTCTCGGAGATTCAGAGGCAAAAGGCGGATTACGACGCCAAATTCGGGGCAGTAACCATACGCCTCACAGGCATCGATCAGCTGCTGAAGTTGGTCTTCAGTGTACTTCTTTGAGAACTCGACGAGCTTCCTTGCACGCTCGATCTCAAGCTCTCGATTCCATGCCTCACCAACCTCATCAGCAGCTTTTCTCAATTCACCGTCACGGGCCTGCTTTCCACCAGGGCCGAGTTCGAGGAGTTCCCGGATGTCATGTCCCATCTGGTGGTTGTGTTCGAGTTTGCGGATCGCAGCTTTCAGTTCTGCCTTGTCCATGGTTCGGTTATCCAAATTGTAGTCGCGGTTACGTTAGTAGCATTGCCTCAGTATGCCTCATAGATCCAGTGTTACACCCGCAAACATCTAACTTCCGGGCGGCCTCTTAGGTCGATTCTAAGGCACGATCCTCTCAGAGGCTCGGGGGGTTGGTGATTGCGTGTTGAGCGGCCTGAGGCGACGTGAGGCTCTGTGTCATCGCAGTTTCCAGAATTTATCAAAGTCCAGTTCGGATGCGGCGCGGAGTGAAAGTTGGCGGATTGCTCATCGAGTAAGTCGAGCAGTGTGGGACGCAGAGATAGCTCGACAATGGCTGAGCAAAAGAGTCGATGTCGCGTCGATCCCGCTATTCGGTAGTCAAAAAAACGCAGCGCACACATCCGTAGGGAGTGGCGACGATACGAAGTAGGAGGAGCCATCTCCCGTAGGGAGATATAGCCCTTCTTTTGCGGCTAGATCGCCAAAAGAGCGGCTAATAGCCGCACACCCCCTAGCCGCTCTTTTGAGGCTAAGCCGCTCTTTTGCGGCTATAGTAGCCGCTCTTTTGCGGCTTATGCCGCTCTTTCGGTGCGGGGGGTAAAAAGGGTCACTAGCCGCACACCTTCGGTTTCTTAGCAGAACACATGCTCCAAAAGAACCATCCACCACACCTTGAGAGCCTCACTTCGACCGGCGGTGTTTACGTACTTTTGCTTCGCATCGATCAATCGTCGACTGTGGAAGTTGGGCGTAAAGGCATCTTTGATTTTACCCCTGGTTGGTACACTTACATCGGCACTGCCCACGGCTCCGGTGGTCTCCAGTCCAGATTGTCGAGGCACGTCCGACGGTTGGGCAACAATAAGCGTCCGCGATGGAACATCGACTACGTCCGCGAGCATGCAGTCGTCGAGGAGGTATGGTTTGCCGAGCTACCTGCCGAAGCCGAATGTCGGTGGTCGCTTGCCTTGTCCCGACTCTCAGACACATCGGTGCCGGCTCCGGGACTTGGCAGTGGCGACTGCAACGTCTGTCCGGCGCATTTCTACAAGCTGAGTCGAAAGTTACCGGCTTCGCTGTTGCGATCCATCGCCGGCGTCGACGCCAACTCGTTAATCGCAAGGGAGGTCGAGCCAAAACTTACTACCAAAACCAAACTGGAATGGGAGCAGGACTATTGGGCGGGACGTCGCATTCGATCTACGTCAGCGTCGAGCGCAAGTTTTTCTTGCGTCAATTCAGCGTCCTCTCGCGCTTTACGTAATACATTCCCATGCATAATTAACAGCTTAGGAGTGGTCGTTCAGGCTGTCTGTTGACTATAGTCTACGCTGTGTTTATGGTTCCCTGTTCGCATTGAATTCCTTGGCTCCCGAAGGTTGTATTTGCGATCGCCCTCCTCTCAAAGCTTCCACAGCGAGACGACCAAATGAGTTCCGGAAAAAATTGGTTCATAGTCCAAGGCGACTCCCAACGCGGGCCATTTTCATCATCTGAGCTGAGGCGACTTGCGTCCGAAGGTAAAGTCGAACGCAACACCAAAGTTTGGAAGGATGGCCTGAAGCAACCGGTAGCAGCAAGTCGCATAAAGGGCTTGTTCCCCACGGTTCAAGAATCAGAACCGTCCACCTCTGATGATCCTAAGCCGATGTCAATCAGGAAACCTATACCGCAGCCAAGTCGGGCTGAACTTCGTGAGCTTGTTTCGAGTCAGAAACACGAGATCGCCGAGACTGCTCTGTCGAAAAGTACATCACACTCTCAGTTCGAGGGCATCAAAGAGCGTTACGTAACCTTGGCAAAGGAGGTTGCGGACTTGAGATCGGCGGTTCCCGCGATAACCGCCGCAGGGGAACAACTCAAGATTGCTGAGCAGAACGTCATCGCCGCAAACAAGAACGTTGAAGCGGCGAAGAAGGAACTTCTTGCTAATGCGCAATCTCTTGGTGAGCTGGGTTTTGAATGCTTGAATGTTTTGCCGGATTCAGCAAATGACTATTTTCAGCCACGGCAAGACTTGGAGTCCAAAATCCAAAAACTGATGCAGGATTTGTCAGATTCAGATTTGCCAGCGAACGCTACAGTTATGGATAAGGCCAAGCGAAAAGCAACGCAGCTCAAATTCAAAGCCCAACTTCGAGTCGAGAAGTTAAAGATCAAATCCGTAAACCGACAGGTTGGGCTGGCATTGCTTGAATCAAATGACGAAGAACTCGTTCGATCTGATAACACCAAAAACATTATTGAGATTGTCGCAAGCATTCGCCGGAAGACTGAGGACTTGAAACAAAGATCTCTGGAGCTTGCAGGGCCGCTTGAAAAAGCCACGCAGTTGGCTGGCGAAGCCGTTGGTCAGCCAGTCACTGGCCTCAGTAGCTTTACGCGAATCACCAAGGCGCATCAGAAGCTGATTAAGACAAAGGATAGCGAACTTAATGCGATTCGCGACGAGGTGGTCGATGTAATTGTCTCGGACTCGAGCCTTGCTCAAAAGCTGGGCCTTGCCGGCAACGTCAAACAGCTGACCGACGCAAACCGGAAACTAGACGACTCCCCTCGTGCGATAAGTGTCGCCACAACCACTAGCCGGAATTGGTTCAATGGCTTGAGCAGTTTCAGGAAGGTCGCCTCGGTTGTCGGACTGTTGATTGGGTTCTGCTTTGTCGGATGGTGGCTCTTGCCGAATGGATCATCACAAGACCACCCAGTTGTTACGACTCAGACTGCAAAGTCACAAGGGGGCTTCACGCATGAGGAAATTGGTAAGGCAACATTTCGTTCAATCACAGATGTCGATCCTGACGTGCTTGCGGGACTGCCCCTGAGTGATTTTCTTGCGGAGCACGATGATGCCGAACTTCTGACGAATGAGCGAGGAACGAATTTCAGAGAGTATGCGATAGTCCCCGAAGACGGTCTTGCGCGGATACTGGGTCACGAGAAAGAATGGTTGGCTGGTTTCATTAACGATAAGTTGGTTTACCGACGTTCAGGACGTATTGCCAAGTCGAAAAGTGAAGCGCTTGGAGCGGTAGAAAACAGGTCGATTGCATTCGAGAGATCCTTCGGAGCACCGACATCTAACTCTACCAAGCGACCGGAAGCGTTCAACTACAAGGAGTGGACTTCTCAAAACGGAAATTTCGCACTTTTGGTTTGGGTCGAATCGACGACCCTCGACACCACCGACGGGCCAAAGAATGTGTACATGGTGAACCAAGAACTGACTAACAGACGCGCCATCAACGTGCACGCAGTTTCATTGGAGAACCCAGCTGTTGCAAAAGCAATCGAAGCTATGCGGTACGAGGGAAAGATTGAGCGGTCGGTCGCAGCATCAGAATTGGGAAAAGCGGGCATTGTGAACGACTTGGTAGTAGATGCCTTGAGGCTTGGACTGATAGACGTCGATTCGGCGGTTGTTTGGAGTTCGGCAAAGGCTTGTCTTGAGTTGCAGTTGTACGATCTCGTTGTAGATCGACTTTGTGACTACTCAAATTTTGAGACGCTTCTGCCTGGCATATCTGAACCTAATGAGGGTTTTTCTGAAGCAATGGTTGAAGCCGTAATTTTGAAAAGGAAAACGAATCGGAAGGAATCCAATTCACTGATTAAGGCCGGCTGTGTATTGATGGCTTCCTCGAAAAGCGATGCTTGGATAGTTCCGATGACCAAGCTGTTAACCGAATGCGATCAAACCGAAGTAAAACCAATCATTAAGGCGATGGGCATGTGTGGGCCCAATGCAAAATCTGCAATTCCTAGTATTAAAAAGTGGGGGCAATGGAACCGCCTCCGAATTGATGTGGAGGCCCAAAACTCCATTTTTCAAATTGAGAAAGGGCGATAGCTCTGGCGTCCGAGACCAAACCTAAATTCAGACGCAAAATGCGTCACAATACATGAGCGAGGAATCGCTTAGCCACCGGGGATCGAATTCTCGGTGGCTTTTTTAATGCGCTGACACGTTCACACCAATCGAAAGGAGATTGAATGAGCCATATCGTCGAAATCGAGGCCAGAATTGTTGGCAAGGAAGGGGAGACGGCTGTAAATGCAGTCTGCTCGCGACTTCGATTGCCTCGTGCTACGCGAGGTAACTTTCAGCTTTACTCAACGGAGGTGACGGGTCTTGGAATCGAGTTACCGCACTGGAAGTATCCAGTAGTCGCCGACACGGACACTGGACAACTTCGGTACGACAACTACGAGGGCCGCTGGGGCTCCCAGGAGTACCTCGACCAGTTCCTGCAGGCTTACGCGGTAGAGCGAACCAAACTGGAAGCTCGCAAGAAGGGCCATTCGGTTGTGGAGCAACGCCTGGACAACGGTTCGATCAAGTTGACTGTCGAGATAGGAGGTGCAGCGTGACCAAACAAATTGAAATCGTGGTTGATCCCAACGGCAGCACAACCGTGGAAACCAAGGGATTCAAGGGAAGTACCTGCATCGAGGCAAGCCTATTCATCAAGCAGGCTCTTGGGAGGAAGACCAGTGAGCGAACAACTGCCGAGTTCTATGCCCAGGCTCCACAGCAAATCAAGCAAAACCAGCAGTCTGGTTGACTCCGTTGCAAATTCTGGAATTTAGAACTTTGGCCACCATTTTCAACAAAAGGAGGCGTTATGCCATCACTTAGACAGAAGCTTAGAGAATATGTGTCAGGCTGTTTTACGGGAATCTGGGTAGAGACCCAAGAGCCACACGAGGCTGCCACAGACATTCAAGCGTTGTGCCAAGAAGAATCGTGGCAGTTCGCTCGTTGGGACATCGACCAAGGTCTGAGGATCGCAGGACAGGCAGTTGAAGACGGACAGGATCCGCTTTCTGCCGTTAAGGCTGTAGCTGCGATGGGAGAAGATACTTCGATCCTCGTGCTGGACAACTTTCACCGGTTCCTCAGTTCCGCTGAGATTATCCAAGCCCTTGTCTCGCAGCTGCATGCCGGCAAGCAAACCCGGTCGATCGTTGTAGTGTTGGCTCCGGTCTTGGAGCTTCCACCAGAGCTCGAAAAGATGTTCGTTGCGATCGAGCATGCGTTGCCTAGCAGAGAACATCTTCGAGAGATTGCGAAAGCGATCGGAGTGGAGGATGGTGAACTGCCAGAAGAGCGGCAACTTGAACAGGTGCTTGACGCGGCATCCGGACTTACCAGAGCTGAAGCAGAATCAGCGTTTAGCCTATCACTTGTGCGGCACGGGAAAATCACTCCAGAAACGACGTGGGAGTTGAAGAGCCAGACGCTAAAAAAGAGTGGCCTGATGGAGGTCTACGAAGGCGACTCCCGTTTTGACGACCTCGGAGGCTTGATTGCCCTAAAGTCGTTCGCGAAACGTGCTCTGACCAGATCAAATGATCGAGTCCGGGCTCGCGGTGTCATGCTGCTGAGTCCTCCTGGCTGCGGCAAGTCGCAGATCTGCAAAGCCCTTGGTAACGAAACCGGGCGCCCAGTAATTCTGCTGGACGTTGGTTCCTTGATGGGATCCCTAGTCGGTCAGACAGAGAGTCGAACCCGACAAGCACTGAAGATCATCGACGCCATGGGCAAATCTGTGGTTTTACTCGATGAGTGTGATAAAGCATTCGGTTCAGCCACTAGCGGCAATGGCGATTCTGGCGTCAGCTCGCGAATGTTCGGCACGTTCTTAACTTGGTTAAACGACCGGGAAAGTGATTCGTTCGTTGTCTGTACCGCGAACGACGTGCAAAAGCTTCCACCAGAGTTTGCACGGGCTGAGCGATTCGATTCGGTATTCTTTGTTGATTTGCCGGGAAGTGAACAGCGAGAGTTGATCTGGAACCAGTACATCGAAGCGTACCAACTGGATCCGGAGCAGCCCAAACCGAAAGACGACTCGTGGACGGGGGCCGAGATCAAAGCGTGTTGCCGGTTGGCAGCGTTACTTGACGTTCCGTTGAAGCAAGCCGCTCAGAACGTTGTGCCTGTTGCACATACGGCCCAGGAGTCAATCGACAGCCTGCGTTCATGGGCGAGTGGTCGTTGCATCGACGCCCAAAAAGGAGGCATCTACAAGTTCATCAAACCGAAATCGAAGTCTCGCAGAAAGATCAAGGCAGACCCATCTCTCAATTGATCTTTCACCATCAACAATCCCCTCACTACGAAAGGAGTTTATGCTCAACCAAAAAGACCTCGCGATCATTCGCGCGGCACTGATGTTTCTTGACGAGGAGTTTTTCCCGGATCAAGAGAAGGTGTTTCAGCATTACCTCGATGACGAAGGAATTCTCGCAGGAGCTGGCACTGCTGACATCCCCGTCACCCGCGCCAAGTTCAAGGCTGCCGAACTCTACTCGGCACTCAGATGGAAAGACCGTCTGGAGCTTGTCTCGACAAGTCTAACCCGACTCCCCTCTGACCATGAGTTGGCTTATCAAGCCGACAGCCAACTTCCGGTTTCGGTCATCTCCACTGGCGCCGGCGCTGTTTGAAAAAAGTCGAGTCTCCGGCACCGGAGATCTCTACCGCTCATTCAACCAGCCCAACGTCAAAGTTTTCTGACTTTTCTGGCGACCGTTTCGCCCGGCTTGACGGCTGCACAGTCCGCCAAGCTTTCTAAAACCAAACCCTACTGAAAGGAGCAACTATGTTCTGGCTACTTCAAGTTCTGTTGATCTTCTCGATCCCCGCATTGCTCGGGGTCGGGTTGATCTACCTCGGGTTTCGTCGGGCTCGTAAAGAGACGGCGAGGCTCAAAGATCCGACTCGATGGGACTACGTCAACCAAGCAGCTGGATACTGGATCGTTGGCGGACTTGCCATCTGCTTTTCGATCTTCCGTCTGATCTCAGCCTTGTTCGGCTAAACAATCACAACATTCCAAACGCACAAAACGGCTGCCATCTCCGGTAGTCGTTTTTCGTGCGCTAACCAAACTAAACCATGAAAGGAAACAACCATGGCAACAGTCCTTGAGCCAGAGTCAGAATCGTCGCTCGAATCGAGCGTTGGGACGCAAGCCGCATCCGATCGACTTCGAGCGAACTTCATTGCCTGTCGGCTGAGCTTTACATTCCTTGGGGTGTCGAAGACTTTGACAGCAGACCAGAAGCGACTGGCTGCACAGTCTTTTGATGCTGACGGGGAGTCGATCTCTGCGGGCAAAAAGCTAATTAACACGAAGCACGATGCCTGGAAGGCGTTGACTTCGATTCGTTCGCAGGCAACCAAGTTCTGGAAAGAGAACTCACTCCCCTACCCAGAATCCGGAATTCGCCTGATCGAGCAGGATCGCATCGAACAATTTGACTCAACGTTCGCTGACTTTCGCGAGCAGCTTGAAGCGGCCGTTCGGATGTTCGACGAGCAGTTTGCTGAGATCAAGGAATCAGCTCGTATTCGTCTTGGCTCACTCTTTGACGCGAGCGACTACCCGAGTTCACTCGAAGATGAGTTCAAGATCCAATGGGACTTTCCGTCGGTCGATCCGCCCAACTACCTGCGGCGGCTTAACCCGGAAGTCTACGCGGAACAGGCTCGTCGAGTATCCCAGCGTTTCGATGAAGCGGTCGATTTGGCGGAGTCTGCTTTTGTTGAAGAACTCGACAAACTGGTTAATCACCTTGCCAGCCGTCTAGCGGGGGACGAGGACGGTAAACCGAAGATCTTTCGAGATTCGGCGGTTACCAACATGTCTGAGTTCTTTACGAGGTTCCGGGAACTGAACATCCGGTCGAACGATCAGTTGGACGAACTTGTTCAGCGGTGCGAGTCGCTGATGCAGGGAGTTCAGCCGCAATCGTTGCGGGACGACGACTCAATGCGTCGTAACCTGTCGACAAGCCTTTCAGCGGTCCAAAGCAGTTTGGACCAGCTTGTGGTTGATCGACCGCGCCGGCGAATCCTACGACCCAACCGCGCGGCGGATCAGTCAGGTGGTCAATAGCGATGGATCTAATCGTGGAAAGCGGCGGCAAAGTTCGTTGCGTTTATGCCGAAGCGATTGATCTTCACTCACTCGGCAAACCCCAAATCACCCGGGCATCCCATGTAGAGCCCGACAGCACCGGACGTTGGATCGCTGATCTGACGCCGGTTTCGGGGCCAAAGCTTGGCCCCTTTGAAAAACGAACCGATGCCTTAGCGGCAGAGGTTCAGTGGCTGCGAAACAACTGGTTGGCGAAAGCCCCAGTCGAGTAGACACAACTTCAATCTTTATGTTGCTCTGCGTGTGCGGGGCGGACTTGTTTTTATACAGGCCGCTCCGGTTGGGGCGGTCATTTTTATGGAGAAATCGAATGACCCAATCTGAACTCAACGACGCAGTTTCCCTGGCCACCGGCGAAGAGATCAACGAGATCCGCCAGCGCGGCTTCAGTTTGATCGACCTCAGCGAATCGGACTTTGATCCGGAGTGCGATTCTGGCGATCCACAAGTGATCGACTTCGACGCCCGTTTTAGCGGCACGACGCAGTCCTTTTTCGACTTGCTCTAAACCGCATCCGTTCTAACACGCCAATAACCCGATTTGCAAACATTTCACTTACCCACAGGAACTAACCATGAAAATTCGCATTCTGTACATCAACAACGATGGAGCTGGATTCGCCGATCACCTGACCATTGATTCGGGCACAACGGTCCGCGCCTTTTTTGATGAGCGCTGCAAAGGCCGAGCACCTGATTACCTGATTCGCGTCAACCGCCAGCCAGTGGCCTCGGATTATGTTTTGGTCGAGGGAGACCGGATTACGATTACTCCCACCAAAATCGAAGGGGCAATTTGTCGTTCGTAATCCGGTGAGCGCGATGCGTTCCCTAACTAACTAACCAGGCGTGAAGTATTCGGCAGCGGATGCTTCACGCCTTTTTTCGTCATTTTATATCTCAATCATCCTCTGTTCACGGAGCAAGCATGGATCATCGAAAACGACTCAAACCTTGGCTGGTGTGTGCTCGTCTGATCGAACGTGAGTACGCAAGCTTGGCGGGCAATAAGGCCGTTAACCACCACGGCGACCGCACGTCGATTGATTGGATCAATAATTGCTTGAATTAGTTCTCCGTCAAGTCAGCAGTATTTTGCTGGCGTATTTTTCACGGAGGTTGATTGATGGCGACGATGAGCAATGAAATTCTTACAAACTTTG
>CALFWR010000025.1 GCA_937928555.1 uncultured Pirellulaceae bacterium
AGATGAACAAAAACCTTTTAGTGTTGATAACATTTATAGGCATAAAGATGAAGCCTACCAAGACGCTATGATAGATGAGGGGCCGATCGTAACAATCATTATGACAACTTGGAATTCTGAAGCTACATTGGAATATGCCGCGCAATCCATATTAGATCAAACCTATAAAAACTTGGAATTTATTATTGTTGATGATGCGAGCTCTGATAATACGCCTGCGCTTATTAAAGCAATCGCACAAAAAGATTCCCGAGTTGTTCCCATTTTATTGCAACAAAATGGCGGGACTTATGTAGCAAAAAATCACGGAAGAGCCGTCGCTAAAGGAGAATTTATTACGTGCCAAGATTCCGATGATTGGGCTCACCCCCAAAAGCTAGCTTTGCTTGTGCAAACTTTAATCGAAGATGATGAATTAGTAGGCGTGGAATGCGGTCATGTGCGGATAGCAAAAGATGCGGGCGTACAACGCCGCGCAGCGGGGGCAATGCGCAGAGATGCTTCGTCATTAATGTACCGCCGCAAAGAAATCGATGAAACTCTTGGATTTTACGATAATGTCAGAGCTGGCGCTGATGGAGAATTTAAGTTTCGGATGCAGAGATATTATGGTGTCGAGAGAACGAGCTATTTAAAAAACCTTTTATCTATAGTCGATTGGGCGGATGGAACTTTATCAGGTCAGGGAAGTGAATACGCTATTTCGTCATCTGGTGTGTTTTCCCCTGCCAGATTAGCTTATCGCCAAGCATTTTATCGTGACCATGAATATGGTTTATTTGAAGATGGGAAGGCGTCACTATATAGACCGCATGATGCACCTGCTATTGATGCATAAATTGAAATATTATAAATTCATCATATCTCTGAGCTATAGAAATTATGTCTGAAAATGAATATTGGGACCGCCGAAAAGATATTTTATATTATCAAGTCGTCCGTGTTTTAGCGTCTAAAATAGGTGTTGATGCAAACTCTATCTTAGATGTTGGTTCTTCTGGGTGTCCGTATTTGGGTTGGTTCGATTGGATTCCAAATAAAACATCTTTGGATATTAATACGCCTTATCAATCTAACGATGTAACGTCATATCAGACCGATTTCCTAACATGGGATAAAGATAGGCATTATGATGTTGTTTTATGCTTGCAGGTTTTAGAGCATATAGAGGATGCAAAAACATTCGCCCAAAAATTACTAAGCGTTGGCGAAGTTCTTATTGTGAGTGTGCCTTATAAATGGCCCGCTAATAAATCTGACGAACATATACATGATCCCGTAGATAGGGAGAAAATGAAATCTTGGTTTGGCCGCGATCCAAATTTTGAATACATTTGTACAGAAATCTTAGCGCCTGTAGACCGTTTAATTCAAGTTTATGATAAAATTGACAGGCCTTGGAGTGGTTTGAAAGCTCGGAAAAATTTGCTTTTGGATAAAAATAAATCTTGAAACTAAGTTGTATGTGTATTTTTTATACACGTTTCAATTTGCCACGAAGCCTTCCAAACATGTTGTCTTTTTTTTTCTCAAAAACTTCTTCAATGAGTACCCATGCCATACTGTCTTTATATGAAAAGAATGTAAAATCTGCGTGAGGGAACAGTTTTTTTAATCGTGTGTAATTAAATGATTGAAGGTGATGTTTGGGTAATGGTTCTGCTTCGCTATAGGGTACAGTAATTATAAGCTTTTTCTTAGCTACGCGCCGTAATTCAGAAATTGCCTTTGTCATATCTTTGTCTTTTAAATGCTCAATAACTTCTAAGCAGGTAACGACATCAAATTCATTATTTCCAAACTGCATGTCGATGACGTTATGATAATGCATATCTATATTATCAAACATTTGGATGAACCCAGAATGTGGGCGTATGTCTAAGCCAGAAATTGAGTTTACGGGTTTATTGGATAGTGCGAGCATGTTTACGAATTGTCCTGCACCGACACCAATATCTAATATCGAAACGTTATCTTCAATTTTATCTAATATGTATGACCATCGTAAATAATCTGTGCGGCGCAATAAGGACTTTTGTGTGTCTTTATAGTGCTGTCTATATGTCTCGAGAACGAACATAGCGTCTTCGTTTAGTTTTGAACTTTCAATCAAAACAACATTTTTTTCACAATATAGATTCATAGCTGATTCTTTATTTAAGCCTATATATATTGATTAGGTTTATACACGTAATCGGGTTGAGCCTAGAGAACAAAGACTTTTTCTTCAGTCATTTCTGCTATAGCGGCTTTAATACCTTCTCGGCCAATACCAGATTTTTTTACACCGCCAAAGGGCAGTGAATCAACGCGAAACCCTGGCCCGCCATTTACAATCACAGCCCCAACGTCTAGCTCATTTCTAAAATGTTTGGCCACGTTGATTGTATTTGTAAAAATACCCGCTTGCAGCCCATAATCAGTGGAATTTATCATTTCGATACAATTCTCTATGTCTTCAAATTCTATGAGCGGCAGAACGGGGCCGAAGGTCTCTTCTTTGACAAGCATCGTCTCAAAAGGTGTATCATCTACTATAATTGGGGGTAGGATGGCTCCATCGCGATCACCACTCCAAAGCAATTTCGCGCCATCATTTATGGCGTCTTTTACAAGCGTTTCTATGTGAATAGCTGCGGCTTAGTTAATCATTGGGCCAATATCCGTTTTGGGATTCAGCGGGTTGCCAATAACGAGGGCTTTGACTTTGCCGAGGAGAATTTTAGTGAAATCTGCTTTAACAGCCTTGTGAACAAAAAGCCGTTTGACGGCAGTGCATCTTTGCCCGCATGTCCCAAGTCCTTGATCAATCGCCGTCTGCGCAGCATCATTCAGATTGGCATCGGGCATAACAACTAAGGCTCCATTGCAGCCAAGCTCCATTGTTATTTTTTTCAAGCCTGTTAATTTTGCGATATGTTCCCCAATCGGAACGCCCCCGGTGAAGCTCACCATTCTAACATCGGGATGCGTGACTAAAGCTTCGCCCGTTTCTTTATTGCCGTGGATGATTTCTACCATACCGTCAGGCAAGCCAACGGAGCTGAAAATATCACGCAATATTTCTGCGGTTAAAGGGGTTTTTGGAGACGGTTTTAACACACAGCAATTCCCGCCCGCTATGGCGGGGGCTAATTTATGCATGACCGTATTAATCGGAAAATTAAAGGGGGTGATGGCGGCAATTACGCCGATTGGGTGTCGTTCAACATAGGCTGTTTTGCCAGTATGGGTGTCCAAAATATCGTAAGGGAATATTTCACCGTGGATGCGCTTGACTTCTTCGGCTGCGTAACGTGTTAATGATACAGCTCTTAGGATCTCGCCTTGGCTATCTCGGATGATTTTTCCAGACTCTCGCGTTATCATCTCGGCGATTTCATCGCGCCGCGCTTCAAAAGCCTCACATATTTTGGTAAGAATTTCATATCTTTGATATGGGGATAATTTACGAGCTGTTTGCCGGAAACATGTCTTAGCCTTTGCAACGGCGGTGTTGACCTTTTTTACCGAGGCAATGGGAACGGAGCCAAGACGGTTTTGGTCAATCGGAGACATGACATCAATATATGTGCTCATAGTGAAACTTCCAAAAATTTACATGGGTTTGGCATGCCGTGTCTTAATTTGTTAGGGGTATATCTAATGACCATTCAAGGGAAATATAATCATAGGTCATAGTCTATGTAAATCAAAGCCATAAGATATATTTGCAGGCTTTGGGGGGTGATTAAAAATGAATAAATCGATTCGTGAAATTCGTGGTAGCTTTTCGATTGAAAAGGGGGCCCCGGGTAAGAATCAACAGGCAACGCGAGGGTTTCGTTGCCCTTCATATTCAGAGCAAGCGAATCTGTATCCCCTGACGCGAAGCATGCTGCGACATTGGCTGTCACAAGTAACAAAACGAGGATAAAGAATCCGCGGTCAACGGATGATTTCGTATTTTAGCCCGGATTATTCACGAGGCGTGGGCGTTAGAATCAGTTCCGACCGTGATCCGCGACGCTGATGCGATGAAACGATCGCTGTGGTTTTCATCTATCGGATGATTCAAACTTCTTGTTGAAATTCAGTTTTTCCCTTGCTCCTGTTGGCCAGACGTAGAATCAACGCCCGTCGTCGTGAATAATCCGGGTTTAGGGACTTTCCTTTTCGGCGTGGCTTTTGTCGATTGGAACGGTTTTCTGCTGGCGTCTCCCGTTGACCGGATGCGAGGGACCAAGTTCGCTGAGTTGCCAGTCGACTTGCGAGTAACGTTGGATCAATCCACGTGCGGCAGGGATTTGGAAACGGCTTTCGGGGTAGATCGGTGCTCCGAGTTGTTGGAGTGACCATTGGCCCAGGTAGAATCTGGCTGTTTGGCCAAAAGACCGTTCAGTACACAGACTCTGAAGGTTTTCCGGGAGGCGATCGATGTGTTGAGGCGGGAGTTCAAGCAGAGCCCGGGAGTTGCTTGGTGAGTACAACCCCCACGCCATCCAGTGGTCGCAAAGTCCAATCGGTCGAAGTAAGGGAATTAAAAGCACGGCGATTGCGAACCAGCGGACGATGTTGAATTTGAAGCCAGGTTTCGATGCCGGAGGCGGTGGTACACGATCCCAGAAAAGCCAAAACACCAGCAGGATTTGCATCGCGTTCCAGATTATGACCGGCGGATGATGCTGAAGCTTGAACAGCAGAGCGATCAGGCAGGTATGCATGACGATTGCAGCAACTGCGGTCACTTTTCGCGTTCTTGAAAACATCAAACCCAAGCCAATCAGCAATTCGCCGATCGGGAATAGCGCAACGACCTTGCGATGGTCCGCTGCGGGGTCGAGTTCCATTCCGATCATTGAACAGGCCGCAGCAAGGAAGTCTTTGCCGGTGGTTTGAGTGAATTGAAAATCGAATTTGCTGATAGCCGAAAACAGGTAGATCGAGATCAGAATGACGCCCATCCATTTTTTTGCATCGCCGCGCGGCATGCCCCACAGCAGGATGGCAAACACAAATGTCTGCCAGGCCCAGGCTTGCAGACAATGCTGGTTGCAGACGAAGGTTACCCCGAGGCCGACAAACAGAATCGCGAGAAACATGCTTTCGGATCGATTCCTGACCGCAATTTCGCCAAGAGCACTAATGATCCCGATCGAGGCCAAGGTCTGGATCCAGACCAGCCACTTTGACGATTCAAAGACCAGCGGCACGCGGGGAAAATCGGTAAAGCCCGGGATCCAGAGTCGCCATGTCAACACAAACAGGCTGATGCATATCGAGGCCCACAGCGTCAGGCAGATTCGGTCTGTGCGAGACGCGCCGGGCCCGGGTTGAGTTACGGATTCTCCTTGCACTGCACTCTCCGACCAAATGCGGTGGACCCGTGATCCACCAGCGATGTGCCAAAGTTGAATTTTGGGACGTCGAAAGGGACGACCCCTGTGGGCGTAAACCGGCGAAAACCGAACCCTTCAACGTCCGGTTCGCCAAAGCGGGTTACCACGAGGTCGGGAAGTCCGCTGCGCAATCGGCTTACTTGGTCACCAGACTTTTCAGATGCCCCATGCTCTGTCCGATGCTTGCCAGTGCGTCGGAAGACTGATCCTGTTCGACGTGGCAGAACTCGGCGCCAATTTCTTCGGACACGGCGAGGACTTTTTGCATGTCGATTGATCCGTCACCGAGTTCTTCAAAGCAATCGTGCGGCACTTTGCCTTCGTCGTGGCTGACAGCGGCGCCGTTTTTGAGGTCTTTCAGGTGAACTTGCGTGACGCGGCCGTCCAGTTTTCTGAGCGTCTCAAACGGATCCCAGCCACCGATCTTTGCCCAGAACACGTCCAGTTCAAACTTGCACATGTCGTCGTCAAATTCATTCATCAGCACGTCAAAGCCGGTTGTTTCGCCATCGATCTTGGCGAACTCGAAAGAGTGATTGTGATAACAAAGCTTGATCCCGGCATCGTTGCACATCTTGCCAAACTCGTTGGCTTTGGTGGCGCAGTTTTTCATCAGTTCCACGGTTTCGCGTGAGCCCTTGCCGATGTAGCCAAAAACGAGGTGCTTGAGCCCGAACTCGGAGGCTTTCTTGACGATGTCTTTTCGTTTGGGAGCATTGTCGCGTTGATGAACGACCGAATTCCAGTCAACGAAGGACGAGTTCACACCGAGTCCAAGTTTTTTGGCTTGTTTGACGATATCGTCAGACCCAACGCATCGCATCAATTCGATTTGTTTGTAGCCCGCGTCGTGAACCGCTTTGAGCGTCGTCGCGTAGTCTTCCTTTTTCTCGAGATGTTTGCGAACGGTCCACAACTGCAAACCGATCGTGTCCATGTATTTCGAAGCTTTGTTCTTTTCTTGCATCGCCATCAGTGGTCTGGCAAGGGAGAGGGTCAATCCGGTGGCCGTTGTGCCGGCGAGAAAGTTACGACGTTGCATGGTTCGGAAGGCTCCGTTTTGAAGACAGGTTGCACGCCCGAAATTATAGCCACGGTTTGTGTTTGGTGTGACGTCGTCCCCGATTCAATCGGTTTTTTTCGGGACAGCGTTGCGGACGACTTCTTCGGCTGGCAATAGTCGACCGGAATCTGATTCGAAGATCAACCGAGAGTTTTCCGGGTGTTTGACATGGTTTTCGAATCTGCCGATCAAGCCGTCTAGGTCCACAATGCAGCCACTGGAACCGCGTATCTTTTCCACTAGGTTGACCAGTTGTTGTTCGTTCATGTCGTGGCTTTTGGTTCTTGTTCTGTGGAGAAAGTAAAGTAGACTCTGGCGTAGGGATTTGATGCCGCTTGCAGCCTTTATCTGCTAAAGAGCAACTCGACCGTGCCTCCGGTGGGCCAGTCGATCATTCTATGTCAACTCGCTTGTTGGCATCACGTCCAGTTCTGTATGGAGTGTTAAGGAATGTCAACAGTGTCTGGAAACAAATCAGGTCGACTTTCGACGCGTGCCGCAAAATCAACATCTGACAAGCCCCAAGGGATTTCGACGCTTGCCGTACACGCCGGAGAAGCAAGACAAAAAGCCCTTAATTCGATCACCGATCCGATCGTGATGGCGTCCACATTCACGTTCGAGAACACGCAGTCGATCATCGACTACATCGAACAGGACCAGGAGCGTGGCGAGTACGGTCGCTATGGCGTGCCTGGCGAAAGGGTGGTCGAGAAAAAGATTGCTGCCCTCGAAGGTGCCGAGGAAGGCGTGCTGTTCAGTACCGGCATGGCCGCGTTTGTCGGGTTGCTCAATACGCGACTGAAGAGCGGCGATGAGATTGTGTTCTTTGACGAGTGTTACCATCGCTCCCGCGACTACTGCCGAAGCTGGCTGTCGCGTTACGGGGTTGTGACCCGCGAGGTCAAAATGGGTGACTACGGGGCGATGGAGGCCGCCATCAATGACAATACCCGTTTGCTGGTGAGCGAATCACCGACCAATCCGCATTTGAGCATTGTGGACCTGGAACGTTTTGCAGCGATTGGAAAAAAGTACGACGTCGAAACAATCATCGATGCCACGATTGCGACGCCCTACAATCTTCAGCCAATTTCGTATGGTGTTGATTACGTGATGCATAGTGCGACCAAATACATGAGTGGTCACAACGACCTGCTGGCAGGCATCGTGCTGGGGAGCAAGGAAAAACTGGACGAAGTCCGCAAGCTTCGTGGCATCATGGGGTCGATCAATACGCCGCACAACTGCTTTTTGCTTGAACGCGGGCTGAAAACGTTTGAGCTGAGAATGCAGCGGCACAATGAAAACGGTTTGGCGGTCGCGAGGTACCTGGAAAGTCATCCGCGAGTCGAACGTGTTTTGTACCCCGGGCTCGAATCGCATCCCTACCACGAGGTGGCGCGTTCGACGATGCGGGGCTTTGGCGGGTTGGTGACGTTTGAGGTCAAAGACGCCGACTGGAAGCAAACCGCTGCGATTGTGGATGCCGCCAAGCTGGCTCGAATCGCGCCAAGCCTTGGCGGAGTGGAGACCTTGATCGAACAGCCGCTGGTGATGAGCTACTTTGAGCGAACGCCGGAGCAGCGGGCCGAGTTCGGGATTACCGACAACATGATTCGCCTGGCCTGCGGCATCGAAAACGCTGAAGATATCATCGCAGACCTGAGCCAGTGTCTTGAGGCGTAGGGGGCGTAGGGAGCGAATCGGCGCGAGAAGCCCGTGAGCCAACGCGCTCGGGGGCCGGCGCGTGGCTGGTTGGGAGGCTCTAATTCAAATCCGGAATGACGATTTCAACGCCGCCGGGAATGTTGGTGATCCCGTCCAGAACCCTTCGATTGGCTTTGTAAAGTTCGATGTAGCGATCTGGAGTCCCGTAGAACTTTTGCGAAATCGATTGCAGGCGATCACCGGGTTGAATTCGGTAAGTCCGCTGCTGTTGTTGGTTTTGCAGCGGGGCAAAATTGGAACGCGATTGGGTGTTTGTATTCCAACGCTGCGGCGGTTGCTGAGTTTCAGGTTGAGGTGGATCGGCCCGTGGCTTGGGAGGGGCTTGCCAGTTCGTTTCGAAATCGTGGGGAGTTCGGACGGTTTCGCGTCCCGAAGAGAATCGCCGGCCAGGATCGTCCCGGTCCAAGCTTTTGCGAAGTTCGGCAAAGCTTGGTGCAGAGACTGATTGTGGGTAGTGGTTGGCCTGCTGGCCAGGCAGCGGCGGGTCCGCGAATTGAGCGGGCTCGGATGCTCTGGGCGTTTCGGGAAACTGAGCCTGGTACGGGGCCGCTTGCAAAGGAGGTTCCGTGACCGAAGTCACACTCTGCGCGGCAGCCCCGTCCCGGAACTCAACTGTTTCGTCACGAAGGTAGTCTGCTGATTTCTGATTGTAAATGTCGTCGATGGTCTGCGGCTGATCGTTGCGGTAGCCGGGACGACTGACCCGCCATTGTCCTTTGACCGACGAAAACGTATCGCCTGATTGCGGTTTTTGTTTTGGGAAACGATCGCCGACAAAGCCGTTCGCCGGGGTGTCGTTTGCAAACGAACCGATTCCGGTCTGGTTGAAGCGATCGCGTTGATCGATGACTCGCCGGATGGAAACGGTTTGCTTTGGTTGCCGAATGACAAGTTGCGGGGGCGTCGCATTGAGGAGCTTCGGTGGCTGGCTGTTTGATTGTCCATTTGTCAGGTTGTTGCCCGTTCCGAGTTCAAGCGGCGAGTTGCGAAACCGCGCAGCGAGTTCGGAAAAGTCCGGTGTGACGGATTTCGTCTGGGGGCCTTGGGGTCGGGCTGTGACAGGGTTTTGGCTTGAAGAACGGTCGGCAGGCACGCTTTGGGCTGATGTGACCTGCTGCGAAAGCGGTATAAGTTCCGCAGAGGGAGGCGCGAATTGGGGCGTTGCGGGCGCGGGCTGAGCCGCAGGCTGGGCCTGTCCGCCGGCCAAAAACGATTCGATTGGGTCGACGTTTTGAACTTGATGCGGCTGGTCAATTTCCGCCGGGCGGTTGTGGATGTAGCGTCCAAACAAGAACGCTGCCGCGAGGCACGTTAGACCCATCAAAACCTGTTGCAAGGAATTCATACTCATACCCATGGATTGCCCAGGCAGCTTTGGTCATCAAGTGCTGGGGGACCGAAAAACGAGCCAATCCATGGCCGGCGAAAGTATCCTTTGACTCCAAGAAGTGGTAACCACTCCCGAAGGCGTCGAAGTATTGCACCGCGTGCAGAGGCAGTACGCGGTTTTGGGCACAAAGGATCGCAGTGGATCAAAAAAATATCTGGTTGTTAGTGTCAGTGAATGCTTGCAGGCAAATGATCAGCAGAAGATCGGAATAACTGGAGAGGTTTGACAGCTCGACCTGTTCAGATGCTGGCGAAGTATGCGGGACGTGTCGGAACATTTGGGTGCCGCAGGGTTTTGATAGACCCAAAATTGGCCGCTGGTTCAACATGTTCACCGATTCAACGAAAGAAGGAGGCACCAAGCCTCCTTCATGTTGGTTTCGAATTGTCAGGTGGCTTGGTCCTTGAAAGCTGAAGAACCTCGTTCTGCAACCAAGGTAACTTGCGGCCTTCAGCACTCTCAGCGCGCTCTCAGCGTTAGACGGTTCCGGCCTCTGCGACCTTTTCAACGGGCTCGGGCGAAAGTCCAACGGTGTTCATCAGCCACAGCAGAGCTGGCGAGGCGATGAAGATCGAACTGTAGGTACCCACAACCACGCCGATCACCAGCGAGAAAGCAAACCCGTGAATCGCGTCACCACCGAAGCAGTAAAGGATGAACACCACGACAAACGTCGTCACCGATGTCAGGATCGTGCGCGAGAGCGTTTGCGAGATGCTGGTGTTGATCATGTCGGCGGTAATCTGCTTTCGTTTGCCGCGGACTTCGCGGATTCGGTCAAACACGACGATCGTATCGTTGAGTGAGTAACCGATCACCGTCAGCAGTGCCGCGATAATCTCCAGACTGATTTTGAACTTTTGCACGCCCAGAATTCCAAGGAATCCGGCCACGTAGTGCGAAAGCGCGATCATTCCCAAGACAAACAGAACGTCGTGAAGCAGGGCCACAACGGCCGCCAGGCCAAAGGCAATGTTTTGGAATCGAGCCCAAATGTAGGCAATGATTCCCAGCAGGCTGAACACAATCGCGAGCAAGGCGTTGAAACGCATCGTCGAAGCGATCTGGCTACCGACTTTGCTGGACGTCGGGAAGTAAGGCTGCGTGTTGAAGTCCTTGGACCACTCTTCGATCACCAGGGCACCGTCGCTTTGCTGCGGCACTTTCAGGCCGATCGTCCAGTTGGCAGAAACGGTTCCGTCGGCGGCTTCGTCTTGAGCGATGTCGGACGAGTAAAGCGTGACGTCCTTGGGGTCGAGTTCAATATTCTGACGCAACGCCGCGTCCACCAATTCGGCACGAAGCGACTTGCCCAAAATTCTTGGTTCGATTTCGACGACGGTTTCGGTGGTGGCTCGCTCACGCATGCCCTGAACCGAAGCCCCGGCGTTGGTGTCGAAGGCTTTTTCATCAAGGTCCGCACCGCCGGGTAACAGGTCGTCACCGCCCTGCTCTGCCGGTTCGGTATCGGAACCTTCGCTGGCAGGCATTTCCTTGTCGGCCATTTCCTTGTCGGCCATTTCTTTATCGGCCATTTCAGCGGTTTGCTCTTCGGTTTCCATCTTCTTGTCCGCAGCACCTTCGTCCTGAAGTAACAGCGTTGGATTTCCGGAAAGAATCGAAGCCACAGTGGGTACCGGGTTCCAGGATGCATTCTGAAATCCACCAAAGTCATCATTGTCGACTTTGGGTAAATTGGCTGCCACGCCAGCACCACTGACCAGTTTGACTTTGTGAAGCTTCAGTTTCGAGCCAAAGACATCGGTCATGACTTCGTCGAGTTGCCGCCAGCGTTCTTCCGGGTTTCCGCCCTCCCACGCTGGCAGGTTAGAGTCGATCTTGAAGACACGATCCTTCATCGAAGAATTTTCGTCGCTGGAGAAGCCGGTAACGGCAAATTCGATTTTCTCGTTTTTGACTTCGATGTTTTGGCTTTCGAGCGTCTCGCGAATCTCTTGGATGTCCTGGGCTTCGTTGAAGACCACCCGGATCGTGGATCCACCCCGCAAGTCGTGATCAAGGATTCTTGAGCCCAGCGTGAACATGCCCACGATGCCCAATCCAATGATCAGAGCCGACAGGACTCCCGTGATCGAGATCTTGCTGATGAAGTCAAACTTTTGCTTGTCGAGAATCTTGGTCATCGAAAGCTTGCTCAGCCAACGCTTTCGCTCCCAGATGTCGAACACCAGTCGCGAGCAGAAGATCGCGGTGAACATACTCATCAGGATGCCCAGGACCAGCGTCACGGCAAAGCCTTTGACTTGTTCGGTACCCAAAGCGTAAAGAACCAATGCCGTGATCAACGTGGTCAGGTTGGCGTCGACGATCGTCGTGCGGGCTTTGTCGAAACCGTTTCGAATCGCCATCCGAAGCGTCGAACCGCGTTCCATCTCTTCGCGGATACGTTCAAAGATCAGTACGTTGGCATCCACCGCCATACCGACGGTGAGCACCAGACCGGCAAGACCCGTCAACGTCAGCGGTTGCTTGATCGCCATCACCACGGCAAGAATCAGGATAATGTTCAGAACCAGAGCCATGGCAGCGACAATGCCGGCAAAGCGGTAATAGTAGATCATGAACACCAAAACCAGCAGCAAGGAGATGCCGATAGCCCACACGCCTTGTTGCTGAAGCTCTTTTCCGAGCAGAGACTCCACGAAGTCCTTACTGATCGGGTTCTTGTTCAGAGCCGCGTCCAGTTTTCCGGACCGCAGTTTGTTGGTCAGGTCGTTGACTTCACGCATCGAGAAGTTACCCGAAATTTCACCGCGGTTGGTGATGCGACCGTTGATCGACGGAGCCGAGTGAAGCTTGCCGTCGAGCACGATGCCGAGCAGCTTTTTGTTATCTTCGGCGTCGGGTTCGTTCAGTCCTGTCAGCATGCCCATCCGCGAAGCGCCGTCAGGCTTTGTTTCGAAATTGACGTTGGGGCTACCGTTCTGGTCGGTTCCGGCGGTGACGTTGGCGAGGTGTTTACCTTCGACGTTTTCGTCTTCGCGTGGTTCCATGACGAGGATCTGTGGACGGATGCCGCGAGCGTTGAGGTATTCCGTGAATGCCCTCGAATTAAGCTTTGCATTTGTTGGATACTGAAAGTCATTGATGTTAAAGAGTTGGTTTGTTTCCCGGTTGCGAAGCAGATGGCTGCGTGCAGGAACGAACTTGTAGGCTGGCAATCCGTCGACGATATCACGCGGTTTGCACTCGCGAGCATCCAGTCTGGCCAGAGGAACCCAGTAGGCGAGGGTTTTCCCGTCCTTGTCAACGACTTTCGGGCTACGTGAGCCCTGTTCGGTTTGTTGACGGGCAAGATCGAGCGTTGAACTGTGGAAACGCGAATCAGCAACGATACGGAATTCGAGTTTTCCGGCGCTAACAAGACGTTCCCAGATGATGTCAGCTTCCGCCATCTCCACGTCGGGAATGGTGACTTCGATTTTGTCGTCTCCCAGCGGCCGGATGACAATTTCCAGGGTACCCGACGGGTTCACGCGCTGGTTCAGTTGGCTGATGATCGATTCGGCGGTGGGCGGGTTTTCCTCACCCTCGTACTGAGCGAGGTTAAGCGATCCAACAAAGTTGACGCCCCCGCGCAGGTCAACGCCGAAACGAAGGTCTCCGTAGAGGATCATCAGCAGGGCCACAAACAGTGGCACCAAGACCATCGTCATGCGACCGCGGAACTCGGGCAGTCGCAGCGAATTGCAAACGACTTTCGAGGCGAACGAGCCAACAAAGATCGTCAGCAGCAAGGCCGCAAAAATAAAGAACGGGTTTTGCCAGATGGGAAGATCTTTAGCGACGTCGGCAACGCCCTGGGCAGCTTTTTCGGCTTGCGCCAGTGGAAGATATGCACTCTGGAGAAAGTTAACGCCAAACATTCGATTGTTTCTGTTTTGGGTTGGGTATTGGTTCAGCCGTGAGACGCAGATGGTCCGGGCACGAATCTGTCGCAAGAGATGACGAAGCTACTTTGATTTGGCTTTGTCTTCGTCGTTCAGTTTTCTGACGATCGATGATGTCATTAACTGCATTTTGGTGCCCGCCGAATCGTCGACACGAAGCGTGGTGTAGTCGGCACCGTCGTTGAGGTTGACTACCGTTCCAACGATCCCACCCGCGGTGACGACGCGGTCGTTTTTCTTCAGATCAAGACTGGAGCCTCCACCCTTTCCGCTGGCTTCGCCCGGCTTTGGCCGGTTAAGCATCATGAAGACCAACATCATGGCCATCATTAAAGGAAGGAACATCAGCATTTGGTCAAAGAACGTCGGTTCCTTGGCCTGCGGGGTAGCGGCTGCTGCAGCTGTTTTTCCGGCAGTGGCAATTTCCTTGACAGCACCGTCAGCGACGGAACTGGCGCGGTTTTGCACCAAGATTAACAGGTACAGAAGGTATTCAAGATAGTACATTGGCTTGCAATTTTGCAGACAAAACGACAGCGGAATGGTCGCCGAAATTGGCCACGAATCCAGCCCGAAAGTCTAAATTCTGGGCAAATTACCGGCAAGAGCAGTGCGGAAATATCAACCTGTGTCAGATCGGCGATGTTGAGACCTCCATTTGAGCTCACTTGACCAGCAGGATTCGTGCCCAGATAGGAGCGAATCGCAGAAAGTTTCCGGTTCTGGGTTGGCAATTCTTGGAGGCTGTGAATCTTTCCGCTGCGTTTTCGTACCGCCGTTTGCAGAACCGCCCTTAGGCGCAATCGGAGGCAATCAGGCGCAGCGAGGCGAGAATTTCCGGCTAAAGCCCGTACCACCCACAACCGGGACTGCGAACGTAATTGCTCAATCCGCAGCCTTGCCGCTTGCCCATCCTGCCATCCTTTCCTTGTGGAAATCCAAAAAACGGTCCGCAGCGATCGCTTCGCGGGCTTGCCGCATCAACCGCTGGTAGTAGCCGACGTTGTGCAGCGAAAGCAAAGTGCCTGCCAACATTTCCTTGGACATGAAAAGATGGCGGATGTAGCCACGTGACAAATCGGCATAGGGCGTGTGCATTCCGGGCTGGATTGGGCGTGGGTCACGTTCATGGACCAGATTTTTCATCTTCAGGAAGCCTTTGTCGGTGAAGGCCATCGCATTTCGCCCGTTTCTGGTCGGCATCACGCAGTCGAACATATCCACCCCGCGCAGGACCGATTCGAGCAAGTCCTCTGGCCTTCCGACACCCATTAGGTATCGGGGCCGATCTGTCGGCATGTGAGGTGTGACGGCTTGGATGATGCGATACATCTCCGCTGGAGGCTCGCCGACCGAAAGCCCACCGATGGCGTAGCCGGGAAAGTCGAGTTTTCCAAGTTCCCCGGCGCACTCGATTCGCAGGCTTTCGTCAAGCCCTCCCTGGAGGATGCCGAATTGAATTTGTGAATCAAGCGTGTGGGCATCGCGGCTACGCTCTGCCCATCTCAGCGAACGCTCCATCGCATCGCGAACTTTTTCCTGGCTGCTGGGTAATTCGATCACGTGGTCGAACACCATCGCGATGTCACTGCCGAGATCCTGTTGGATTTGTACGCTGATTTCTGGAGTGATTGTGATCTCGCTGCCGTCGATGTGCGAGCGGAACGTTGCGCCCTGTTCATTGACGACGGTTCGCTGCGCCAGTGAGAACACCTGGAATCCCCCGCTGTCAGTGAGAATCGGTTTCTCCCAGCCCATGAACTTGTGGAGCCCGCCCAGTTCGGCGACAACGTCTTCGCCGGGACGAAGATGCAGATGATACGTGTTGCCTAAGAGAATTTGCGATCCGGTAGCGTCGACCATATCGGTGGTCAGGCCTTTGACCGTCCCGCAAGTTCCCACCGGCATGAACGTGGGCAGATCGATCACACCACGGGGCGTTGTCAGTCGTCCGAGCCTGGCACCGCAATGTTGATCGACATGCAAAAGCTCAAATTGGAATCCGTCTTTCATTTTGCTCAGCTTACCGTTTGAGCGGCGGCTTCAGTAGCCGTCAGGCCCGCTGGAATCGGGTTCAGCACAGAAGTTGCAAAGCGAAAAAAAGCCGACTCTCGGAGTCGGCCTGCTTTCATCCCGGATTATTTACGAGGCGTGGGCGTCAGAATCAGTTGAGACAGTGATCCGCGACTCTGATGCGATCAAACGATCGCGTGGTTTTCATCTACCGGGTGATTTTCATTTCTCGTTAAAGTTCAGCTTTTCCCTTGCTCCTGTCGGCCAGGCGTAGAATCAACGCCCGTCGTCGTGAACAATCCGGGTTCATGAATTGTAAATCCGGCTTTCTAGCGTTTACGACGCGTCAACAGCATGCCAAATCCGGCCGCGAGCAACGCCAGAGAACCGGGCTCGGGAACGACGCTGATGTTGAGCTGGTAATTCGCGTCCACGGGGCCGGTCTCGTTGAAGAACACGACGTAGTCGCCGGCACCCAATGTTGTCGGAACTCCCTGTCCGCCGAACGAACCGCCACCGCCACCAAGAAGTTCAATGGGAGCCGAACCGGCAGTGACATTGACCAGACCGGCGAAAAGAAAGTCTCCCGCGTTAGCTGATGCGATGTTGTCGTTGTCGAAACCAAAAAAGCTTCCGACTCCCGCTGATGGATCGAATTCAATAATTTCAAGCGACGTTACTTGCTGGCCTGCGGCGATGCTGAAGGTAACGAGATCATTGTCGCCTGGCCCCGTGGTGCTTGTGCCGATGATCGAATTGACCCCGGTTAAAAGCGTTCCAAGCGATGTGGGGGCAGCAGAATCCCCGGAAAAATCACCCAGTGCAGCTTCGTCAAAAATCTGTCCATTTGCTGGAATAGCGGTCAGGGAAAGCAACGCCAAAACGAGACAGGTCAAAGTCAATTTCTTCATGATGTTGTGCAAGTGTTCAAATGTGTTAGTCGGATAAAAGCGGACATCTTAAAAGGCCACCCGATTTTTATGAACAAAGCAAACGTGAATAAATCGAATTGTCAAAAGCGGAAGTCGAAATTTGCATTTTTTTCCGAGTATCTGTTTGCTCAGGAGAAAGTTATTTTTCCTCCAGTGGAGCCAGCATGGTGGCCTGCCTTACATTTGATTTGGTGGCCGAACTTTTTGTGTTGGTTCCGCTATTGGCGTCGACCGGATCGATGACCAGCTTTTCGGTTCGCTTGGCACGGTAAACGAGGAAGCTATCGGGGGTGTCAAAGCCAACGACTTTTTCGTTCCAGCGAACTTCGCGGTGCAGGATCATCCCGCGAGCGATGTCAAACACCGCGATGCCACGTGTCATATGGTTGATGATTTGCGAGTGAACCTTTTCGCTGTTCATCGGAGTCAACACGTCTGTTGTAAATGAAATATAAGCCTTGCCTTTGACGACTTTGTCCAGTTCGTAGCGCACGCGAAGGTTGAGCGTTTTGTAAACGCCGTACTCGTCGCGAGCACGCAGCGTATCGTTGATGTCCCATTGATGCCCCACGGCGATGGCTTCTTTGGGAAATGCGATAACCGGGGCGTCGCCAATGCCGCCAAGGTTCACACTGGGGTAGTTCGATTTCTTGGCAGAGATGGTGCCGTTGGGTAAAACGGAAAAGCTCGCGACCGCGCGACCGATTCGCTCGTGGTAGGCGCGGCATGAATCGGGAACGTCTTCGACCTCGTCGGGCTTGAAGTCCTTGCTGTTGTAGGTGACCGGTTTGTCTTCGCCGATTTTTGACCAGACTTTGATGTTGTCCAGGGAGATGTCAAAGCGAGCCTTTTTAAGGGCATCGACTGCTTGGACTTCCCAGACAAACTCCGATTGCGTGCGAGTGGAGGTCGTTTCTTCCTCGCTACCGCCGACGCGGCCCTTGTTGAGAATCTGATGGTCCTGCTTCCAGCGAATTTTGTCGCCGGGGGCAAGTTTGTAGGCCAGCAGGTACTTTTGCGTTTTGGTTTTGCGTTTTGAGAAGGCCTTGATCTTGTCCGCGACCGAGTCTTCTTGGGCTGTTGCCTGGGAGCAAAGCCCCACCCAGAGAACCGTGGCCAGAATAAAAATGCAGCGAAGGTTGAGCATCGCGATCGTCTCCTTACGAATGCAGATGAAATCAAAATATTTGCCGATACCAGACCCAAGGCCAGCCCCAAAGGCGACACCAACTCGCAGCAAAGTGAGCCGTTGGCCGCTAGGCCTCGGGTACCTGCACGCTGACGAACGTGTGGCGGGAGTAAGTTAGAGTTTCCACTTACTCACGACGGGCGCTGGTACTGCATCGAATCGCGAAATAGGACTCTAGGATGAGACCCGTTTGAACTGGCCGCGCCAGCCAAGCTTTTCGCGAAGCGTCTGGTAGTAATTATTGCCGCTAACTTCGATTAGCTGAAAGATCGATTTGGCCCGGGAAATGCGAATCCGGTCATTTGCTTGCAGTTCGGTCATGATTTGCCCGTCCAGCACCACGCAAGCCGACTGATTTGGCCGAACCGCCACAAATTCGTAGATCCGGTCCGCCGAATCGACCACCGGACGAACGGTGAGCGTGTGGGGGCTGATCGGAGCGATCACAAACGCCTGAAGGTCTTTCCGCAAAATCGGACCGCCAGCGGAAAGGTTGTGGGCCGTCGAACCCACCGGAGTGCTGATGATCAGCCCGTCGCAGCTGTACGATGTCGCCGTCTGGCCGTCCACCGAAAGGTCAATCTGCTGCATTTCAAACGGCGGCCCGCCCAAAATCGCGACTTCGTTCAGGCCGGTGTCTTCGGCGATCTGTTTGCCATCGCGGATGACTTGTGCTTGCATCATCAGGTGGTCGATCAGCTCAAAGCTGCCTTTGTTGATGCAAGCGAGTGCCGCTTCAATTTCGGCAGGATTGACGTCGGCAAGGAAACCAAGCTTGCCCAGATTGACGCCAAGGACGGGAATCTGGTTTTCCTTCATCAGTTTGGCGCTACGCAGAATCGATCCGTCACCGCCAAGCACGATCGCAAAGTCGGCTCCCATTTGAGAGGGGCAATCCGAGTAGTCAAAGTTTTCACCAATGACTTCGACGTGGTTTTCGATCAGTGGCCGAAGAGATTTTGCCTGCTGCACCGATTTGGGTCGGCGGTCACCGGAACCGATCAGGGCGACGCGATATTGATTGTTGTCGCCGGATTTTTTCATGGTCTTGTTGGCTGGAGAAATTGCCTTTTAAGTAAGTAGCACGCAAGTAAGTAGCACGCCTACACTAAAGTAGCACGCCAAAGCTAAGCTAAGTGAGGCGCAAAAAAGCAGCTCTGCGAGGCGTGAAAAATCGAATTTGAGAGGCTGTAACTTTACTCACCGTAATGCCAACGCTCTCCCTTTGGCAATGTCAGTCGCGAAACCCTCCCCGGCGGTGAGCGACCGCCCCGCCCCAGTGGGGGTGGTCGAATAAATCACAGACTTGAAGAGTCGAGCGACGTGACTCTAACGATTGAAATTTACCAACTGGAGTTCGGTGTTTGTAGTCTCATTGAGTCGGTTGGGCACGATTCCACCTAACGCCGGAGCCACAAACAAACATCGCGTCGCTGAAAAATCTAGCCAAGCGTCTTTTCGGACTGCATCTTACCCGATTTGGCGAACACTTCGCGACAGGTGTTTGCAATTCCTGCGGCGTCAAGCTTGAGGTCGGCCAACAGGCTTTCGCGATCTCCATGCTGAACGAATTCGTCCGGGATGCCGATGCGGTGGACTTTGGTTGCATCGACTCGCAGTTCGTTGGCCGCTTCAAGGAAGGCACTTCCGAAACCGCCCTGCAGCATGGCTTCCTCGACGGTGACAACGAATCCGTGATTCTCAATCGAATCGCGAACCATGTCGGTATCGATTGGCTTAACGAACCTCGCGTTGACGACGCCCACGTCGATGCCTTCTTCGGCTAGCTGATCCGCCGCCGCGATGCAGTCGATCAGCGGAGTTCCCGCACAAACGATCACGCCGTCGCGGCCACTGCGGATGGTCTCTGATTTGCCCATCTCAATCGGTTGCAGCTCCCGATCAATTTCGGCGGCACTGAGTTTGGGATAACGAATAGCACAGGCCGTGTCATGAGATATGGAAAAATCCAACATCGCGCCGATGTCGTTGGCATCGCCCGGGGCCATTACGACCATGTTGGGAAAGATCCGCATGTAGCCGTAGTCAAACGTGCCGTGGTGCGTTGGGCCATCGTTGGCCGTCAATCCCGCGCGGTCCATCATGAAAGTCACCGGAAGGCCCTGCAGACAAACTTCCTGAAAGATATGGTCAAAGCTTCGTTGCAGGAACGTGCTGTAAATGTCAACGATCGGCCGCATCCCGACTTTGGCTTGTCCGGCAGCGAACGCCACCGCGTGGGCTTCGCAAATCCCAACGTCAAAGAACCGTTCCGGGAATTCCTCGCGGACTTGTTCCAGTTTATTGCCCTGGCACATTGCGGCGGTGATCACCGTCACTCGCGAATCGTGGCGCATCTGATCGGCGATCGCGTCGGAGGCGTGCTGGGTGTAGGGTTTTGAGGATGACTTGGACAGAACCACGGGCTCGCCGTCGTCGGACCGTTTGAATGCTGGTGGTGTGTGAAAGTAAACCGGATCTTCAGCAGCGGGCTTGTAACCGTGGCCTTTGTTGGTGATCACGTGAAGCAAAACCGGTCCGTCGATCTCGCGGACCATTTTCAGGTATTTCTTCACAAGGCCAATGTTGTGACCGTCGATCGGACCGAAGTACTTGAACCCGAATTCCTCAAACATCATCCCGCCATGAAGTCCAGCTTTGACGCCTTCCTTGATCTGGAACAGGAGCTTTTCGGCCGGGTCGCCCAACACGGGGACTTTGTTGAGGATACTGACGACTTCGGATTTGACGCCGGTGTAAATCGGATTGCTACGCAGGCGGTCAAGGTAATCTGCGACTCCGCCGACTCGCGGGCAGATCGACATTTCGTTGTCGTTAAGGATCACCAGCATTTTGCTGTTAAGTTCCCCCGCGTTGTTGATCGCTTCGTAGACAACGCCCGACGGAAAGGCCCCATCACCAATCACGGCAACGCTGTAGTTGTCGCGGCCCATCAGTTGGTCGCCACTGCGCAAGCCGACTGCGGTAGAAACACTTGCTCCCGCGTGACCGGTGACGAACAGGTCGTAGTCGCTTTCGTTGGGGTTGGGGTAGCCCATCAAGCCACCCTTGGTGCGGATCGTGTCAAATTGGTGGAATCGACCGGTGACCAGTTTCTGCGGATAAATCTGGTGGCCGGTGTCCCAGATCAGGCGATCCTGGAGAAAGTCAAACGTGCTGTGCAGGGCGAGGGTGAGTTCGACCACGCCAAGGTTCGACGCAAAGTGCGCCGCACGTTTAGAAAGCAGATTGCACAGCGTTTCGCGGATCTCGTTGGCAACCTGTTTGAGGTCTTCGACGGACATCTCATGAAGGTCACGAGCGTCGCGGATGTTTGGCAGAAAGTTCGACATGTTGCGTTTCCTTTTTTAGGATGCGTTTGTCAGGAGGTGGGATTAGTGAGTTCGATTAACAACGAACCGGGCAAGGTTTTCGAGTGGGGTGGCGAGGTCGCCAAATATTTCCAGTGCGGCGATGGACTCTTCGGCAAGCTGATGAAGCCGCATTTCGCTTTCGGTTTCGCCCAGCACCGACGGGTAAGTCATCTTTCCGCGATCAGCGTCTTTGCCGATGCGTTTTCCCATTTTGGTTTGGGAACCGCGAAAGTCCAACAGGTCATCGGCAATTTGAAACGCCAAACCCAGTTTTTGACCGTATTCCACCAGCCGATTTCGCTGTTGTGTGCCGGCGTTGGCTGAAACGGCCCCCAATTCCAGCGACGCGGTCAGCAATGCCCCGGTCTTGCGGCGGTGAATTTTTTCCAGGACTCCGACGTCACGATCCGCAAACTCGGCCGCAAGGTCATCCACCTGGCCGCCGACCAGTCGGCTCGCCCCCGCCGCGCGAGCAAGGACTTTGCAGGACTCTGCGGCAACCGACACGTCGTCGATCGATGAAAGAATCTCGAACGCCAGAGGGATCATCGCGTCGCCGGCCAGGATCGCAGTGGCTTCGTCGAACTGAATGTGACAGGTGGGCCTTCCACGCCTGAGTCCATCATCGTCCATCGCCGGAAGGTCGTCATGAATTAACGAGTAGTTGTGAATCAGTTCCACCGCACAGGCAGCGGGGATGGCTTGTTGGACATCACCAGAGCAGGCTTCGGTCGCGGCCAGAACGAGCAGCGGTCGAATGCGTTTTCCGGGAGCAAGAACGACGTAGCGGATGGCTTCGGCGAGACGCTGCGGGCAGTCAGAATCGAACTCGCAGTAACCGGACAACGCGTCGTCAACAAGCTGACGTTTCGAATTGAGCTCAGGTGGAAACAGGGCTGTGGCCATAACGCTTTGACGGTGGAGCAGCAGGTCGATACGAAAACCGTTTCCCCTAGTGGGTTTCAACCTGATTAAACCCCCGCATTCTAGCTAAATGCAGAATTCGGTCCATCTGGGGCTCAAATCGTGCCAAATTGGCTCAAGTTTTCTCCACCCGACCGAACATCGGAAAGTGATCCGACAAATGAAAGGAATATTTGTCGTCGACGATGGGTTGGTCCAAAACTTGAACCCGGCTGACGTTGAGGTTTTCGGTGTGAAAGTATCGGGTGTAGTAAGCCGTGAATTCGCGGCCTCCGCTGCGAAACCGATTGGTCCGCGAGTCCCAGGTGGGTTTGGGTGGTTTGTCACCGACCATCCCGACTTGGGCAATCTTTTCCGATTCGGTCAATCGTGTGTTGGTGTCGCCGATGATTAGCACCGCGTCGGTGTTGGCGGCTTGTTTGATATCGTTGATGTTGGCAACGCGATGCCACGTGCCTTCGCCGCCGGGGCGCAGGTGGACGTTGGCCAGGGTGATGCCTGCCGATCGGATTTCGCTCATGACGGCACCTTTGGCGGTCCAGCTTTTCAGATCCTGCATCAGTTCCTTTTTGGCCAGCGTCGCCATGTCGCCGGAGTGTGATTTGCAATTGGCCGGCACCATGTCATGGGTTTCGACGAAGGGGACCAGTCCGGGAAGCTCCTGGAAAAAGACAAAGTCCGGTGCGTGCTTGAGCACCAGCTCCCGCACCGCCGCTTCGGCCTGGTCAGTCCGCCAGAACGGCGGTGCCTCGTCAGAGCGCTGCAGTAGGCACAGGTTCCATGAAAGAAAGGTAAACGAAGTCCGAGGCATCAGGCGAAGTTCTAACCCAAAGAAGGCAACATGGCAGTCAGTTCATCCCGGTTGGCATCGAACCATTTTAGCGACTTCTGCGGCGGGTCCGGTGGCGCGACGCGAAACTGATTCAGCAGTTCACCGTCAAAGCCATCACGGTACATCGCGAGGTTTCGGATCGCCGTGCGGCGCAGGCATTGGTCCATTTCCTGACCGGCCATCAAGCGATAGTATTTTTCGTTGACGCTCGTCGCGATAGTGCCAACGTTGAGCACCCGATCCCCGGGCACGATTTCCCGCCAGGTGAAATCAGGAAGGCTCATCGCCCGTTGACTGGCTTCAAGGATCCGCTGCGGAGTGATCGAATCCAGCAGGTCGAAGCTTTCGGAGACAAAGTAGGTTTTTTGGAATTCGCTGATCAGGTAGTCGGTGTTGGCCAGTCGCAAGAGGTCGGCGTCCAGGTTCGGGTCGATCAGGATTCGATTGGATTCGTGGTCTTCGATGCTGTACTTTGTTTCGCCGGGCGATGAGAGAATTCCTGCACCGAAATCCCGGACTTCTCCGTCTTGCATCACCAGTCCAAATTCGACGGTGAACCAGTAGATTCGCCCGGCGTAGGTCAGCAGTTGATCGGCTTTGGCTTTGATTGCCGCGATTTCTTCGGGGTCGTCGACGCCGGTAAGGGCCCGCTCTCGCTGATCGTAAATCAGGTCTCGGGCTTTGCCGTGGTGCTGCATCACATTGGCCACCGCAGGAATCGTAAAAGTCGCGACATGGCCAGCAACGTCGTGCCCGATGTCGGGTTCTTCGAGGTAGTCGGTGCCGAGGGGGCGCATGAACGTCGTCACCGGAAAAAATCGCCGCGAGTGACAGGTAAAGAACAGTTCGGCGGGAATGATTTCGCTGACGGTTGCAAGTTGCCAACCGGTTTGCTGAAAGATCCTTGCGTTGAGCAGGTAGTAGTTCGGGATCATCGCCGCCCCGATCTCGAACAGGGCTTCGCCGGCAAGGTATTCGCGGCAGGCGAACTGGTGTTTGGTTTTTTGCTGTTGCGCCACCAGGCAGGCCCAACTGAGATGCTCTTCGAAAGAGTACTGCGAGTAGGTCTGCGAGTTGGTGAACTGTTTCAGGTCAACTGTTTCGTCAGAGAATTCGCCAATCGAAAACGGCACGCCGGTGTGGAAAGCCGTCAAATAGGGCTCACGTTTGGCCGGTTCAATCGGGTAGGGAACGTCGTCGTTGTTGACAACGCGTTCCAATTCTGCGGCGAACTGTTCTGTCGATAGCGGGCCGACATTTTCCAGTTCGATTCCGTTCTCTTTGGCGAATCGCTGGTGTGTGGATGTAAGTTCTGTCATTTGGTGGCAGTGGTTTGCAGTGATTTGCAGCGGCAGTCAGTCATTGAGAGGATTCATGGCCAAGCAGCTTGTCCGCTCCGCCGGCGATAAGGGCTTCGGCGACTTCGATGCCAAGGGCTTCGAACTGATCGACCGGTCGCGAGCGTTGGGCGCTGACGACGGTTGCTCCGTCAGGGCTTAGCACGACGCCCTCAAGCGAAACTTTTCCCCCATCAATTGTGGTCTTTGCGCCGACCGGGGCAAGGCACCCTGCGAACAGGCGGCGCAGCATGTGTCGCTCGGCCATGGCGCGGGAAAAGGAATCGGCGTGGTTCAGTGATTCGATTGCGGTTCCGATGGCGTCGTCTGCGTCCTTGCGGGCTTCGATTCCCAGCGCCCCCTGCCCTACGGCGGGATAAAGCTGGTCGGTTTCGAAGCGCTGCGTGATTCGCGAATCAAGCTCCAGGCGATTCAGCCCCGCCGCCGCGAGGATGATCGCATCGAACTGGCCGGAGTCCAATTTTTCCAGACGCGTGTCAACGTTGCCGCGGATATCTTTGATGTTCAGGTCGCCACGAAGATGCAAAAGCTGAGCCGCCCGCCGGACGCTTCCGGTTCCAACGATCGCGCCTTGAGGGAGGTCAGCGAAGGATTTGTATTTGTCACTGACCAGTGCGTCCTGTGTACTCTCCCGCTCGGGTATCGCGCGGATCGCAAGGCCAGGGATATCGTTGGTGGGCAAGTCCTTGAGGCTGTGGACGGCGATGTCGATCTCGTTTTCCAGTAGCGCCACCTGGAGGGCTTTGGTGAACAGCCCCTGGCCCCCGATTTGCGCCAGCGGCCCCGTTTTGATGTCGCCCTGGGTTTTGATTTGAATCAGCTCGACGGTGTGGCCTGCCGATTCAAGCTGAGCTTTGACCCAGTTGCTCTGCCACATCGCGAGCTTGCTGCCGCGGGTGCCCAGTCGGATTTTGGTTTGATCGTTGGTCATCCATTGAGCTTATCGCGAAATCAATTCTGGAACAGGACTGTAGGGGCACTGAGGTACGGTTTGGGTGAGTTTTGGCAAAGCAGATGTTGCTGGCGGACCTGTGAGCCAAGACGCGTAAGCGGCCGGGTGGCGTCGGAGATAGTGCGGCGATTTTTGGAAGGTTGGGGGCGGGCAGAGGTGCAAGGGGTTGGCAGAGGACGTCACGATTCAGCCCCGAGGGCCTCACGGTGAATCATCCGGAAGATGAAAACCACAGCGATCGTTTCATCGCATCAGAGTCGCGGATCACTGTCTCAACTGATTCTGACGCCCACGCCTCGTGAATAATCCGGGCTCAAGATCGGAATCCTGGTAGTTGCCCGTTGCTCTGCCCGCCACCGCAGAATTAACCTGGGCTGCGCCTGCCTTTTTGAGAATCTTCGCCAGTTCGCTGATCGTCGCTCCGGAGGTCATCACGTCGTCAATGATGACAATGTTGGCTCCATCGACTCGTGTAAGTGATTTGAGGCCAAAAGAGTTTTTCACATTCTCGAATCGTTTGTGGCCGGTGAGCTTTCCCTGCTTTTGAGTCAACCGCTTGCAGGACAACAGGTTGTTTTGGACGGGAATTCGAAGCACCGAGGCGGCACCTTCGGCGATCACGTGCGATGCGTGGAAGCCACGTTTAAGTCTTCGCCACCAGTGGATCGGGACGGGCACGAGCATGTCGGCTGTTTTGGCAAAGCCACTGTGGCTCAATCGGTGGCCCAGCATGCGGCCGATATGCAATGCGAGGACTTCGTCCATGTCGCGTTTGGTACGCAAAATCAGAAGCTTGAGCAAGCCCCGATAGCTTCCCACCGACACGTTGCGACCAAAATGCAGCCGGCTGTCGAAGCACAACGCACAGCGGTCGCCGAATGTAACAGGCCGTTTGATGTAGCTGCCACACTTTGGGCAGCCATCGTTACGATGGTTAGGCAGGGCTTTCCAGCAGGGGCCACAAAACTGTTGACCAAACTCGGAATCGACGTTGCTGTCGGTCGCGACGATGCGCGATTCGCACCCCAAGCAGGTCGCCGGATAAATCAGCGAAACGAGCGAATGTCCACATTTGGCGTAAGGGATCAACTTGACGTTCCATGTTCGAGCTGCAGATTTGCGTGAGTCGCGAGGCCTATTAGAAGCCGAAAACCTTGCCGCGAAAAGACGGCGCTGCTAGCAATCAACTGCTCTGCGTTGAATTAGCACGGGTATCTAAAATTCGGTGGGCTCGAGCGACCAATGGCTCACATTTATCCCGGATTATGAACGTGAACGCCAACAATAACACAAACTCAAAGGTGCTGTGACCAACGCACCGATACGCTGTGACCATACTGGACCGATATTTACTGTTTCTATTTCTGCGAATCTTTTTGATTTGCTTCGCCAGCTTTGTTGGTCTGTTTATCGTTGTGCACCTGTTCAGCAACCTCGACGAGCTTTCCGCGTTGGCGGAACCTGCCGGTGGTTGGGGAAGTTTGCTGCTTGATTTTTACTGGCCGCGCGTGGCGGAGCTATTTGACAAAACGGCGGCGGTGCTGGTGCTGATCAGCGGGATTTTTGCTGTCAACATGATGCAGAAACGTCGGGAGATTTTGGCGATTGAAGCAGGCGGGGTAACGCCGCTTCGGGCGATCCGCCCGATTCTTGTTGGCGGCTTGGCGATCATTGCTCTGACGGTCTGGAATCGTGAGAACGTGATCCCCAGGTTCAAGGAAAGCCTTGTCCGCACGCCGCAGAACTGGATGGACAAAGGCCGCGTTGACATGTCGGCCCAAGTGGATAACGAAACAGGAGTCCGTTTTCGCGGCCGAGAGATATATCTTGGTGATCGAAAAATTGTCCAGCCCAACGTGCAGTTGCCTTCGGAGGTTTACCCGGGACATTCACGGATCGAATCGGAGAACGGCTTTTTCGAACCCGAAACCGAAGAACACCCTGCGGGCATTCGCTTGGTCGGCGTGACTCAGCCTTCGCCAAAGCTGCGACTTGCGTCGGCGGTCATTGGAGAGAAGCCAACGGTCTTCTACCCGTCAGATCAAAAGTGGCTGGGTGAAAAAGAGGCCTTTGTCGCGACGTCGCTTTCGATGGAACAGGTTGCATTTGGTAGCCGTCTTTCTCAGTATCGCACCACCCCGGAAATGATGGCCGCGGTTCGTCAGCCACAGAAGTGGTTCGGCAACAATCAGCGAGTTGGCTTGCACACGCGAATCCTGCAGCCGTTTTTGGATCTGACGCTACTGTTGCTTGGTCTGCCGTTGGCGATGTCCAATTCGGACCGCAATATCTTCGTCGCCGCAGGTGTCAGTTTCTTGGTCGTCGCCGGTGTTTCAGTCGTCACACTAACCGCGCAGTCCCTGGGCGCGTACAACATTGTCCGGCCCGCTGCCCTGGCCGCGTGGTTGCCTTTGTTGGTGTTCACGCCCCTGGCGATTCTTTCGATGGGTCGGCTGAAGTAACCGATTTTCGTTTGCGTGTTTCGGTGGTTCGATTTTTTCGCAAGCCAGCCTCGCGACACCTTGCGATTGCCGTAGCGTCGTACGTACAGATAATCCGGGTTCATGGCAGTTTCTTAATTGCATTATTGCAGTGTCAATGCAATTTCGAAGGTTCTTGCTCCGGCAATGTCCAATGGGTGTCGGTATCTTTTCAACCTTGTCAACGCCAAAGTCTGGTCGTAGTGGACGGGCTTGCGTGTCGCTTTGGTTTGACGCGGTTCCGCGGGGCAGCGATTGCGGTTTACGGTTTGCTTATCGTCTTCGACGGACCAGCGTGACCATGATCAGAACCGAAAGAGCCACCGCTGCGGTCGGTTCAGGAACAGCAGTAAGTGTGACGGTGAAGTCGCCTTGCAGATTGGCCCCTTGGAAACTGTTTAGAACAAAAAACTCAATGGTATTGTTGCCGGCGACCAGCAGGCTGGAGAAGTCCTCGGGTGTAAAGACCGGCGTGTAAGGAGTAACCGCAGTGTCACCCACAAACGTCGCCCCGCTGAACGTTGTGCCGGCCGACGTAGCATCGATCGTTAAACGCGGAAGGCCATTGTCATTTGGGCTGAATGGCAGATTCACTCCGCCCCCGCCTGATTCGCCGGTATTGAGAAAAACGCTTTCCGGACCGAACTGTGAAATGTCATCGTAAAGCGGGAAAAGGGACGTGCCATTGATCACGACATTCACCCCGGCATCAACAATCGTCAGGTTGGCAAGGAGTTCCACGTTTGGAATTTCTGCGGCAGAAACATTGAACATCGCGGTTCCCGCCAAAAAACCGCCTCCTGAAGGTTGGGAAACTGAAATAGGGCCAGCGTCCAGGATGGTATCAGCAAAGCTATTGCCAGCGACCAGAGCAAGCACAAGAATTGAAACGGCAAACGCGGGCACAAGTCGTGACGGAGAACTGCTGTTCATAGCACTATTCCAGAAGAGAGCGTAAATGGAGCAGGAAACGAAAGGCATCTCTCGAAGGAGAGTTTCCCTACGAGATCATCGGATCGCGACCTGCATTGCGGCAACCAAAAGAAACGGCCTTGGCCGCCTTAACCGATTGTTGGAGAGAGAAATCGGCAAACGCCTTATAGCCGGTTGAGGCAAATTCGTATCGTAGCAATCACAGCAGTAAGAGCAGCAAAACCGTGGGCAAACAGAGTTGCTGGCAACCGACGGTTGTCACCGTTGTACCGGTCTCAGTAGCTGGACAAGGTGCTTCGGAAATGGACTTTCTGAGGTTAAACTCATCTTTATTTTGTAAGAGCCAGATGAATTCCAACGAACCTGTCTCAGTCTCGGTCCTCACCGACGCCCTCAAGCACACGCTCAACCAGACCTTTAGTCGGGTCTGGGTTCAGGGCGAGATCTCCACCTTGACGCGGCCGCGATCGGGACACATCTACTTTTCGATCAAGGACGAATTCGCACAGTTAAGTGCGGTGATTTGGCGGACCGATGCCGAGCGGCTTACTTTCGATCCCAGACAGGGCCAAAAAGTTATCTGCGGAGGCTTTGTCGATGTTTACTCGCAGCGCGGCGTCTATCAACTGGTCGTCAAGCAACTGCAGCCGATTGGAATCGGAGCCATCGAACTGGCTTACCGGCAACTGCACGAGAAACTTAAATCCGAAGGCCTGTTCGATCCGGATTCAAAAAAAACGTTGCCGAGACTTCCCAGAAAGGTGGCTGTCATCAGCAGCCCTACCGGAGCCGCGATTCGGGACTTTCTTCAGGTCCTCGGCCGGCGTTGGAAAGACATCGAACTGGTGGTGTTGCCGGTCAAAGTCCAGGGACAAGGTGCTGCAGATGAAATCGCGGGGGCGTTTGCCAAACTTGCCAAGCTGAATGACAGGCCGGATGTTGTGGTGCTGACGCGGGGCGGTGGGAGCAAGGAAGATTTGTGGAGCTTCAGTGAGGAAAAAGTCTGCCGCGCGGTGTACGCATGCGAGATCCCGGTGGTTTGCGGCGTGGGGCATGAGATCGATGTTTCTCTGGCTGACCTGGTGGCCGACAAGCGAGCTTTGACTCCCTCCGAAGCCGCCGAACTGATCGTGCCTGATCGCAACGAGCTGGTGCAGAACCTGATTGCTGCCAAATCCAGAATTGCAAGGATCGTGCACCAGGGGTACTTGCGCGCCAAAGAAGACCTGCACCAAATCGCCAGTCGCCCCGCATTGGCGCGCCCGACCGACATCATTGATCGCTACGTCCAGGAAGTTGACCAGCTCGAACCTCGCTTGCGAGAAAGTGCTGCTTCGATGCTGCGGTTGGCCGAACGAGACCTCTCGGGGGCTGCCCGCCAACTGGAGGCGGTCAACCCACTGGCTGTGCTTGCTCGTGGCTACAGCATGGCGATGAAGGGTTCGGCGGTGATCGTTTCGGCGGATCAGGTATCAGAAGGCGATGTGATCAAGACGCGATTGCACAGCGGCACCGTCACAAGCACCGTTGATGGTGTCGCACAACAATAGAAAACGCCGTGTCGGCTGGTTGTGAATTATTCGGATTGGGGCAGCGCGATCGTGTCCTGCCGACGCGAGGAGTTACTCGGCGACTTCTTCCTTGAACTGTTGCAGCATCTCTAGGGCGGCGATGGGAGTCAGGTGGTTGGGATCAAGGGTGCGGATTCGTTCGATCAGTGGGTGCTCGACTTCGAACAGTGTCATCTGCATTCCGCTTTGGCTTTTTCGCGATGAACTGGCTCCGGCGGCAGCGACGGTCTCGCGGCTTTTTTCCAAATCGTTTTCGGTTTCCAGTCGACCAAGGATTTGCTCAGCGCGTTGATGGACCCAGGCGGGAACTCCGGCGAGTCTGGAGACGTGGATCCCGTAGCTTTTGTCGGCACTGCCCGGCACAATTTTGTGCAGAAAGACAATCTTCTCTTCCCATTCGCGAACCGAAACGTTGTAGTTCGCGACACCGCCAAAGTCCTGTTCTAACGCCGTAAGCTCATGGTAATGCGTCGCAAACAGTGTCCGGCAACCGATCTGGTCGTGAAGGTATTCAACAATCGCCCACGCCAGTGAGACTCCATCGTAAGTGCTTGTGCCTCGTCCGATTTCGTCAAGGATCACCAGTGAACGCGATGTCGCCGTATTGAGAATCCGGGCCGTTTCGGTCATTTCGACCATGAAGGTACTTTGGCCGCGGGACAATTCATCATTGGCACCGACACGGGCAAAGATCTGATCGACGATTCCAATCCGCGCCCTTGTCGCCGGGACAAAACTGCCCACATGAGCCAGTAGCGTCATCAAAGCCACCTGACGGATGTAGGTGCTTTTACCGGCCATGTTGGGGCCGGTGATCAGGTGCAAAAAGCCATGGTCTTCGTCGACCGATGTGTCGTTGGGAACAAAGGCTCCCAGCGGCTGCATGATATCGAGCACCGGGTGGCGGCCTTCGGCGATCTCAAGCGTTGATTCGGTAACCATCTCGGGGCGACAGTAGTTTTGCTCTGCAGCCAACTGGGCAAAACCGGCTAGGGTATCGAGCGTCGCGATGACATCTGCATTGCTCTTCAGCCGAGCAATGTGAGTTCGGGCAAGTTCGCGAAGTCCATCGAAAATGGCAAGTTCTGCTTCGGTTGCTTTTTCATCCGCGGAGAGGACTTTTTCTTCGTACTCCTTGAGTTCGGGCGTGATAAAGCGTTCCGCATTCTTCAAAGTTTGTTTGCGAATAAAGTTGTCCGGGACTTTGTCGCGATGCGTGTGGGTTACTTCGACGTAATAGCCAAAGACTCTGTTGAAGCCAACTTTGAGGCTGGGGATGCCGGTCGATTCGCAGATCTCCTGTTGATAATTCGCGATCCACTGCTTCCCGCCGGCCGAAAGCTCACGCAGTCGATCCAGATTCTCGTCGTAATGGTCACGGATAAAGTTACCGTCACGCGTGTGCGGAGGGCATGATTCAATCAACGCCTGCTCCAACTCGTCACACAACTCTGAGCACGGATCGAGTTCACGTGTCAAGCTGACAAGTAGCGGGGACTTGCTGTCGGCCAGGTGCAATTTGAGGTCCGGCAGTTGTGAAAGGGTCAGGGCGATGCCCTTGAGGTCGCGGGGCGAGACCCGGCCGGTCGCGATTTTTGCAATCAAACGCTGTAAATCATGAATGCCTTTGAGTGCGTCACGGACTTGCGAGCGGACCGGCGAGTCGGCACGCAATTCAGCAACCGCATCGTGACGCTGACCGATCTTCTCGACATCAATTAGTGGTGCCAACAGCCACTGTCCAAGTAGCCGGCTGCCCATGGGTGTCTGGCACCGATCCATGACTCCAAGCAAACTGCCTTCGCGGTTTCCGGTCCGCAATGTCTGATTGATTTCGAGGCTTCGCCACGTCGCGACATCGATGCGAACGTGTTCGTTGACGTGGAACGGCTTTACATGATCAAAGTGCTCAAGGGCTGACTTTTGCGTCTCTCGCAGATACTCAATCACCGCCCCGGCGGCGCAGACAGCAGCCGGCCCAAAGTCTTCGATCCCGAAACCGTCCAGTGAGTTCACGTTGAGCTGTTTGAGCAAGAGTGAATGAGAAGCTTCCAGGCCGAACGCCCAATCGGGCCGATGCGTGGTGATGAATTCACCCCAGGAAAATTGCTGTTCGAACAGCTCCGCCAGTTGCTGAGGGACGAGAATTTCGGAGGGGCCGATTTTCTGCAACAGGTCTTCGACTTGCTGTTGCGAAACGGTCGTTACATGAAAAGCACCGGTGGAAACATCTGCCCATGCAACCGCGACCACATTCGGTAGCTTGCGATCGTGAAGAGATGCCGGAAAGAAGGCGCAGAGATAGTTGCTGTGTGTCGGTTCGAGCAGGTCCGAATCGACAATTGTGCCCGGGGTCACAAGCTGAGTGATCTCGCGTTTGACCAGGCCCTTGGCCTTTTTTGGGTCTTCCACTTGCTCGCAAACGGCAACACGGTGACCTTTCTTGATCAACTTGGCAAGATAACTGTCCAGTTGATGGTGTGGAAATCCCGCCATTGGAACGGTGTTGGCTTTGTCGCGGCTTGTCAGTGTCAAGCCAAGCACTTTGGCGGCCGCTTTGGCGTCTTCGTGAAAGAGTTCGTAAAAATCACCCATTCGAAAAAAAAGCAAAGCGTCACCGCATGCTTCTTTGGCTTGGTGATACTGTTTCATCATGGGCGTCGTCATCGCCGAAATTTAACAGCTTAAGGGGCGACATTCGAGCCCCGTCGCGGCTGACGCGAGGAAAATCATGCCCTCTTGCATCCGCCGGTTTTCCCCTATCGCGAGAATCGGAGAATAAGTCAAAAGCCGCAAAGTTAACTTGATCCCAAAGGACACTTTCGAAGGCTGATATCAGTTGGTTCAAATTTGGAAACTTGACCGTGTTTTCGCATCGTCACGGTCGATTTCGCAAAAAGAACCAAATTTGAATTCTTGAGGGTTCGATAGGCTCTGTTATAGTAGATGACGCGAACGCGCGAGTTCCCGTTTACGTGGATCAACTCGTAGGCATTCTCGAAGTTACTCTTCGCACCTGTTTTGCATCGCTGAATTTTCTGGAGAACGTATCGTGGAACAACAACCCAATCAAATTGGCCAGTTTCAGAGCTCGCCCATGGGCGTAGGACCGATGCCCGGCATGGCACCGATGAACATGTCACAGGAAGAAGAGTCCGCTTTTGACTTTTGGGGCGTTCTGAATCGCCGCAAGTGGTTGGTCTTTTTGGGGCTCGTGACGGGCATCGCGGTTGGGGCGTTGGTTTATGCCAAAAGCGAAACGATCTACGAAAGCGTGGCGTTCATCCAGATCGAACCCAAGATCAGCCCGATCGTAACGCAGACTAACGGTAACGCTTACGCTCCCAAGGTCAGTGAGGGGGTCGCGCACGAAAAATTGATCGGCCAAAAATTGATGGTCGAGAGATGCCTTAGTCGCGAGAACAGCAAACTGAAGAATCTTGAGTCCTTCGAGGAAATCCCGATGGACGAAATCGCAGACGAGGTGATGGGTAATCTTGCTGTCACTGCCGACCGCGAAGCCAAATATATTTATCAGCTTCGTTACAAATCAACTGACAAAACTGATAGCTACACAATTCTCAACAATCTGATCGCGACCTATGAAGAGCATTTGATTGAACAGTACAAACAGGATCAGGGTGATTTTGTCAGAACGCTTCGCGATTACATCGACACGTTCAACAACAAGTACGAAGTCGCGAACAAAGAGCTCGAAGCACTAAACAAGGAGTACACCGCTTTGCCGCTTCCCAATGGCGGATCGATCTACGCAATTTTTGTCGTTGAAACGGGTAAGTCGATTGAGGCCCTTAACGGCGAACTTGGAGTCCTTCAGCGGGATCAGGCAATGAACCGGGAGGCTTTTGAAGGAGGTGAGCAAGCAATCGCAGCTCGCGTTTGGGAACTGCGAAATGCAAAGCAGCTTCCACAGCTCTCCCGGAACATCAACAACGGTAGTTTTTTGCAAGGCCTCCAGTCGCGGGTTCTTGAAGCAGAGGCAAACTACGACACGATTCGAAGACGCCTTGGCCCCGGTCACCCTGACTCGATTGCCGTCGAATCGCAAATCTCATTTCTTAAAAAGCAGTTGGAAGAGGCCAAAGCACAGTTGGCCCAAGAAGGCCAGGACAATCTGGCACTCCCGGATAACATTGTGCTTGAACGAATCCAAGACCAGACCACTCGAAGAATTACAGACTTGACCGAGTTGATTCAGGAAAAGAACGCCGCTTGGGAACGGAACAACACCGAAGCTACGCGGCTTTCGAAAATCAACCAGAGGATCATGGACAAGAAACGTCAAATCGATGACATCCGTGAAGTACTCAAGTTTACTGAGCAAAAGGTGATGGAACTGAATCCACGAGGCAAAATAGATGGCAGTTTCACCGAAGGCTACCGCTTTGACAAACTACAGAACGCTCAGGAAGGCCAACAAATTTGGCCAAACCTGCCCATCCTTCTTGGTCTTGGCGGGATCCTTGGTTCACTTTTCGGTTTCGGGGTCGGTTGCTTGGTAGAACTTGCGGACAAGACCTTTCACAATCCATCAGAGATCACTCGTCAGCTGAACGTTCCGCTGATCGGACACATTCCGGTTATCGGTCAAAGCAAACGATACCTGGTTGAAGGTTCAGCGATCGAACCGATCGTCTGTTCCTACCACCGGCCCAAGTCCCAGGTGTCCGAAGCATTCAGGGCGGTTCGAACTTCTCTGTTTTTCAACACCCAAGGCAAGAAACACCAGGTGATCCAAGTCACCAGTCCTACGCCGGGTGATGGAAAGTCGACTCTCTCGTCGAACCTCGCGGTTTCGATTGCCCAGTCAGGCAAACGAGTCCTATTGGTCGATGGTGACATGCGTCGTCCACGTCAAAACGGAACCTTTGGCGTAACCTCCAAAGAAGGGTTCTCAACCGTCCTTGCTGGTCAGTCCCACTGGCGTGACTGTGTCTTCGAGGTAGCAGAAATCGAAGGCCTTTCGTTGATGCCTTGCGGCTCAAAACCTCAGAACCCGGCTGAGCTTTGCTCGTCACCTGTGGTCCAGGAACTGATTGACCAAATGCGGGTTGAGTATGACTTTGTGATTATTGACACGCCTCCTCTTCTTGCGGTAACTGATGCCTGTCCAATCGCGGCGCGTGTTGATGGCGTGGTTCTGTGTATCCGCATCAAGAAGAACGTTCGGGTCAGTGCAGAACGAGCCACCGAGATGCTTCGGAATCTTGGTGCGAGCTGTCTTGGGCTTGTGGTCAACGGAGTCGGCCAACAGTCTGGTTACGGAAGTCAGTACACTTACGGTGCCTACCGAGCCGGCTACTCTTACAACGGCTACGGCTATGGTTATGGGTACGGTTACGGATACGGCAGCGGAAAGTACTACGACGAAGACCAAAAAGGTCGAAAAGTCAAACCGGAAGTCGCTCAGCGGATCGAAGCCCAAGGTTAGTCCGACTGGTCAAACGAAGAACGCCGCTGTGTTTCGCAGCGGCTTTTTTTGTGCCTGGCCTTCTGTCACTCTCATCCCGGATTATTCACGAGGCGTGGGCGTCAGAATCAGTTGAGACAGTGATCCGCGACTCAGATGCGATGAAACGATCGCTGTGGTTTTCATCTACCGGATGATTTACATTTCTTGTTGAAATTCAGCGTTTCCCTTGCTCCTGTTGGCCAAGCGTAGAATCAACGCCCGTCGTCGTGAATAATCCGGGCTCATAGGGCACTTCTTTCGGACGCCCAAAGTGCTGTCACTTTCACCCAGTGACATTCTCGCTGCGGGCCACATTTGCTACCGTCGCTGAACTTCTCTCACATGGATCGCTCGCATGCCCAAGGTTCACCGAATCCCAACAATTTTGCTGGTCGTTGCCGCCGTTGTGATTTGCGGCTGTGCCGAAGGACAATTCTGGCAGACCGGAAAGTACGCCCCTTGGGTGCAGGAAAAGTGGGCCGCCGAAGAGAAAATCGCCGACACACTTTTCGCCAGAAAGCGTCGAATGTCGGCAGCAGTTGAATCGGTCCTGAACGCTCCGGTAGAGCGGCAGCAGGAAGTCGCTACGAAACTTTCGGATGTCGTCCTCAGGGATCCAGTGCTTTTGCTGCGGCTTCACGCCCTCAAGCTGATCACCTCGCTTAACTGTCCAAAAACACTCGAAACATTGACGATCTCGTCTTCAGATCCGTCTTCAGACATTCGAATTGCGACCGTCAAAGCTCTCCAGACGGTCGGCTCAAATGACGCTTTATTCCAACTACAGGAAGTGTTGGCCAACGACACCGACGATGATGTCCGCCTTGCTGCAACCCGGGCACTGAGCAGTTTCCGCTCTCAGCAGTCTGTCAAAGCCCTCGGAATCGCGTTGGCGGACAGAAATCCGGCACTGCAAATCAGTGCCACGGAGTCTCTCGCGGCGGTTACTGGAAACATTGAAATTGGTCGCGATGTCGTCGCATGGCGGAACTATGTCGAGCGAACACAAGGCAACGCTTTGCCAGCGGAGACCGGGGCGCCGTTGTCAGCATCGGATCCCACCGAACGCATTGCTGATTCAAATGAGTCTCTGTATCGATAATCAGTCAGCCCTGTTGAAAAGAGACAGGTAAAAATGCTATCTTGTGAGGTCAACGCAAGTTAGTGGAACGTATAAATGGTACCCGCGGTCAAGGATCAAAAGAACTTCTTTGCTTTCCTTGATGCTGCCATCAAACTGTACAAATCCACAGACGCCGAAGCGATTCTTGTCCTGATTGAAACGAAAGTCGACTGGATCAGGCTTCTCAAGAAAACCAACTCGGTTGAAAAGACAGTCGTTGCCACCCATTCTGACGATGTTCACGCTTCGGCAGTTGAGAAAAACGTCAACGCCGTTCTGCTTGACTCGACGCTCCTTGCCAGTCGTGACAAACTCCCCCAAGCCGTCCTTGCCAGTGTCGCTGAAAATCTAATTCACAGCGGTTCAAGGATCGTAGCACTGTTCAGTAGCCACGATAGCGAAAGCGACGCCATCGACACCATTACGTCGCTTAGCCTGAACGAGAAACTTGGCCGCCTGACATCCCGTGACCTTCGCCAACTCAAAACCAAAGTCCCATTGGAAACGCTTAAGGTCGTTGTTGACTTGGCCGTCGCCATTGGACGCGAAGGCCGTGAGGGCAAGTCCGTCGGAACCATGTTCGTTGTCGGCGACCACCGAAAAGTTCTTGAGCAAAGCCGCCCGGGCGGTTTCGATTTCGTCAAAGGCTACTCCCGAAAGGAACGCAGTCTGCACGACGGTCGAACTCGCGAGGGCCTGAAAGAGATTGCGCAGTTGGATGGCATGTTTGTCGTATCCGCAGATGGCACCATCGAAGCGACTGCGCGAATCGTGGACACGCTGCCTGTTGAAATCACTATGACCAAGGGGCTCGGTTCAAGGCATTTTGCCGGGGCAGCGATTAGCAAGAACACCAAAGCCATTGCGGTCGTGGTAAGCCAGTCTAACGGCACCGTCCGCATTTTTCAGGACGGCGAAGTGGTGCTACGCATCGAGCCGCTACAAAAAACGCTCAAATGGAAAGAGCCACCCGAAGGAACCGGTGGCGAAAGCGCGTAGTGCTTTGTGGCTTCCACAATTTCGCGTTGGCAAAGGGCGCATCTTGCCGCTCACGGTAACTTCCGTCGATCGTCAACCCGAACAGCGAGTCGTGACAAAGCACTTGTTTCTCCAATTGAAGACAAAAGTGGTTGCGAGGTGTGCGAATGCCTTCCTCAGGCTCTGTTCTGTACCGCGACTCGCTCGAGGATTTCTCGCGGGGCACCGATGTCAATGACTTCGACCTCTCCGAGCCAACGTCCGGCACCATCGACCTCAAAGCCAACTTTTCGGGCAACGAATGTTAACGTCAGTTCGGCTTCGAAACCGACTCCCTTGACAATTCCTTTATCGCCGTCGAGCCCGGATGGAATATCGATTGCGACTCGAAACGAATTCAGTTCGTTCGATGCGCTCACCGCCGCAGCAAAGGGGGCACGCAGGGCCCCAGTTGCTCCTGTTCCCAGCATGGCATCGATAACCATCGACGGGTCCTCACCGCCCTCTCGCATCGCGGCGAAAAAGCTCTTTTTGCCCCAACCCGAATCTGCCTCGACTATCTCAAACGACGCCTTGCGAAGGATCTGAAGATTGACCAATGCGTCGCCGGAATACCTTGAGTCAGTAGCCAACTTGATCAGCTTTAACGGAATCCCGACATTGCTCAAATGGCGGGCAATAACAAAACCATCGCCCCCGTTGTTGCCAGAACCAGCCAGGATACAAACGTGTCTACCCTGGTGTCGGGCCGAAATTTTGCGAGCACAAGCCGCACCGGCATTCTCCATCAGGGCGATGCCGGGCATGCTAAATTCTTCAATTGCAATCTGATCGAACTGGCGGCATTGCTGACATGTAAGTAGCATTTGCAATAATTCGGGGAACCAAAAAGGAAACTTAAAAGGGAATTCATGCCAATTTACGAATATCTCTGCCAGGGCTGCAACTCACAATTCGAATATCTGATCGAAGGAAGCGACAAAGCTGCCTGCCCGTCTTGCGAAAGCAGGAAAGTCGAGCGGCAGTTAAGCGTTATTTCTTCGCCACAGTCCAAAACGGCAGGAAGCGGTGCTCCCATGCCGTCGGCGAATTGCGGACTGCCAAGATGTGGTACCGGCGGTGGCTGAGGATAACTGCTCGTTGGCAAGGTCTTGCCACATACCCTACAACAATTTGTCACCGTCGTTCAGTGAACAGGTCACGAATGAAAATGAAGAACTTCGAGTTCGAAGAGCATCCTCTTTCAGGGGCCCGCCTGACCGTGCCGTTTTCTCTGCTGGGGGCGATTGGGCCCAAGCACCACGCGGTGGTCATTGGATTCAACCAGGCGGACGACCTGCTCTGGGTTGCGGAGCTTTCCCGTAAATTCGGGTACCGACTTGTGTCTGCAAAAGAATGGTTCGCCGATAACCAGAAGTATCTTGGCGGCTTGAAAATCGCTCAAAACCCCGGCCCGCGCACCAACCTGCAAGTTGCACAAAGCGCCGTGGACGAAGTTCTCGCAAAGTCCGCCAGAAAAACGGACTACAACGTGGTGCTAAACAACTGTGAGTCCTTTGCCGAACGCCACACGAATGGAAAAAGGGAACTCAGCCCTCAGGTACGCAGTGCATTCAAGGCCGCAGGGATCGTCATCGCCGCAGGTGCGATCGTGCTCGGTAACAGAACAAACAGTAAGGGTTAGATGGCGAATGGCGGAGCGGCCGACGTCGTTCGAAGCCAGCAGTCATGCAGTCGCTTGCGTGGTACACGGACGGCACACGGAGTGTGCCTACTACTTTAAGCGATGATCTCCGGGATCAGCTCGCCGCCGAACTGCGAAAGCTGTTTGTAGCGGCCGCCGTGGAAGTAAGTCAGCTTGTTGTCATCGAGTCCAAGCAGGTGCATGATCGTGACGTGAACGTCGCGAATCGGATGCACAACATCGACCGCTTCGGCACCGATCTCGTCGGTTGCCCCAATTACATGACCGGCTTTGGTGCCGCCACCGGCGAACCACATGTTCATCGCATCAGCATTGTGGCCGCGGCCCAGTGAGGTCACCCCGCCTCGATAGTTGTTGTCCGGCGTACGACCGAACTCGCCGGTCCAGATAACCAACGTATCGTCCAGCATCCCACGTTGCTTGAGATCCTTGATCAAGGCAGCGATCGGCTGGTCCACACTCGCGATACGCGACGAGTGGCCTTTTTCAAGATAGTCGTGACTATCCCAACCGCCCGAAAAGATCTGCACAAAGCGGACGCCTTTTTCGACCAGACGCCGGGCCATCATGCACTGCCGACCGAACTCTGCGGTTTCTTTGCGATCGAAACCGTAAGCCTGCCGCAAATGTTCGGGCTCACTGTCAAGATCCACAACTCCCGGAACAGATATCTGCATCCGGTACGCCAATTCGTAGCTTTCCATGCGAGCTTTGAGGTCTTCGTGCTCCGGGTGCTGAGCGGCGTGCTGGGCGTTGAGCTTGCCGAGCATGTCAAGGGCTTTGCGTTGATGCGATCGGGACTTGAATCCCGGCGGGTTCAGATCAAGAATCGGCGAACCCTGCGAACGCAAGCGGGTACCTTGATAGTAAGCCGGCAGAAATCCATTGGTCCAGTTGGCCGGTCCCGCCTGCGGCAAAGCTAACTCGGTCATCACGACGTAGCCAGGCAAGTTCTGATTTTCGGAACCCAAACCGTACGTAACCCACGAACCAAGGCCCGGGTCGCCACCAAGTCGGCTGCCGGTGTTCATGTGCAGCAGAGCTTCCGGGTGGTTCAGCGATTCTGCTTTGCATCCGCGATAGATACAAAGCTCATCCGCGATCTCCGGATCGGCCAAAAATTGCCACTGATCCGACATCTCGATTCCGGACTGGCCGACCTTACGAGTCTTGAACGGGCTTCCGACATAGAAACGCTTGCCAGTCGCTAGGCCGGCGGTTCGTTTTGACTCCTTGAGGTGCAGCCGGTTCAATTCGGGCTTGGGGTCAAAAGTATCCACGTGGCTGGGACCGCCTTCCATGAATAGCATGATCACGTTTTTCGCACGTGGCTTGAGCAAAGGAACTTTGGGGGCCAGCGGCGCCTGTTCGGCAATCGCTTTGGCTACCTTTTGTTCGTCTGCATGGAGCATCGAAGACAACGCAACGGAGCCTAGTGAAGCGCCAAGGCCATACATGAATTCGCGTCGGTTATTCATTGTGATCTCTCGAAAAGGAGGTGTGGCTGTGGTTTCCAGCCGCAATCATTTCTGGTTTTTTAGTCACTTTTCAAGCAACAACGACTGCGACTGGAAGCCACAACCGCGTATTGCTAGTAAACGTACAAAAACTCATTGGAGTTCATCAACAGCAGGCAAACGTCTGCCAATGCACGAGTGTTACCCGAAACGGTCCACGGTTTGGCGTCGGGAACGTAATCTTTGTAGACGTTCAGAATTTCGATGAACTCAAAAGGCTCGCCAGTGAATTCTTCCACCAGAGACCGCACGACCTGAGTCGGGTATTTGACTTCCTCGGGTTTGTTTTTCGCATGGTAACCCTGCATCTCTTTGAGGTACTTCACGAGTGCGGACTTTTCCGAATCAGTTGCCTGTCGATTGAACGCCAATTCAATCGCCCGCACAATCTGTGCCTGTTCGTCGTCAGGATTTTCCTCCTGCAGGCGATTCGCCAGAGCGATCGAGCGATCGGTCATCGCATCGCTGTTGAGCAATGTAAATGCCTGCGGCGTGACCGCCGCCGAATCGCGGACTTCGCAAGACTCGTTGGGGTTCGGTTGATTCATAATCTCAAGCATCGGGTCGGCTTGACCGCGAACCCGATACGCGTAGATCGTACGCCGGTTACGCTCGGCCGGAGTCCGCGATGGCTGGTGAGCCGGTGCGATTGAAAACTGAATCATCCGAGGCTGAAGTGCAACCTCCATGTTGATTTCGGGCATGATGGGAACGCCTCCCATTTCCCGATTCAGCTCGCCACTGATTTGCAGCGTGCTGTCACGGAGTTCTTCGGCCGTCAGGCGTCGAGGTTTCCACGATGCGAGGAGCTTGTTGTCGGGATCCTTTGCTGCCTGCTTTTCCGCTGCGGCGGGTTTGCCGGATCGTCGGTACACATCAGAATTCATGATCAGGCGATGAAGCCGTTTGACTTTCCAACCATTGTCGATGAAATCCTGAGTCAACCAGTCGAGCAGCTCCGGGTGCGTCGGCTTGTTACCTTTGACGCCAAAGTTGTTCGCCGTTTTTACAATTCCCGTTCCAAAGTGGTACTGCCAGATTCGGTTAACAAATGACCGTGCGGTCAGCGGATTACGATCGTCCGCAACCCATTTGGCAAACGCCAGCCTTCGCCCCTCAAGTTCGTCAGTAATGGCCCAGGGGTCTTCAGCGTCGGGATTGACTGGCAAGCCAACCGGGCTAAGCACTCCGGGTTTGACGGCATCCCCTTTGGCCTCAAGTGAGCCGCCGGCAAGGATAAAGTTTTCCGGCCGCCAATCCTTTTTGATCTTCTTTGCCACACGAAGTTTACGACCGTTTTTCTTGTCGTCCTGTCCGTTGTAAACACCCTGCACCATGGGCTGATACCGCTCCATGCGGCGTTTCCAGATCCAGACGTCCTGCTCACGGACCTTTTTCTTGCCTTGCTCTTCGTGAGTCAAGCCCACGTGACGAGGTGGCTTTTGATCTTCCGGATCTTTCTGACGGGCCTTTTCATTTTTGTAAGGCAGTTCGTGCTCTTTGTACCATTTCATGGCAGCCGCTTCCTGCTTGTTGATGATTTCGTCACGTTTTTCAGTGGCGTAATCAAGCAACTCCTTCACCAGTTTTCTCTTTTCATCAAAGCCTTTCAGGTTTTCACCGGGCAGGAACTCAACCTCCATCTCAGCCGGTTGAGTCGTCGCAAAAGCCGCATACATCCGGTAGTAATCCCGCGTCGGCATGGGATCGAATTTGTGATCGTGGCACTTGCAACATCGCATCGGCATCGACAGGAATGATTGCCCCACGTTGTGAACCAAGTCGTCAAGATATGTCTGACGGGATTCTTCTTGTGGAATCATCTGGGTGCCCCACGGTCCCATCCGCAACATTCCCGTCGCGATCCTGGCTTCCGGATCCTCAGGACGCAGTTCATCACCGGCGATCTGCTCCAAAACAAATTCGTTGAATGGTTTGTCATCATTAAATGAACGAATCACGTAGTCACGATACCGCCACGCGTTGGATCGCTCATAGTCGTTCGAAAATCCTGCCGTATCTGCGTAGCGAACCACGTCCAACCAGTGCTGAGCCCATCGCTCGCCGTAGTGGTCGCTGTCGATCAGGCGATCAAGCAAATCAGTCCAAGCGGTGTCCGAGTTGGCCTCCCATGCCTGCTGGAAATCTTTGACTTCATCGGGAGTCGGAGGCAAGCCCGTCAAATCAAAGGTCGCACGGCGAATCAGCGTCCGCGGGTCTGCAGCATCGGCTGCCGGAATTTCGGCTTCGTCCAATTTCCTGTCGATGAACCAGTCAACCGGGCTTTGATTTTCCCTTTCAAGTTTCGGCTGCACTTTTTCAACAGAACGGAACGCCCAGATGTCATCCTTTTGGTAGCGACGATACGTCCAATCGTCTCCCGTTCCGCCACTGCTGTCGACGATAATACCGTCGGCGTTTTCCCTGATTTTCCATTGCTCCTTTTGAATCTCAAGCTGACGTTCCTTGCTGGGCCATGGAGCGCCCGCGACAATCCACCGTTTGAAGTACTCGATCTCTTCCTCGTTGAGTCGATCGTTTTCCTTGGGAGGCATCTCAAGATCTTCCCAGCGAATCGCGTGGTACAGCGGGCTTTCGTCCGGTTCGCCGGGCACAATTGCCTCGCCGCTGGGCCCTTCAATCAGCGCTTCACGCGTCATCATGTCGTAGTCGCCGCGAATATCATCGCGGTCCTGCCCGTGACAGCCAAAGCACTTTTCTTTCATCAACGGCAACACGCGCAGTGTGAACAGCGTGTCGGCGTCTTGTTGTGCAGCGACTTGGCCGCATGGCAGCAGGCTCAACGCCATCGCGACCAGAACCAGCGGAGCGGTCAAAGCTCGTCGTCGGCGTCGGCCAACCACGGGACTAACGTTAAATCGGAAAAAACTAGGGTTTGCCATTTTCATAAATCTCCTTGACCTCTTCCGCCGACAGGGCAGACGACATGATTATGAACTCATCGATACTGCCGTTCAAATTCCTGACAGCATATTCGGCGTCGGGCTTTAATGGGATCGACCAGTTGCCGATCGAAGCCGCACCAATTCGTGTTTTTTCTACCACCAGGTTGGCAGGAAGCTTTTCCTGGTGAAGCATCTCTCCGTCGAGAAAATGCGTGATTGTTCCGTCGTTCGCATTGTACGTGGTCGCAAGATGAATCCACCGACCGCTCATCGAAGGATTCCAGAACGTTGGCGAGACAATCTCCTGGTGAGTCGGACCCTTGAATTCTTTTCCGCCGCTGCCATCGCGCTTGTGCCGAACCGAAAAGAACAACTGGCCGGTATCGAGAATCTGCCAGTGAGGCTCGCCCTGATTGTAGCCGTCGGTCAAAAAAAGTGAGTTGTACCATCGATCGAGACTGTCGATTCGCGCCCAACAAGCGAAAGTCAACGAACTGTACTCGCCCGGAATCTGCACGCGAACCCGGTCGCCAGGCCGTTTGAACTCCAAAGCAGATTTCGCAGGCCAGCGTCCTTCGACCCGTCTGGCACCCACAATCGCGCCGTCAAGCTCATCATCGTCCGGCTGCAAACTGCTGTGCAACTTGCGGTCGCCTTTTTCGTCAAACGAATAGTAAGCAACGAGTCTCGGATCCCCACTTAGCAAATCCGAATGGGATTGCCAAACCTTGAATCTCTCCTCGCGTCGCCCGTCTGACCGCGACTTGATCGCCGCGATGTCAACAAACTGATCCGGAGTCACCTGGCCCGGCTCAAACTCCCCGCTCGCATTTTGACGAATGGACTTGCCAGAAGTGATCAACCTTTTGCCAGCCGCCGGTAGAATCAGTTCGACTTCTCCATCAAACACCTGGATGTCTGCGACGCCCCCGGAAACCGAAACCCCAAATTCAGTTCCCAGATCGACGACCTTCATGTCGTTCACTTCCAGTGAAAACCCGCGTGCCGCAGGAGGCACCTGAGCTCGCATTCGCCCCGAAAAAACGCGTGCCAAACTGGCCGACTTCAACTCAAACTCGGCCGGCCCTTCGATCACCAGCGTGGCTCCGCAGAAGAATTCGATCTGAGCCAAACCCGACTGAATATTAAATTTGCCGGTCGAAAGTGCATCGCCGACATCGAATCCGGCGTTTGGCCGGGCGAACTCCACATCCACCAAACGCGTCACCAACGCCACACCCGAAGACGTCACCTCGGGCGACTTCGCGCCTCGTTGCCCCGAGCCACCAGGGCCAACGGCAACCACGTTCTCTCCAAAGAACATCTGAAACAGAACACCGCTTGCCAACCCGCACAGAACCAGACCGGTCGCTGCGATCGCCAGCAGACCCGTTATTCTCGAGCGACTGTTCTTCTTTCGACCAGTCGATCCGGGAGCAACTTCCGCCGCATTCAGTCCCGCTTCGGCATCGAACTGCAGCGCCGCACCAATCAATTGATGCTCGACATAGTACGCTCTTGCCGACTCATCAGACCGGAGCAGGTATCGCACGCGATCAATGCCGACCTGATCCAGCTCTCCGCTTTCCCAATCAAAAAGTAATCCAGCCAATTCCTGGTGGCCCGAACTCGAATTCATCGCGTACCCTCCGCTGCTGCGCGGGTGCGGACACAGTCAGCAAGCGACTGCCTGATTCTCAACAAGGCAACTTTGACCGCGCCTGCCGATCGCCCGGAGGATTCAGCGACCTGCGAAATGCTGCGATGGCGAAAGTAACGCAACTCGACCAGCTCACGATTCTTTGGCGTTAGCTCATGAAGGCAGCTTCGCAGCGCCGTGTGCATGGAATCGAACTGCGCCGAAGCCGTTTCGATTTGCGAGCTGAGCGATTCAGCCAGTTCGGCATCGAGCAACAGCCGATCTCTCTTGGAATCGCGCAAGTGAGCCAAGACTTGCATTCGAGCGATCGCAAACGCCCACGGAAGAAACGGTCTGGACGAATCAAATTCGCCAATCTTTCGCCACAGAACAAGATTCACTTCCTGAACCACGTCTGCACTTCGGCTGTGATCCCCCAGCAAGGAATACACGTAGCCGTAGATCCGATTTTGGCTTTCGGTCAGCTGTCGAACAAACTGCTCTGATTGTCGAGGAAGTTCTGATGCCATCAAATTACTCGGGAAATGCTCCAGAGAGGGTTACCGGAGCTTTTCCAAAGGTTACATCAAAAAAACGCTCTCCGACCAAATTCGCCCGTTTCCCGGCGTTTCTGGCCTGTTGGCTACTGCTGTGGGCGGATCAAGTCCTGTTCCGTGACGCGGACCAACTGGGCTTTTGTGCCCTGAAAGTACAGTACCCCGACGAGTTTTGCGGTTTCTTCAGACACCACCGGAGCCCCGTGCCAGACGTCGCGATCGCCCGCAAAGCCATCCACTGGCCACGTTGTCGCTACCTCTCCCTGGCCTGCCTCGCTGTCCTGAGCCCGTTTGCCACCAGCAGGAATCTCGCTGTGAAGGCAACTGGCATCGACCGCCGGCCTTCGGATCGCAAGCAATTTTTGATCGTCAGAAATTTCTCCGGCCTGTTCTGCAAAATCAAACCCGCTGACTTGATTGAATGTTGCGTCCGCCAACGGGATCGTCACAAACCGTTTGCCTTCGATGAAAAAAGGTCTTGGATCGATTGCGTTGCCGGCAATCTCAAACCTCGCCTTGTCGTTCTTCGCAAGCTCCATCAGTGCGTCCGCCGGAAACACAGCCAAAGGCTCTCCCTTGAATCGGATCGCAAAGCCATTGCACTTGGATTCCTTTTCCCAAATGCCCCACCGCGGTTTCCAGGTCGCATTGATCGCCAGAGCCCCATTTAATTGTAAGTTGGTTCTCTGAAAGTTAGACGGCTTCAACCACGCATCGTCCACCACCGCATGAAGCTTGAACAAATGACCGGGCGCGACCTGTTTTCCCTGTCCGGTCGTGATCATCGAAACGCCGCCGCGAGCAAGTTGCTCAAGCGACTCGGTGTCCAGATTGAACCCGCCTCCCAGTTGCCATTTGAAATCTAATCCAGAGCTGGCCCAGAATTTGGACTCGGACGTCAGCAGGTTGCGAAACTCTTCGAGGACTCGCACCCTGATGTGGACTTCGCCGGCATCTCCCGACAGGCCAGAGTCCAGGACGGTGCCGACTTCGACGCCGCGATACGTCAGCGGCGCGCCTTTGCCGACGCTGAAGCTCTTTTCTCCTCGCAAGATGATTTCGATCCCTGAACTCGCCAGCGTGTCGACGGGAACATTCGAAAGCCCCTCAAAGGTATACTGCTTCTTCGGCTTGCCTTCTCCGGTTACCGGTTGCACCCCGATGTACTTGTGGCCGATCGCCGTTTCCAAACCCGAAATCCGTGTCAGGCTCAGTTCCGGCCGCACGATCCAGAACCTGGTCCCCTCCGACGCCAACCTCGAAGCAAACGGTTTGAGCAAAACTTCGACTTCCACGCCCTCCAGGTTGTGGCCAAGCTCAACCGATTCGACGGTTCCGACTTCGATGCCACGATAGCGGACGGTGTCTTCCTTCTGCAGCCCGTGGCCGTCGGGAAAGCTAACCGTGATCATCGTTCCCTGCTGTGGCAGTGACCACCAGGCGAGCCCTATCGCAAATAATAGGCAAACCAGCGTCAGGAGCCACAGTTTTGAGCCGCCGACAAGTTTTTTCGCGGTTTGAATTTCGGCAATGGGTGGGGAATCAGTCAATTTCGTTACCAGCTACAAAACAGAGTTCAAACATTTCTCGCGTGACGCGCGCCACAAAATTAAAACTTACTCTTGGTCCCAAATCGCGTGTGGATCGAAAGACAGCGAAGCCAGCATGCTCATTGCGACACAAAAAACAAACGCCACGATCGCCGGTCCAAAATGAAATTCGACCATGTCACCAAGCTTCACCAGCATCACCAGAAACGCCAGCAACATCACGTCCATCATGCTCCACTTACCGAGGTGTTCCATCAGTCGCAGCGTGATGGCTTTGTGTTTGCGGTGGAGGATCTCCAGCCAGCTCAGTTCGATCAACATGATGATTTTGGTTAACGGAAAGACAATCGAAAACAGCAGCACGACGATTCCCACGAACCAGCTACCGTGGCGAAACAACTCCAGGGTCCCGCCAAGGATGCTGCTTTGATGGCTCAAGCCAAGCTGATCGATGCGCAAAATCGGCAGCAGGATTGCTGGCCAGAAAAGCACAAAAGCGCCCACCGCTGCGGCCGCCGTTCGGCTTGCCGATCGATCGCGGTTGACTTCTTCGGCGAAGCGAGTCCCGCAGCGCGTACACAAAGCATGTTGATCTTCACCAACGGCAGGAATTTCATGAATCAAGCCACAGCAGTGGCAGGCTTTGAGCATGTGATCTTTGTCTGAGTTTGGAAGTGAAAATCGCAACACGTGAGCCGCTGGCCGTGAGGCCGTGGGTGTCAGCACGTGAGCCGTTGGACCCAAACGCTGCGCCATCGAGCCAGTGTCAACTCGCCAGCCCTATCCAGCTTTCGCCTGACAGAACACGAACCGAAATTCACCCCCGAGGCCTCGCGGCCAACGGCTCGCTATCAGTCGCTCAAGATTTATCGATGGGTTTCGACCAGCACCCCTTAAGGATATTCTTGTTCGCACCGATCTTGCAACATGACCCCGAAAAACGGTTCCTGGTTTCAAACAAATGAACCTTTGGCTTCCCTATACCCAAATGAAAACCGCGAACCGGCCGATCGAAGTCATCGCTACCGAAGGTTCAACGATCACCCTAGCCGATGGTCGCGTCCTGATCGACGGGATATCTTCGTGGTGGACGGCCTGTCACGGATACCGCCACCCGGCGATCGTGAACGCCATCGAAGACCAGGCTCGGCGAATGCCACACGTGATGCTCGGCGGCATCGTGCACCCGCCTGTGCTCCGCCTGGGCGAAAGACTTGCCGCCTTGCTTCCCGGTCGGGGCAACAAAGTTTTCTTTTGCGATTCGGGTTCGGTCGCGGTCGAAGTCGCAATGAAGATGTCGGTACAACACTGGGCCAACCGCTCTTCCACCGGCCGCACATCAAAAACCCGCTTCCTCACTTTCCGCGACAGCTACCACGGCGACACCAGCGGCGCGATGAGCCTTTGCGATCCGGTCGACAGCATGCACGCGAACTTTCGCGGTTTCTTTGTGGAGCAGTTTCCGCGTGAGATCCCGGAAACCGATGACGCCCAAGGGCAGCTTGAGAAGTTTATCGAAAGCCAAATCAATTCTCTGGCCGCTGTGGTCATTGAACCGTTGGTGCAGATGGCTGGCGGCATGCGATTCCATTCCCCTGCGGCACTGAAACGAATCGAGAACGTCTGCCGAAAGTTCGACGTGTTGCTGATCGTGGACGAAGTCGCCACCGGGTTCGGCCGCACCGGCAGCATGTTCGCGCACCAACAAGCCGACGTTGTTCCCGACATCATGTGCGTCGGCAAAGGCCTGACCGGTTGCAGCGTGGGACTGGCGGCGACGATTGCGTCGGCCGAGGTTTACGAGCCGTTTCACAGCGACCGCGCGGAGGCCGCATTGATGCATGGCCCAACGTTCATGGGCAATCCCATCGCTTGCGCGGCCGCGAATGCGTCGCTGGATCTGTTCGAAACCGAATCGCGACTTGAGCAGGTTGCAGCGGTCGAAGCCCAACTAAGCGATCGCTTGTCGCCGCTTTCGCAGTTGGATCACGTTCACAGCGTGACTTGCAAGGGAGCCATTGGAGCGGTGCGGATGAATCAGTCCGTCGATGTCCAGGCAGCGATCAAGTTCTTTCTCCAGCAAAGCGTCTGGATCCGTCCCCTTCGCGATACGGTCTACATCGCTCCGGCGTTCACGATCACCGAGCAGGAACTGGGGCGTCTTTGCGATGCGATCAAAGCCTTTGTCAGTGGTGGCAGTTAATTGGCGAACCGACTGATCGCCTAAAACAAACCGCCATCCCAATTCGGATCCGATTCATCGACATCTTCTTCGTCGTCGCCATCGTCACCGGCTTCATCATCGGCCAAAGCCACATCAGCCACGGTGGCCTTGTGTTCAAATGGTTCGGTGACCGGATTGCCTTTCTCGTCGACCTTCAGCAACATCTCGATTTTGGTCCGGGCTTTGCCAAGCTTCTCATGGCAGACCCGCAGCAGCCCGATGCCTTCTTCGTACTTCGCCATCGATTCGGTCAGTGACAGCTTTCCGCCTTCCATTTCGGCCAGGACTTCACGTAACGAGGCAAAGGACTCTTCAAAGGACGCCTCTTTGCTGCCTGCCGCCGATTTTTTTGTAACCTTCTTTTTTGCCATAGTGGCAGAATACCAACTAATCTGCGTTTCGTCACCGACGGCAAAAAACACAAAGATTCCCGCGATTTGGACGAATAACCGGAAAGGATTGGGCTGCAACGAATCCAATTGGAAATATTCGATCCATTCGATGATCCATCTTTCCGATCCTATAATGGGGAATCATCCTTTTGATAAGGGGCGTCATGATGAACAGACAATCGAACTCAATTCTGATCCTGCTGGTCGTCGCTTTGGGGGCCTGCTTTGCCCACGCGCAAACCGAAGAAGTCCTCGAACAGGAACGCGCCGAAGTCGCACGCTATTTTGAGCAAACCCACAACGCGCTCTCCGAAGCCCTCGAGATGTTCGACGACAAGGGCAACCTTCGCGAAGCCAAAGACATCGCGTTTTATGATTTTCTCAGTCGCTCAAAAGAAACGCAGGAACAAAAAATCGAATCCTACCTAGACGCCGCTGCTTCGGCACTGGGTGTTTCGAGCATCAGCGACCAACGACAAACAGTCGCGGAATTGCGAGGGAAAATCGACCAGGCTCGCAAAGACCTGACCGTTTACCAGCGCAAGAAAATTTCGGCACCGGAAAAGTCTTACAACCCTTTGGCCACCACACGCAAAGGCTACCAGGACAAAATCGCTGCCACCAAAGCCGCCATCGAACAGCACACCGCCGACATCCAGGCCGAAAAAGACAAGCTTGTCAGCCAGCTTGGCAGAATTGGCCTGAAGCTGGACAAGGATCAGATCGACATTCTTCTCGAATCGATCACCGGTGACGAGTTCATCCGCGTTTCGATCATCTTTGACAACGCGAAAAATTTTGCCTTGGAACTTGAATCGTTAACCGAAAAGACCGGCGAAGACCTCGACGCGGCCAAACGTTACTACGGGGTCTACCTGATGCTCCTCAAAAGCGTCAATCGATTGCAAAACAAGTTCATCGAAAAAGTTGACGATGAGTACTACCCAAAACTTGAAGCGTTTGCCGAACAAGCCCAGCAGAACATTATCGAAGCCGAAAAAGCGATCGCGGCCGGTGGTGACCCAAACATCCTTGAGAACAACATCGCCAGCAACCGGGTGACCTACGACGCGGTGATGCTCTACAAGTCCGGCCTCGCCCATCAAAAGCACCAAATGATGACCGCCAATCTCGAATGCAAACGCAACATTCTGACCGCAGTCAACACCTACCGCACTGCTTCGCTAAGCAAAGACGTTGCGTCGCTATTGGCCACCAGTCGGCGTGCCTTCGATTCGATCACCAACCTGACGGTGCCCGATTTGAGGCCGTTTGAGAATCTGAAAGTCAAAGAGGCTTTCGTTGAAATCACCAGAGACCTTCGCAAGTAAAGGACCGGATTGAGCAGCCGCAGTCTCCGGAACGACACACGATGCAGGATCAACGCCGTGGCTTTTGGCCGTTTGCTTTCTGGTGCCTGATCACCGCCGTCGTCCTCGCGGCAGCGACCCAGCTGCAATCCTCCGACTTCAACATCGTGGTCCGAACGGTGGCTCTTGGCGCAGCAGCAGCTTTAATCGCCGTTCCCCTGGGTGCCTTTCTCGCCTGGACGGCCAGCAAACGGGGCGTCGTTCCAATGCTGGCCCGAATGTTCTGCCTGTTCGGAATCCTGCTGCCGGTCTTTGCCCAGGTTAGTTCCTGGGATGCGGCCTTTGGCAAGCTTGGCTGGATTACCAGCGCGTCCGGGGAAACGCTCAAGCCCATCATCGGTCGTTGGCAAGCCGCAATCTGGATCCATGCCATGATCGCGACGCCACAAATCGCCTTGTTGTTCCTTGCCGCGATCCGCAGCGGCAGGCTGGCCTGGCAAGACGCCCTAGAACTTGAAAGCCCACCGTTGCTCGCGGCGATGCGAAGTGGCTGGTGGCGATTTTCGCCGTTCGTGTTTGCCGCGATTCTCTGGACGATCGTTTCTGCGGCCAGAGAAATCGGAGTCACCGACATTTATCAAATCGGAACTCTCGCCGAACAGGTTTACCTTGGCTATTCCTTGGGCCAGTTGGGTTCGATCGGTACCGTCTGGACCGCAGACCAGATCGCCCAAGCCGAAAGGCTTGGCGTGGCGGTGTCGCTCTTGATCGTAGCCTGGATGGCCGGCACCGCGACGGTTGCTTTTCTGCATGCGGCGGCCTCCCGGCAACCTCGCTTTGCGACCGCGAATCGTCAAAGCGAAAAAGTAACCGCTGGGCAATCCGCGTGCTGCTGCATCGTCCTGCTTTTGCTCGTTGCGGTCCCGGTTGCCAACCTACTTGTCAAAGTCGGCTTTACCGTGGTCCAGGAAAACGGCCAGCCTACGGCCACATGGAGCTTGGATGGTGCCCGGTTCGCGATCCAAAAAATTGTCACCAACTTCCAGTCCGAGTTCCGCTGGACGGCGTTGATCGCAATCGGGTCGACGTTGCTGATCACCGCCATTGCGATTCCACTGACGTGGGCGGCCAATCGATCGCGTGGCGCAGGGATCTGCCTGGCGGTTGCCTTTGGGATCCTTGTTGCGATTCCCGGCCCGTCGATTGGCATCGGCATTGGCAGAACCTTTACCAATCTGAACTTTTCATGGACCAACTATCTTTACGATCGAACGATTTTTGCTCCGGTGATTGCCAACACACTTTATTGCCTGCCGCTGGCGTTGCTGTTTCATTACTTTCTGGCCAGTCAGGCCAGCACCAGCGAGCGTGAGCTTGCCAGAATCGACGGCATCAAGGGCATCGGTGCGATTTGGCTTTTGAATCTGCGTCCGCGCTGGAAGTCTCACTTGATTTGCACCTTGTTGGTGCTGGCGATTTCTTTTGGAGAACTGTCGGCAACGCAAATGGTATTGCCACCGGGAATCGACACAGTGTCCAGGCTGGCGTTGGGTTTGCTGCATTCCGGGGTGAGCGAAACCGTCGCCGCGTTGACGCTTGTGAGCCTTGTTCCCATCCTGGCTGTAGCGGCTTTCACAGAATTCCTTGTCTGGCACGCAAAACTTGGCGATTGACAAACTAGGTGCTAATATTCGCTTGGCAATCGAAAAACGTTAACTGCCAGCGTGGGTAGCGGGTTTCGCCAGAATTCCCGGCTACCAAAAGACTACGACAGCAGTTGTTTCGCCGATGCGTGGTCGGGTTGGTTTGAATTGACGTTTTCGCCACCGACACAATAGCAAAAACCAAACGGGGCAAGAGTTGGTTGAGCAAATCGCTTGTTCGACTTCAGAGCAGAAACGGATTCACCTTGCCAAATCTCATTTTCAAAACATTGCTTCCTGCCTTATTGGTGTGCCTGATTGCGCCACTCGCTGTTGCGGACGAAGTCGTCATTCAAAAGGGTGAAAAGCAATTGACCCTTGCGGGCAAGATCCTTGTCGAAGCCCAGGACGAAAGCATCCTGTTTCAAACCCGCGTTGGCGAGCTGTTGATTTTGACTGCGGACCAGATCAAATCCAAAACCGAATCGATTGAAGTGGTGGAGGCACTTTCCAAAGAAAAAATCGGCGAGCAGCTACTCAAGGAGCTTCCTGCTGGTTTCAAAATCCGGATCAGCAAGCACTACGTCATCGCCTATCAGAACGAAGACGCCTACGCCAAATGGATTGAAGACCTGTACGAGGACCGTCTGTTCAAAGAGTTTCAGAAGTTCGCGAAAAAGAAACTCAAAATGGAACTCAGCGAACCCGAGTTTCCGCTTGTGGCAATTGTGTTTGCGTCCAAACCCGAATTCGCCCGGCACGTCCGGCGGACTTTGGGAGACGAAGCCAGCGTTGACGACATGATTGCCTACTACAATCAGATGACCAACCGTGTCGTGATGTACGACCTTACGTTTGACCTTCATGGCGGCGATTTGGACGATCGGCGGATCAAGGAAATCCTCTCACGCCGCGCGGCAATTCCGATGGTCGCGACGATCATCCACGAAGCCACTCATCAGTTGATGCACAACCGGGGTCTGCAAACGCGAATGGCCGACCGGCCTCTGTGGATCAATGAGGGCCTCGCGATATACTTCGAAGCACCCGATTTGGATAACCGAAAAGGCTGGCACCATCCGGGGCTTGTTCATTACGATCGCCTGATTGCCTTTCGCGACTATTTGCGTACTCAACGACAACCCGGTTCGATCGAAAGCCTCGTGGCGACCGACATCAGGTTCCATGGTGAGACTTCATTGAATGCCTATGCCGAAGCATGGGCACTGGTGCATTTTCTGATGCGTAAGTACCCCAAGCAGATGGCTTCCTACCTGAAAGCCACCGCATCGATGCCACGCTGCAAAACGATCGACGGCCCTGCAAGGCTGACGGAATTCAAGAAGCACTTCGGCGACGACCTGCAGAAACTTGACCAGCAGTTCTTGAAATACATCAGCAGGCTCAAATAATTTCACACCTCTTGTTGGGATCGATGAACAGGAAACTGGCTCGCACTGCGGCAATCACCGCTTGCCTGATCGCGATTTTCGTTGCTCTGGTTGTCGGATGGTGGCGGCCGGGGTTGTTGCGTGGCATGCCCAACGATGGCCATCAACTTGGCGGCGACCTTTTCGACGACATCCCGGGGAATACTGTCGAAGCTTTCACCAAAGCAATTCAAACCCTTGAGCAGAACGAGACCTACCTCTATTCAGAATTTGACGTCCGCGAAACAAGCGATGGCGAACTGGTGGTGTTTCACGACTGGGACGTTTCGGCGCTGCCCAACACGAAACGGAACCGCGAGATCCTGGGCGACGATGTCGGGAATCAGGCGATCTGCGAGTTGACCTTCCAGCAAATTCAGTCACTTGAGCTTCAAGGCAACTACAAAATTCCGTCGCTCGCCGATGTCCTCGAGGCCGCCAAAGAACTCAAGCCCACCAAACCGATCTTGGTTGAAGTAAAATTCCTGCAAACCGACCGGGCCAGAAACAAACTGCTCGAATTGGTTTCGCGGTGCCGCGATGAAAGTGGCCTTGAGATTCACTTTCTTGCCTTCGTGCGCAACATCAAGAGGTCGTATCCCAATCCCCGCCGATGGCTGCAAAATTTCTCGGACTCCGGGTTCCGCGTCTACCAGGTGTACCGCCCCAAAACCGAACAGCATGACCTTTGTCGCACGTGGTAGCCACAACGCCACGACAATAGAACCGATCACAAAGTGATCCCGGATTATTCACGACGACGGGCGCTAATTCTACGTCTGGTCAACAAGAGCAAAGGAAAAGCTGAAATTCAACAAAGAGGAAATCATCGGGTAGATGAAAACCACAGCGATCGTTTCATCGTGTCTGAGTCGCGGATCATTGTCGGAACTGATTCTGACGCCCACGCCTCGTGAACAATCCGGGCTGATAAACAAAAAAAGCGCACGTATACCACACCGCACAGCAGTTACTCCGAGTTACTCCGAGTCGTCAGTCGCGAACTTGCCTTCTGCAAACACAACCTCGCCGTCCAGTTGGACTTCCAAATGCAAACTTACAAACGGATGCAGAAACGGCAACCTCGTCCGGATCCTCAGAAAATGAACCGGGTGATCCCCCATCAGATCCAGCACCGCGATCATCGTGTCGTCTTCTGGGATCCAGCGAGCGGTCGATTTGATAACCGACGACGCGCCATCGATTTTGATGCCCGAGGGCGCGACGACCAAAATGGCATCGAATCGCCCGCTAATCTTCAGCACGCGGCGCGAGAGTATCAGCCATTCGGTCCATTGAGTAAAACCGTTTTGCCTGAGAAGCTCGACCTTCAAATCGCGGCCAGTGTCGATTTGTTTGCGAATCGAATTCTCGATTTCCCTAGCCGGTTCAGCGGCGGGAGTTCGAAAAGCGTCTTCCACAGAAGCCTGATTTACCATTTTGAATCCGCAAAAGAAGACAGTGGTCCACGCGATCACTTGTGGTACGGCGGCAACCGGGTCACACTTATGGAACTTCCGCAGTCCATTATTGCAGATAAATCATGGCCGACAAACCGAAGCAACCCACCAAGCCTTCCCGTCGCAAGTTTTTGGCGACTGGAACAACCGCTGCAGGGGCTGTAACGCTGGGAACTTTTGCCAGCCCCGCACTGGGCTTTCACGCCAGCGTCGACGACACTTTGAAAGTCGGCCTGATCGGCTGCGGTGGTCGCGGCACCGGAGCGGTCCAAGATATTCTCGAAGCGGACTCGCGAGCCAAAGTCACCGCTCTTGCCGATGCCTTCATTGATCGCGTCAATATCACCAAAGACATTCTTCAAACCGATGTCGCGGACAAGTACGCGGTTGCGGAGGAAAATATCTTTACCGGTATCAGCTGCCACGAGGAAATCGTCAAAACGGATATCGACGTGGTCCTGCTGGCCACGCCACCGCACTTTCGCCCGGCACAAATGGAAGCCGCCGTGCGAGCGGGCAAGCATGTGTTCTGCGAGAAACCCGTTGCTGTCGATGTCCCCGGAGCCAAACGTGTGCTCGCTGCCTGTGAAGAAGCCGAATCCAAAGGACTCAGCGTTGTCTCGGGGTTGTGCTGGCGATATGACACAGCGGTCAACGAAGTCATCGACAGAGTCCTTGGTGGCGACATTGGAGAGATTGTTTCGATCGAATCCAACTACCTCACTGGCACCCTCTGGCATCGCATCCCCAAGCCCGATCAAGTCTGGTCGCCGCTGGAACAGCAGCTTCGCAACTGGCTGTACTACAACTGGCTAAGCGGCGACCACATCACCGAACAGCACATCCATTCGATCGACAAAGTCGCGTGGCTTTACGGTGACACTCCTCCTGAATCCTGTTACGGCGTCGGAGGCCGATTGGCACGCACCGAAAAAAAGTGGGGCAACGTCTACGATCACTTTACGACGGTGTATCAATGGGCCGACGGCAGAAAAGCATTTTGTCATTGCCGGCAGATGGATCATTGCTTTAACCAGACCGATGATTTTGCCTACGGTACCGAAGGAGTCGCCGGGATCCTGTCTCGCAAGATCGAAAACGGTGCCGGGACATGGTCCACCAAACGGACCAGTAATCGCATGTATGTCAACGAGCACATCAAACTGACACAAAGCATCCGTGGTGACGGGCCGATCAACAACGGACACTATATGGTGAACAGTACTTTGATGGCGTTGTTTGGGCGCGATGCGGCGTACTCTGGCAAAAAACTCGAATGGGACCAGTTCATGCAATCCGAAGTCGTGCTTGGCCCCGAATCCTGGGCGGACCAAGATTATGTTCCCGATCCGGTTGCCATCCCAGGCCGCTAGAGCGTTCCCTTTCGCAAAAATGCATTTTCAATCATCGCCGCATTTTCTGCACCTTTAATTGCCTGTTGCTGATATGCCTCAACCCGGTTCCGTTTACTATCGCGAGTACCTTCGGCTGGACAAAATCCTCGAAGCCCAGGAACTCGAAAGCGCGAAACACGGAAAGCCTGCTCATGACGAGATGCTTTTCATCATCACGCACCAAACCTACGAACTGTGGTTCAAGCAGATCGTGTTTGAACTCGAAGCCATCATCGACATCCTTGACGATCCCGTCGTGCAGGACAAAAAGATCGGTCGGGTGCTGCACATGCTGGCCCGGATTACAAAGATCCAGCGGATCCTGATCGAACAGATCGAAGTCATCGAAACCATCACGCCCCTGGACTTTCTCGAATTTCGTGACTTGCTGGTGCCCGCGTCGGGTTTTCAGAGCATCATGTTCAAGCAGATCGAAATCCTGATGGGGATCCGCAAAGAGAATCGCATCGCCGCCGATTGCGAATTCTTCAAAACGCGGCTTTCCTTTTCCGACCAGGCACTCCTGGAAGAAGTCGAAGAACGCACCAACCTGCTGGAGTTGGTTGACCGCTGGCTGACCAAGGGCCCCTTTGATCGCTTCGAAGGATTCACGTTCTGGAAAATGTATCGTGATGCTGTGGACAAAATGTTCAAGTCCGATGAAGACATCATCCGCTCCAACCGCACACTCACCGATCGGGAAAAAGACTCCCAGGTCGAAGAGATGCTCAAGACGCGAGACCGATTTGACAGCCTGCTGGACAAAGACAAATTCGAGTGCCGACGAGCCCAGGGCGAGTTTCGACTTTCGCATTCGGGATTTCTTGCGGCCCTGTTTATCCATCTTTATCGCGACGAACCGCTGCTGTACACCGCTTTCCGTTTGCTGACCCTGCTGGCAGACGTGGATGGCCTGTTTACCCGTTGGCGGCAACGTCACATGGTGATGGTGCAGCGGATGCTGGGAACCAAAATCGGCACCGGTGGATCTTCCGGCCAGGACTACCTGAGCCAGACGACCAACCAGAATCGGGTCTTTCTGGATCTGTTCAACATCTCCACGTTTCTGATCCCGCGCGAAGACCTTCCGCCGCTTCCGGCGAACGTCCGCCGTGAACTGGGATTCTTTTTTCGCGGCCCCGACGCCAGTTGATTCAGCGACGGCAAACCGCAGGAAATCGCCCCGGTTTGCGGCTGTGTCCTAAAAACCGTTGTACAAGCGCGTTCGCCCAATTACGATCAAGCCTTCCCAACGAACACAAATTCTGTTTTTGAATCGAGAAAGAATGAACATCAAAAAAGGAACTTTTTGGACGCTGCTGATTGCTGCAACGACCATCATGGCGGCTTCTGCTGAAGCTCAAATTCGGCAGACCTATCCGCAGCAGAGAGCTTACGGTTCAGCCACTCGCCAGGTCGTTCCTCAAGTTCAGACGCCTTCGTACCAGAATGTAACGCTCAGCAAAGAGCAGATGGCCCAGTCGACGCTTGGCGCGTCTTTCGCTGACTCGGCAGCAGGGGTTGTCGTACGGTCTGTCTTCACCAACAGTCCCGCCCACAAAGCCGGCCTCAACACTGGCGACGTCATCAGCAAGCTCAACGGCAACGCCGTCCCCAACGCGGCGTCAATGGGCGCCGCGATAAACGGCATGTCCGAGGGCGATGTCATCAAACTCACTCGCAGGAACAGTGTTGGCAAAGTTGCCGATGTCGATTGCAGTGTTTCGACGATGGGCGCTGTCCTCAAAGCCAGCAACGTTCCTGAAGCAGGTGTCTACGGTCCGGCGATCGCCCAAGCTCAGGTGACTTTGAAAAAGATGGAAGTCGACATCCGCAATGCGACTCAGGAACTCGAAGCGATGAAAAAGCAGTATGCGGATCTTCAGAAAAGAACTGGTGAGCTCAAGATGAAAGCGGAAGAAGTCCGCAAGCAGGAACAAGCTAGGAAAGCTGAAGAAAAGAATTGATTCAGATCGTCATTCGATCACGAATTCGATGTCCCGATGCAGAACCCCTCGTGGTTTTGAATCGGGATTTTTTTTGGCGACGTGAGACTTCCCCGTGAGCCGCTGGCCTCACGGCGCGCCAAAACCCGACGCCTCACAGCGCGCCACCGACGGCACAACTCAACCCGAAACGGGAACCAGTCGCTCCCGCAACAACTTCGCGGCCAGCGAATAGTCCATCTGCTCAATTGAATCGATATCCTGCGTCAGGTCATCTAAGATCTTTCTCTGAATCACACCCAACTGCTTTGCTTTGGCGTAGGGAATCGTGTGAAACATCACGCGCGAGTATCGCGGAATGAAAAGCTCCGGATAGCGGCGTTCCAACTCGAAACCGACTTCTTTTTTCAAGTGGTACTTGGGATCGATCACACCCTGTTGCATCATCTCGTGGTTTTCAATCGCCATGTCCGCGATCGCTTCGGCGTTGGGTTTTCGAATTCGACTAAAGTCCTCGAGGGTTTTGGCCCAGTCCTCGTTGTTTTCGTCCAGCAGTCGTACCAGCTCGCTGCAATCTTCGAACCCCGAGTTCATTCCCTGCCCATGAAAGGGCACGATCGCGTGAGCGGCATCCCCCACGATCAATCCACAATCAGAATAATGAAACGGCGAGCATCGAATCGTGCCCAGCCGACCGGTCGGATGTTCGAAAAAGTCTTCCAGCAGGTCGGGCATCAACTTCATCGCGCTGGCAAAGTGTGCCTCAAAAAACTCGACCAGTTTCTCGCGGTTGGTCAGCGTTGCGAAACTGGGCTCTCCGGTCTTTGGCAAAAACAGAGTCACGGTGAAGCTGCCGCCAGGGTTTGGCAGCGCAATCAGCATAAATCTGCCGCGTGGCCAGATGTGCAGCGCTTCCTTTTCGATTTCCCAGTCACCATTTTTTGACGCTGGAATCTCAAGCTCTTTGTAGTCGTGCTCCAGGAAAGTCGACTTGCTCTGACCGCCGGTTGCTTCGACCAGTTCGCGGCGAACCCGCGACCCCGCGCCGTCGGCTCCGATGACCAAATCAAACGCATGCGAATTGCTGCTTCCGTCGGCAGATTCAAAGACCGCTTTGCGGTTCGCAAAATCAACCGAAGTGCATTTCTGTTCAAACACAACATCGACCGCGTCGGCCAACAGGGCCTCGTTGACCAACAGTCTGTTTAACCCGTCGCGAGGCACCGAGTAGTTGACTTCATGGTCGCGTTGGCCGTAGGGGGAAAAACGTTGACCTCCGTCTGCGGTGTGCAGCATGCGTCCACGCATCGGTATCAGCAGCGGTTTCACTTTGTTGTACAACCCCGCAGACTTTAGGGCGTGGATCCCTCGCGAGCACAAGGCAAGGTTAATCGAACGCCCGGAATCTTCGGCAACCTTACGCCCGTCTTTGCGGCGTTCAAACAGGCGGATCGAATAGCCGCGTTGGCCAAGCATGACGCCCAGCAAGGACCCGACCAAACCTGCACCCACGATGACAATATTTTTGTCAGACCGGTTCTTCAATTTCGAAACTCAACTACGATGATCTGCTTAATTAGAACTTGAACGCCTGTTGAAGCGCATGAAAAAACCCCACCGATTGCAAAGCAACACGGCGGGGCCGGAACAGAAAAGAGGCCGAATCGAAATAAGCCCGTTCCTTCATGATGGCGATATGGTAGCACCCATCACCTGACGTTTCAAGCAATTAGTGCCCAACCAGTTTACTTTGCATGACCATAAGTTTAGCTAATCCCGAGCTTCAGCCCTATCTCAACGCTGCGATTCATGCCGCAAAACTCGGCGGCGAGCAACTCCTTTCGCGGATGGGCAAGGTAAAGGTCAACGAAAAGAAGCCTCGTGACCTCGTCACCGAAGCCGACTTGGCGTCGCAAAAAGCGATCGAGGATTACTTGCTGGGTGAGTTTCCCGAGCATCGTTTTTTGGGGGAGGAATCAGACGTCCACAACCTTGAGATCAATCAGGATGAAGTCTGCTGGATCGTGGATCCGCTTGATGGAACGGTCAACTATGTCCATCAGCTGAATTCATTTTCGGTTTCGATCGCACTTCGACGCGGAGACGAAACGATTGTCGGCGTCGTCTACGATCCGGTTATCGATGAAATGTTCTGCGCCGCCAGAGGACAGGGAGCTTTTCTCAATGGCCAACCTGTCTGTCACTCGGACTGCACTGATTTGCACAAGGCGTTGGTTGTTTGCAGTTTTTCAAGCAGTGTCGATCGCCACCATCCGGAAGTCGAGAGGTTCCTGCGCGTACTGGGCCAGGCCGGCAGCATTCGCCGACTGGGTTCTGCGGCCCTGAACCTGTGCTTTGTCGCCTGCGGACGTTCGGACGCGTACTGGGCCACGGGTCTTAATTGCTGGGACGTTGCCGCCGGGATGTTGATTCTTGACGAAGCCGGCGGCGTTGCGAAAACGATTGAAGGAGGTGAAGTCGATTTGTTTGCGCCAAAATTCTGTGCCGCTGCCACAAACGAAATGTTCTCGCAAATGCAGAAACTCCTGGACCTTGATATGTAACGTGGCATGCGCTGGTCCAATGTGCACTCGCCGTGGATCCTCTTGTGGAGATCGCGCGTTTGGTCAGCAAATCTTCGCTTTCGGAATCGATCAAGGAAAAGTTGATCGCCTGTTTGCGTTTGATCCCGGATTATTCACGACGACGGGCGTTGATTCTACGTCTGGCCAACCGCAGCAAGGGAAAAGCTGAATTTCATCGAGAATTGCGAATCATCCGATAGATGAAAACCACGGCGATCGTTTCATCGCATCAGAGTCGCAGATCACTGTCGCAACTGATTCTGACGCCCACGCCTCGTGAATAATCCGGATTAAGATTGCGTCAAACGGGCTCGCCAACATCAGGTTGCCCGGCGTTCTGTGTGCGAGGCTGCGCTGAAGGTCAGCTGAGTTTTTGGTTGACTCGGTCAATCGCCAGTCCTGACAATTTGCAAAGCTGTCTGGTCCGGCGGGCATTGTTCGCATCAAGCATTTCTGCCGTCGAGGCTTGCGTTTCGCTCGGTTGAGGTCAGTTGAAGGAGTGTCGAACTGTAATTTGAGATAATTCTGGAACTTCTTTGGCTTCCAGGACAATTGGTCTAATTGGGGCGATCGATACAGCCAGGAACATGCAAGTTCGGGAGTCCTCGGATTGGATTCAATCAATATGGGTTCGGTATTGATTCAAACAGAATAGAAGCTGATCGCTTTGAACAGCAAAAAGGTGAGGCCAAGGCTGACAGTACGGTTGTGTTTGTAGGTTTTATCATCGCATTTCGCTTGCAAACGTGTCTTTCGATTGCGAATTGGAAGATTCGGTACAGTCCGAATCGTTTTTAGCGACACCGCTTGAAACTATTGTGTTGTTGTGTAGACTTCCACCATGCGACATACAGACGCGGCACTGATAGCAATGCATTTCTTCCCTGCGTTTTAGGCGTCTCCGGTGTCCTCGCTCTTTAACCCACCCTTTATTTCTCCCACTCAGGCTCACGAAAGAGGATTATTCTGTGAAGAATATCAAAAAAACGAACGGATTTACGCTGGTTGAACTTTTGGTCGTGATTGCGATCATCGGAATTCTGATAGGTATGCTCTTGCCAGCCGTGCAAGCGGTTCGTGAAGCCGCTCGCCGCACGCAGTGCATGAACAACTTGCGTCAAGTTGCTTTGGCAGCACTCAATGTTGAATCAGCTACGATGAATTTTCCGACATCAGGCCTCCAGTCTGCCGGATTTGATGCGGGTGGGCTTCTTCGAGCCAACTCCGGTCGCGAGAACTTCGGTTGGGGTTTTCAAATCCTCGCTCAAATCGAGCAGGCCAACCTGAGACAACTTCGTTCGATTGCAGTTGGTCCGGGTTCGGCTTTCTCCGCATCTCAGGTTCCAGCATTCAGTTGCCCATCTCGTGGTACGAGAGTCCTCACAGAAGCGGGCACGAATGATACCGCTCTTGGTGACTACGCTGGATTTTTCGTTGGAGTCGATTTCCCTAACTTCGTGAACCAGATTCAGATTCCATTCGATGGAGCTGATGACTTTCAGCCTGCTCTGGCCGACGAATTCCAGCCTGAGCAAAGCCGGGTTTGGCTTGGTGCGATTGCAAAAGCAGGTCATCTGCTGAGCGACGGCACGCTGGTAACCCAGCCTCGAATTGGTTTCGGGCAGCTTGCTGACGGATCTTCGAACACGGTTATGTTCGGTGAGAAAGCCGCTGCCGTGGCACAGTACAATCCGCTTGGGACCTACGACGAGATCTTCTGGGAAGGTCAAGGTTACTTTGGTTCAAGCAACTTTGCTACGATGAGAACTCTGGGTCCTGCGGGTTCAATGGTCGCCGACAATGATACTTCGTTTATCGACAGTACCGGAGTTTCGGTTGCTCACCAAAAGGGATTCGGTTCGGCTCATCCTGGCACCGTGAACTTCTCATTGTGCGACGGTTCAACGCATGCCCTAACAATGGGCATTCAAGCTCTGAATCTGTACCAGTTGGGTCATCGCTCAGACGGATCCATTGTTGACGTAACCGAGTTCTAATTCTGACTCGATTGCGATTCAATTCAAAACCAAATCAAACGCAGATCATTTTTTTGTTCTGCGTTTTTTTCGTTGTCCGACATTGGACAGCGTCGAATCCAAACAAAGTTCGTTCAAGTTCTGTACCGTCGATTGACCGCCGCGCGCCCTTGATCAAACCGGACCTACAAACTGACGCAAACGGATTTCGTTTGCAGATAGTTTTCCAACGCTGCGTGACCCATTTCACGGCCCCAACCGGATTGCTTGTAGCCGCCAAAAGGTAGAGCAGCGTCGAAAATGCTGTAGCAATTGACCCACACGGTTCCGGCTTTGACTTGCCTGGCCAGCTTGTGGGCTTTGGAGATGTCACGCGTCCAAATGCCCGCTGCCAGGCCGTAGGTTGTGTCGTTCGCCTGGCAGGCAATTTCGGTGTCGCTGGTAAAAGGCATCGCAGCGACAACGGGACCGAAGATTTCTTCCTGAACAACAGACATCTCCGGCGATGCGTTCTTCAGTACCGTTGGCTGAACGAAGTAGCCCGGTTGATCGATGGCAGCACCGCCGGCCGATGCTTCAGCGCCGGCGTCGAGGCCCGCTTTGAGGTAACCCGAAACACGATCGAACTGCTCTCGGGAAACCAGTGGTCCCATCTGCGTTGACGCGTCGAAGCCACTGCCGACTTTCATGTTGCTGGCGATCTCGCTCACGCCGGCGACGACTTCGTCGTAGATGCCTGATTGCACAAACAGTCGCGAACCGGCACTGCAGACCTGGCCTTGATTGAAAAAGATTGCATCGGCTGCACCAGCGATCGCGGTTTCGATGTCTGCGTCGTCGTAGATTACGTTGGGGCTTTTGCCGCCAAGTTCCAAGGTGACTTTTTTCAGGTTTCCAGCGGCGGCCTTGATGATGATCTTGCCGACTTCGGTGGACCCGGTGAAGGCAACTTTGTCGACATCGTCGTGGGCCGCGATTGCCGCGCCGGCCGTTTCACCAAAGCCCGTGATGATGTTCACGACACCATCGGGAAGGCCGGCTTCGTGGCAAAGTTCTCCCAGGCGAATCGCCGAAAGCGGAGTTTGTTCGGCGGGCTTGAGCACGATCGTGCAACCGGTCGCCAGAGCCGGTCCCAGTTTCCAGGCGGCCATCAGCAGCGGAAAGTTCCAAGGGATGATCTGGCCGACGACGCCAACGGGTTCCTTCAGTGTGTAAGCATGAAACTGGCCGCCGGGAACGTAGGGCACGTTCAATGGAATCGTGTTGCCTTCGATCTTTGTTGCCCAACCCGCCATGTAACGAAACATGTCAGCCGCAAGGGCAACGTCGGCAGCTTTGGCGACCCCAATTGGCTTGCCGTTGTCGATCGTTTCCATCGCCGCCAGTTCGTCAGCGTTGTCTTCGATCAGGTCGCCGATTTTCCAGATGATTCGGCTACGCTGGGAGGCGGTCATCTTTGACCACGCCCCAGAATCGAATGCCTTTCGTGCCGCAGCAACGGCCAGTTCGACGTCGGCGGCGTCTCCTTCGGCGGCCTGGGCGACAACCTGGTCGGTTGCCGGATCGTAGACGTCGAAGGTCTTGCCGCTTTTGGCATCCACCCACTGTCCGCCGATCAACAGCTTTTTCGGTGCGGAAAGAAACGACTTGAGGTTTTCAGGAACCGAGGGTTGGGTGACAGTGGACATGGTCGATTCCCTTTGTGAGTGCCAGTGAAATGCCGCGATCGGTTGATTGGATTTTATCGCTCGACTAGGCGGCTTGGCTACCTTCTTCCCGGGAAGGATTGGAAAAAGGAATGCACTTGCGGCTAGCGAATCGCCGGTTGAGCCCGCTGCATGCGTGTGGATCCGGCTTCGACAAGGCCATGAAGTTCTTTGGCGAGATTTTGCACTTTGTCAGCCATCTTGCTTTGCAGCGGTTTGGCTTCGGTTGGATCGCTGGTTAGCTCGTAAAGCTCAAGAGGTTCGCGAACTGATGTGGCCAACTTCTGTTCGACGGTGACGTTGCGGGCCCGCTTCTTTTTGTACTCGTGAAGCTTCCAGATTTTGTCGCCTTCTTTTTTGATAAAGCCCAGTGTTCCCTTGTTGCCGTTATCCTGGACGGCAAGGTGATCGCGGCCCACAGCGCCCGGTTTTCCGGTCAGCGCGCCGAGCAAATCAAAGCTGTCGGTGAGGGCACCGTTGGGAACGTCTTGTCCGACCATGGAAGCAAGGCTTGCTGCCAGGTCGATCGTGCATACCATCTCGTCGGAAACTCCGGGCGTGATCGTGCCGGGCCAGCGGGTGATGAAAGGCGTCCGGCAGCCACCTTCGAAGACGCTGTACTTGCCTCCGGTGTAGGGGCCAGCGGCCTTGTGGTTGCCCAGTTTTTCCAAGGCGTCGTCTTTGTAGCCGTCATCCATCACCGGGCCGTTGTCGCTGCAGAAAACGACAATCGTGTTTTCGGTCAGCCCCAGGCGGTCCAGCGTTTTGGTCAGTTCACCCACACACCAGTCCAGTTGCACGATGGCGTCGCCGCGGAAACCCAACCCCGACTTTCCGTGAAAGCGCTCGTGTGGCATTCGCGGCACGTGGCAATCGTGCGATGAGAAGAACAAAAAGAATGGCTTGTCCTTGTTGGCTTGCATGAATTTGACTGACTTCTCGATCCACTTGTCGGCAAGGTCTTCGTCGCGGAACCTCGCCGCGTTGCCGCCGGTGTAAAAACCAATCCGGCTGATGCCGTTGTGGATCGTCGAATTATGTCCGTGCGACCAGTCCATCTTGAGCGCAGAGCGATGGGTTTTTCCGGTTGGATGGGAGTCGGATGGTTTCTTGTTGCCGACCCAAAGTGGATCGCTGGGGTCCAAGTTCAGCACGTGGTGGTCTTTGACGTAAACCTGTGGCACCCGGTCGTTGGTCGTGGGCAGCAAAAAGCACTCGTTGAATCCAATTTCCAGAGGGCCCGGTTTGAGCTGTCCGTTCCAGTCAGGTCCGACGCCTTTTTCGCCCAGCCCGAGGTGCCACTTTCCGATCACGGCGGTTTGGTAGCCGGCCTTTTTCAAAAGCGACGCGATTGTTTCGGTGCCAGGTTGGATGATCGCGGGCGAGTTGGGCGGCGCGATGCCGGTGCCCGGAGTGCGGAAGGCGTAGTTGCCCGTCAGGAACGAGTAACGTGTTGGCGTGCAGGTTGACGCACTGCAGTATCCGCTGGTGAAGCGAAGTCCCTGGGTCGCGAGTTTGTCGATGTGGGGCGTGGCAAGTTCAGTGGCTCCGTAACAGGAGAGGTCGCCATAGCCCAAGTCGTCAGCCATGATGACGACGATGTTGGGAGTCTTTGATTGTTGGGCCCGGAGGGCCGTCGGCAGCAGGATTGTCGCCAGGACAAGGACAAGAATCAGGTTGGTAATTCGCATTTTTGGTTCCGCCAGAACTTGATGGAGTCGTGATGCCGTTCCACCACGGCCCACCAAGATTGTACACGATCGGGAATCTTGTGAAGCGTTCAAAGCTGTTTCAGACGAGTCGTTACTCGCTGAGCGTGTCGGGAAGTGGTTCGCCGTGGGCAACAAAGGCCATTGAAATGCTGTTCACGCAGTGGCGGGTGTTTTTGGCGGTGAAGCCTTCGCCGGCAAAGACATGACCGAGGTGGCCGTCGCAGTTTTGGCAGAGGATTTCAGTACGGCGACCGTCGGCATCGGTTTCGCGGCGCACAGCGCCTTCGATTTCATCGTCAAAGCTTGGCCAGCCACAGCCGGAATGGAATTTGTCAGTTGAACGGTAGAGCGGAGCGTTGCAGCGCCGGCAGATGAATGTTCCAGCCTCGTCGAAGTCATTGAACTTGCCGGTGCCCGGACGTTCGGTGCCCTTGTTGACGATGACGTGTTGTTCTTCGTTGTTTAGTTTGTTGAACATGGTAGTAGGCACACTCCGTGTGCCGTTTTTGGGGTGACGGCACACGGAGTGTGCCTACTGCTATTTGTGACGTGGATGGAAGGGACGGCACACGGAGTATGCCTACTACTTTGTGCCTGAATCGGGTTTGGGCTTGGGCTTGGAGTCGGACTTGGAGCCCGATTTTGAATCTGATTTGGATTCGGATTTTGCGTCCTTGGCGGCTTTGGCACCTTTCTTGTACGACTCGCTGCGATAGTCGGTCTCGTAGAAGCCGGATCCTTTAAACATCACGGCACTGCCGGTGCCAAAAAGGCGGCGAGCCTTCTTCTTTTTGCACTCGGGGCATTTCTTGATGGGATCTTCCACGATTCGCTGGAACATCTCCCAGGCGTGACCGCAGGCGTCGCACTCGTAGTCGTAAGTTGGCATTTAAGTCTCCTTTGAATGGGCCATGCCCCATCCTAGAACTGGGAACCGGGAACTGAGATCGTATCCAGTAAGTCGCACGCCTCTCCGATGCGTAAAACTCGGCTCGGAAAGTCTGTGATTTTTTATTCACCGCAAGGCCAATGCCATCTTTTTGGAAATGTCAGACGCGGTCAACCCTCCCCGGCGTGAGCCGTCGACCCTCCCGGTGGGAGTAATCGATAAAAACAAGGCATCGGAGAGTCAAGCTACGAGCTACGTAATTGGCAACCCTGATTCCTGATCCCGAATTATTCACGACGACGGGCGTTGATTCTACGTCTGGCCAACAGGAGCAAGGGAAAAGCTAAATTTCAACAAGAAATGTAAATCATCCGGTAGATGAAAACCACAGCGATCGTTTCATCGCATCAGAGTTGCGGATCACTGTCGGAACAGATTCTGACGCCCACGCCTCGTGAATAATCCGGGCTGATTGTCTCGGTTACTCGGAGCGTTCGGTGATCTCGATCAAGTGATAACCGAACTGTGTTTGAACCGGACCGTGGACTTTGTTGAGTTCCTCATTGAAGACCACCTGGTCGAACTCGGGAACCATCTGGCCTTTGCTGAACGTGCCCAGCGATCCACCCTGCTTGCCCGATGGGCAAGCCGAGAATTCGCCAGCGATCGCTGCAAAGTCCTGGCCGGCTTCGATCTGGGTTTTCAGATCAAGGCAGGCTTCTTCGGTTTCGACAAGGATGTGACGTGCTGCTGCAGTTGGCATGAGTTTTCTTTGAGTTGAGAGATTGATGTTGATTGATTTTACCCCGGATTATTCACGACGACGGGCGTTGATTCTACGTCTGACCAACGGGAGCAAGGGAAAGGCTGAATTTCGACAAGAATCGCGAATCATCCGATAGATGAAAACCACAGCGATCGTTTCATCGCATCGGAGACGCGGAGCGCTGTCGGAACTGATTCTGACGCCCACCCCTCGTGAATAATCCGGGTTTACTTTGTCGGCCCTGTCGAAACGAACACCTGACTGGGTCGAAGGATTCGTTCGTGCAGTTGAAAGCCCGTTCGAACGTCCTGAATAACCGTGTTGGCGGGGTGATCGTCGCTGGGTTGCATCTGCAAGGCCTGATGCAAGTTTGGATCGTAGGGTTGGCCGTTGGCCTGGATGGGTTTGCAACCGTGTTTTGCCAATGATTCTAGGATCGTGGTGGCTACCAGTTGCACGCCGTCACGCAGTCCGTCACCGTTGGGGTCGGCGTTGTAAGCATCGACCGCGCGGTGCAGGTTGTCGACCGATTCCAGAACGTCCGTCATCAGGCCTTTGGAGGCGTAGCGGATGCGTTCTTCTGATTCCTTGCGGACACGGCGACGCGAATTCTCCAGATCCGCGTGGGCCATGAGAACTTTCTTTTCGGCCTCGTTAAGCTGCTCGCGAAGCCGTTCGACGTCCGAGAGTTCCTCGGAAGCCACGGTGCCGGCAAGTTCGTCGGCGATGCCTTGGTCCGCAAAAGCCTCGACCTGTTCGGGCGTCGGAAGTTCGACTTCGTTTTCAGTTTGTTCGGAAGGTTCGTCAGTCATATCGATTACCTTGAATGGTCGCTTTGGTGCCCAACGTGAAAGTTCAGGGCTTCGCTTTGCCCGGGAAGGGCAGGCAGAGTTTCAAAAACCCTCCCCGGCCGCTACCGCGTCCGACCCTCCCACAAGCGAGAGGGTATTCTTTCAACTGCTGTTCGCCTCAGGATTCCTCGGTTGCAAAATATTCTGTCAGCCGCTGCAGGAAATTTTTGCGTTCCGGCAGCACTTCAGTCTGTTCCAATTCGGCAAGTTTCCGCAACAGCGATTCCTGCTCTTTGGAAATTTTCTTGGGTGTTTCGATGTAAGTCTGGATCAGCAAATCGCCATTCATTCCGCCCCGAGGGCTGGGCATGCCGCGGCCGGAAAGTTTGAACACGTCACCCGATTGGGTGCCGCGTTTGATTTCCAGTTCGTCGCGACCGTCAAGCGTGGGAACCTCGATCGTGGATCCCAGTGCCGCCTGGGTGTAGGAGATGGGAAGTTGCAGGATCAGGTTGGATCCATCGCGGTGAAACAGTTTGTGTTTTCGGATGTTGATGAAACAGTAGCAATCGCCCGCCGGACCACCCGCCGGGCCTGCTTCGCCTTCGCCGCCAAGCCTGACTCGCATGCCGTCGTCGACACCGGCAGGAATGGCAACATCAAGTTCTGTTGGGCTAGCGACCTGCCCTGCCCCCCGGCAGTCACCGCAGGGATCGACAATGATCTTTCCTGCCCCACGACAAACCGGGCACGTTGTCTGGACACGAAGAATGCCGGCCTGCTGAAGTACCTGGCCGCGTCCGCCGCACTGTTGGCAGTGTTGCGGTTGTGAGCCCGGTTTGCTGCCGCTGCCATCGCAGGTGCCACAAAGGCTGCGGCGATTGAATTTGATGGTTTTATTGGTGCCCGCGAAAGCTTCCTCGAGTGTCAATGCCACGTCGACTTGCACGTCATTGCCGCGCCGCGGACCGCCTCGTCCCCGACCTCCGAAAAGGTCACCGAACATTCCACCGCCACCGCCCCCGCCGAAAATCTCCCCAAAGGCCGCAAAGATGTCCTCCGCTGAACCGAATCCGCCGGAGTTGCCTTCGACGCCGGCATGGCCATAGCGATCGTAGCGAGCTCGTTTGTCGGAATCACCAAGGACCTCATAGGCTTCGGCGGCTTCCTTGAATTTCGCGCTGGCTTCTTCGTCGCCGGGATTGCTGTCCGGGTGGAACTTCACCGCCAACTTGCGATAGGCCTTGGCGATACCGCGATCGGATTCGTCGCGGGCAACGCCAAGAACTTCGTAGTAGTCTCGTTTGGCCATGAAGGTAGAACGGGCAATGCGACCCGTCATCAGTACGGTTGATTGAGTGACGGGCGGGAAAGCCCGTTCCAATTAAAAAGCTGCGACCAATGCCGCAGCTTTTGATTGCAAATGATTGCCGCTGGAAGCCACAACCACGAAATTACTTGATCACGCCTTCGACGGTGCGATCTTTGTCTTCCTCTTCGTAATTCGAAACCATCGCGTCGGTCGTCAGCAACAAACCAGCGATGCTTGCCGCATTCGCCAAAGCGGTGCGAACGACTTTTACCGGGTCGATGACTCCGGCCTTGTACATGTCGGTGTACTCACCGGTGTACGCGTTGTATCCGTGGTTGGTTGACTTGCCGCCGACGATGTCAGCCACAACCGAACCGTCGATGCCGCCGTTGTTGGCGATCTGACGAATCGGAGCATCCAAAGCCGCAGCAACGATGTCGACGCCGACTTTCTCGTCGCCCTTGGCACCTTTGCGGGCTTCTTCGACGGATTCTTTGGCACGCAAAAGAGCCACGCCACCGCCAGGAAGGATGCCTTCCTCGATCGCGGCGCGCGTCGCATGCAAGGCATCCTCTACGCGGGCCTTTTTCTGCTTCATGTCGGCTTCGGTTTCCGCACCGACGCTGATGACCGCGACGCCGCCAGCAAGTTTGGCCTTACGCTCCTGAAGCTTTTCACGATCGTAGTCGCTGTCAGTGGCATCGATCTGACGTGACAACTGCTCAATGCGGGCATCGATGTCTTTGCGGGTACCAGAGCCTTCGACGATCGTAGTGCTTGATTTGTCGACGACCAATTTTTTCGCGGTACCAAGCTGACCAAGTTCGACGTTTTCGAGTTGGATGCCAAGGTCTTCGCTGATCAGCGTTCCACCGGTCAGCACTGCGATGTCCGAAAGCATGGCTTTGCGGCGATCGCCAAAGCCGGGGGCTTTGACGGCACAGACGTTCAGCGTGCCGCGAAGTCGGTTCACGACCAGCAGCGTGAGGGCTTCGGCGTCGACGTCTTCGGCAATGATCAGTAGCGGCGTGCTTGTTTGGCCGACTTTTTCGAGAATTGGAACCAGAGACGCAATGTTGCTGATTTTCTTTTCGAAGATCAGAACTTTGGCGTTCTCGTAATCGCAGGTCATGTTCGTGCTGTCGGTGATGAAGTAAGGCGAGATGAAGCCCTTGTCAAACTGCATTCCATCGACGTACTCGACAGTCGTGTCAGCGGTTTTGCCTTCTTCGACCGTGATGACGCCGTCCTGCCCGACACGTTCGAGGGCTTCGGCGATAAGTTCGCCGATCTCGTGGTCGTTGTTGGCGCTGATGGCGCCGACGTTAGCGACCTCTTCTTTTTTGGAAACCTTCTTGGACATATCCTGAAGCTTTTCCACTGCAGCGGTGACAGCTTTGTCGATACCGCGGCGGATGGCCGTCGGGTTGCTGCCGGCGACGATGTTGCGAAGGCCTTCTTTGTAGATCGCGCGGGCCAGGACAGTGGCGGTGGTGGTTCCGTCACCGGCAAGATCCGATGTCTTTTGTGCGACTTCGACGACCAGTTTTGCGCCCATGTTTTCGAAGCGATCTTCAAGCTCGATTTCTTTGGCGACGGTAACGCCGTCTTTGGTCACCGTGGGACCACCAAAGGATTTGTTGATGATCACGTTGCGGCCAGTTGGGCCCATGGTGACCGCGACTGCGTCGGCAAGTTTGTCGATTCCGCGAAGCATTCGCTGACGAGCGTGGTCGTCGAAAAGAAGTTGCTTTGCCATGATTGATTCCTGTGAAGTTTGAGTCGTAGTCGTAGGGCCGGTTCCCACCGGCCGCCAACGATTGAATTGAACTATTTGGGTAATTGAGTTTCTGGCAGGGCCACCGTAACGCGGCCGTTGAACCGGCCCTACAGATTTATACGACCTTTGCGAGAATGTCGGATTCGCGAAGGATCTTGTACTCCGAGCCATCGACTTCGATTTCGCTGCCGCCGTACTTGCCGAAGATGACTTCGTCGCCGACAGTCACCGAAAGCTCACCACGCTCGCCGCTGTCGAGCAGTTTGCCAGGCCCAACAGCAACGACAGTGCCGCGCTGTGGCTTTTCCTGAGCAGAATCGGGCAGCACGATGCCGCCGGCGGTGGTTTCTTCGGCGGACATTGGTTCGACAACGACGCGATCATCAAGTGGGTTGATTTTGGGTTTGGCCATTTTGAAATTTCCTTTGTAGGGCCGGTTCCCACCGGCCGTGAACGATTTGGTTTTTTGAGCGATCCCTTTTTGTCGGTCCCGGCCGGAATGAAATCATGCCGGAACTCGGCCGGTGGGAACCGGCCCTACTTATTCGGCCGGTGGGAACCGGCTCTACTTATTCGGCCGGTGGGAACCGGCCCTACTTGCTCGGCCGGTGGGAACCGGCCCTACGGTTACATCATGCCGGGCATTCCCATGCCACCCATTCCGCCCATGCCAGGCATTCCGCCCATGCCACCCATGCCGTGGTCATGGTGGTGGTCGCCTTCGGGTTCTGGTTCGGATGGGATTTCTGTGACAAGCGATTCGGTTGTCAACAGCAGTGCCGCCACGCTGGCCGCGTTTTGCAGAGCCGTTTTGACGACTTTGGCTGGATCGATCACGCCGGCGGTGACAAGGTCGCAGTATTCGCCAGTGTCCGCATTGAAGCCCTCGCTTTTGGCTTTCATGCCACGGACGCGATTGACAACAACGCCGCCATCGTAACCCGCGTTTTCTGCAATGTACCGCAATGGGTACTCAAGGACCTTGCGGATGATGTTCACGCCAGCTTCTTCGTCGCCAAGCAATTCGCCGACTTTGTTCAGAGCTTTTTCGGCACGCAGCAACGCGATGCCGCCGCCGGGAACGATGCCTTCGGCCAATGCGGCCGCGGTTGCGCTTTTGGCGTCTTCGAGAAGGTCCTTGCGTTCCTTCATTTCCGTTTCGGTGATGGCACCGACGTTGATCTGAGCCACACCGCCGGCAAGTTTCGCCAGACGCTCCTGGAGCTTTTCACGATCGTAGTCGCTGTCGGTCGATTCGATTTCCTGGCGGATCTGAGCCACGCGATCCGCAATGGCGTCTTTCTTGCCAGAGCCACCGACAAAGATCGTTTCGTCGCTGGTGATGCGGACCTTTTTGACTTTACCAAGATCGCTCAACTGAACGCCTTCGAGGTCGATGCCGAGATCTTTGAAGATCACCTGGCCGCCGGTGAGAACACCAAGGTCACCCATGATGGCTTTGCGGCGATCGCCGTAGCCGGGAGCCTTGACGGCACAGACCTGAAGGATGCCACGCATCTTGTTGACGACCAGTGTGGCGAGTGCCTCGCCTTCGACGTCTTCGGCGATGATCAACAGAGGCTTTTTTGACTTGCTGACTGCTTCGAGTAGCGGAATCATGGCCTTGTTGGAGGAGATCTTTTCTTCAAAGATCAAAACGTAGGGGCTGTCCAGTTCGACGACCATGTTGTCCTGATCGGTGACGAAGTGCGGCGAAAGGAAACCGCGATCGAACTGCATGCCTTCGACAACATCGACGTAGGTTTCGTTGCCGCGGCCTTCTTCGACCGTGATCACGCCGTCCTTGCCGACCTTGAGAAAGGCCTCTGCAAGGACATCGCCGATTGAAGGATCATTGTTGCCCGCGATCGTAGCGACCTGCTTGATCTCTTTTTTGCTTTTGGCATCGATCGGCTTGGCGATCTTTTCCAGTTCGGTGCAGATCGCGCCGGCTCCCTTCTGGATGCCGCGAGAAAGTGCCATCGGGTCAAATCCCGCAGCAATCATCTTGATGCCTTCGCGGAAGATGGCTTCCGAGAGCACAGTGGCGGTGGTGGTTCCGTCGCCCGCGACGTCGTTGGTCTTGCTGGCGGCCTCTTTGACCAGTTGAACGCCCAGGTTCTCGTACGGATCATCCAGCTCGATGTCTTCGGCAACGGTGACGCCATCCTTGGTGATTTTGGGGCTGCCCCAGCCTTTGTCGAGGATCGCGTTGCGGCCACGTGGGCCCAGTGTGCTGCGGACGGCTTTGGCAAGCTTGGAGACACCCTCGAGCAGGGGCTTGCGAGCTTCGTCGTCAAATACCATTTGTTTTGCCACCGGTTTCCTCCGAATGTGGTTGGTGTTCTGGCTTTGCCGTTTTCAATTTCAGAGACAAAGCAATTTGAATTGTGGATTTTGGGGGTCGCGGGTCGGACTTCAAGGCACAAAACCTCAATTTGGCCGAAGTCGACGGACAGACTGACAGCCTGCCACGTTCCCATCGTGTTGAGTGCCAGTAAAGCAAGGCCCGTGCCAATGAGTGATGGCCATTTTCTACCGCAAAAGGCACAGGTTTTGGTGGTTGCGTGGCGGATGGGCCAAAGAGCTCGTTCGAGGCTAAGAAATTCAGAGTGCCAATCTGGCACCAAGCGGCGATGCGCCGGCAAGAGGATGCGGGCAGTCGGCGCTCTGAGGGCCGTTAGATTTTCCCGAGTGTTGGACGTTTGTTCCCGGATTATTCACGAGGCGTGGGCGTCAGAATCAGTTCCGACAGTGTTCCGCGACTCTGATGCGATGAAACGATCGCTGTGGTTTTCATCTACCAGACGATTCGCAGTTCTTGTTGAAATTCAGCTTTTCCCTTGCTCCCGTTGGCCAGACGTAGAATCAACGCCCGTCGTCGTGAATAATCCGGGTTGTTGTACCGCCGTTTGTAGTTATTGCCGCCTTTGGTAGGCAACCAGCGATTCCACGTTGGGCGTGGTGCCATCGTCAAACAGCATCGCGTGTTTGCCTTTGGTGATCCGCAGATAGCGCCAGCGGGCTTCGAGTTCAAAATAGCTGCCGACCCAGAGGCCAAGCGATCGCATGGGCGCTGACAGCTTCAGGTCTTCGCGAGCGGCGATGGCGTTAGTGGTCGACCAAAGAAACGACGCCAGCCAAACCAGGGGCACGACGGAGATCATGAACACGCCAATGCCACGGATGCGGTCGCGGCCAAAGAGCTGATAAATCATTAGCAGTAGTGATGCGGCTGCCGAAAGGACAACAAGGCTGGCCGTCAACCACCAACAAGCGATATGCGGTCGCCAGACGTTCAGCGATCCGAATCCCGGATTATTCACGAGGCGTGGGCGTCAGAATCAGTTCCGACAGTGCAGAGTCATCCAGTGTATCTACAACATATAAGACCACTACTGTCATGTCGCAAAATATCGTGAAAGTTCGATATGGAGCTTTTGGAACACGTACCAATGTTCGCGGACACTCTGACATTGTACGGTAGAGGCAGTAGTACAGAGAGAAAAGGAGTCTCTTTGCCTTTTTATTTCTTTTTTTCTTGGCTCAGACGCACAGCGTGAAGGCCACAATAATAAATACATACACTCATGCAGTGAGGAAGAAAGAAAAGGCAGTCTTACACATTCGCTACTGTCGCGTGTGTGTGCGTTGTGTTTGCTCGTCTTGAAAATAGATCTATTCTGTCTATAGCACTAAGTATGTTATTTAGCGGCTCGTATTCTTTGTCTCATACATACATTGAAACAAACGTTGCTGGAAGAAGGAAAATACATCTGTGAAATATTTGATGTGTTCAATGTTCAATATTCGATTGAGGCTTGGAATCCAAAAAAGAAGACAAATGGTGGAGAAACAACTGAAATAAAAGCTACACGACCGACCTTTTTACACTTTTAGAGCCTCAAAATCCGTCAATCAACGTTTCCAAGCGACGCAAAGATTTTGAGGCTCGAAAATTGCGAAAGGGTCAGTCGGTAGTCAGAAATGATGGGATCAGGAGGAAAGTAGCACATGAAATGAAACACCTGTATTTTGTTTTCTCTTCATTAAAATAATGAAAACTGGGCTTATTTAAAAAAAAAATAGCTGAGCTTTCTTAATCAGAAAACAACTACTGGTTTTCCTTGTCTCCAATAATTCATTATACGCAATAGAAAGTTTCGATATGGAAAGCTTCAATTGACATGGAAAGTTTTTTTCCAAGGATAGGATGATATGAAAAAATGACACGGACATATTAGTGTTGTGTCTCACTACACATTATATTGTTATTAAGCCTGTAAAAAAGGGGGAAATTGGGAGGAGAATAGGGCGTCCGCCAGCCTTTCTCTCCCTCATTCACATGTCAGGTTATCAGGGAAGGACATGAGCGTTAAAGACACTAAATCAGACAGGTAGGCAAAGAGAACAGCAACATAAAAAATCAGGGGTCGCTACAATTTTCCATGATAGAAAATAACCTTTAAATAGCGAAGCCTTTAAAAGTCTTTCTAATCTGATAATAGGAAGAAACAAAGCTCAGAATATATTTGTTGGATCTAGTGTCTTTAACTTTATTCTTGACTTATTTTTTCCCTGTTCGTGTTGTTGGCACACTCACTCATTTGTCACCCGAAAAATATAGTATATAGTATACGAAATTAGGAGGAAGAAGAGGCCAGAAGATTGGAAGGTGTTGTGTATGCGCGCGTGTCTGTCTGTGCGTGCGTTTGTGCGTACGTTCGATTGGACACACAGATAATAGAAGACGAGAAAGGGGGCCAAGTGACAACAACAACA
>CALFWR010000026.1 GCA_937928555.1 uncultured Pirellulaceae bacterium
AACTGGGGTTTTGAAGACGATAGACCGTTGACTGAAATTCGTTGTAATTCATGGCCTATAACAGACGACGTCAAACTGCCATCTTTTCAAGGAAATATGCCATTCCAGCCACTTTGCCAGCAGCGCATCAGGCGGATCGCACCTGCATTGGAGCGACAGGATCGGTGATTGGATTGTCAGCGATTCCCTTGAATTCGAGCAGCGTTGGATAGGGATCGTTGGATGTCCCGTTTCGCCGTCTGAAACCAAGCTTCCGAACACTAGCTAGTTTTTATTGTGGATCAAGAATCTGAAAGTAGCCAGCGCCAAACCAATGGTTGCAATAAATGAAAGAGCAACCAAATGTTTGAACTTGCGCGGCTCCAATCGGCTTTGAAACCCAAGATTGCTCCGGATAGCCCAACGCGCAAGGGATCTCAAATGGTCGCTGCCTCCCGGCGATACCTGCTCGTAATCCAATGTCCCCTGGGTATCGCTTGACCGCCAGACGCCCGCCCTGGTCTACAGGACCGGCCAATCAAAACGCGTCGCTCTCTCTACTTAAATCGAGCCGCCGGTGGTCCAATAATTGCGGTCCACTTCCCAGTCGCGCGAAATCGCCTTGGCGCTGTGCTGCTGACTGCGTTTGCGGTCTGGTGCAAAACTAAAACGTTTTGGCGAATTCGATCGCTGTGACCAGGTAGGATCGTTTCGGGCCCAGTAGCCATTTCCAGGGTGAGTGGATTGCCCATGGCTGGTCAGCGGATTCCAACAACATCGTTGCCAGTGAATCCTTGATCGCCCAAGGGAGCGTGCCGGTGAAGAAGTTGCGTGCATCGATCGCCTGGCGGGCGATTGCCAATACGGTTTCGTCGTCTTTGGCTTCTTGCAATGCCGGCAACGTGTCACTGGAGACGAAATCGGTCACCAGCAGCCCTATGCCGCCGGGGCGAATTGCCCTGGACATGAGCTTCAGGTGTCCGTCGCGAAGCGCGATCATGAGAAAGTTCTTGTGGGGGTGCTGATCGCCCACGGATTTGAGAACGCTGTGGAGCAGTTGCGACAGCATGCAGGTTGAGGCCACTACGTCGAATTGCCGGTCTATGCTGACTCCCGATGCGGTTCGGGCTTTGTTGGCGACAGTTTCGACATGAGCGTCGGTGGCACTTTGCGGGTATTGCTCAAGTTCGGTGTTGACTCCCGAGAGGTCAATCGGGTTCTCGATTTGGATGACTTCTTTTGAGAGCTTGCTTTGGCAATGCAGGGCCTGGAAACGTTTCAGCGCGTCTTGATCCAGATCGAAAATGTGGATGCGGCCGAATGATTCCAGCAGGCGTTCAACGTTCAGGTCGTTTCCGTTGCCGGCCCCAAAGATCGCCAGTGACGGTCGGCCGTTTTCGATTTTAGTACTACTGGGCAGTTTGCTGGCCACATGGACGATTAAGTCCGTGACGCGAGTGCGGTGAGAATCGAAGTGCTCCCAGGCATCGCGGGACTTGGAGTTGATTTGAGATTGTTCGTTAAGGATGTCCATGGATTGTGAAAAGTTTTCGTGGGGTTGTCGTGCAACAGTTTGCCAGCTAGGGGTGACTTGCTCAATCGCAAACGAATTGGGTTTTAGCCCGGATTATTCACGAGGCGTGGGCGACAGAATCAGTTAAGACAGTGATCGGTTACTCTAACGCGATGAAACGATCGCTGTGGCTTTCACCTACCGAATGATTCACATTTCTTGTTGAAATTCAGTTTTCCCCTTGCTCCTGTTGGCCTGTTGGCCAAACGTAGAATCAACGCCCGTCGTCATGAATAATCCGGGTTGAGGTTTGGCTGCGGTCGAAAAATTTCGCATGTCGTGGGCCGGGTGACGGTGAGAAGTTTGGCTTGATGTGCCATTTGTTAGGGGGTCTGGGCTATTTTTGCGGTTGTTGGAGAATTCTTTCCAAAAACGGATCGGGTTGGCTAACAGATAGATGGAAGGTTTTCGGTTTCGGAGAAAAATTCGGGTGATGGCTGGTGAAAAGAAAATGGATGGTGCCCGTTTTGCCCAATTGGTGCTGTCGGGACATGCAAGAATGCGGATGCTGGTGTTGTCGATCGCTCCGGGGTGTCAGGATGTGGATGACATTGTTCAGGAAGCCTGTGCTGCGATGTGGCAGAAGATCGACGACTACGATGCGGATCGCAAATTTTTGCCGTGGGCGTTGGCGTTCGTTCGTTTTCAGACACTGGCGTGGCTCAAGAGCAAGGGCCGGGATCGGTTGCGGTTTGATGATGGGCTGGTGGATCGTTTGTGTCAGGCGATTGCTTCTGATGGGGAGGCCGAAGGAGCCAGAACGGAAGCTTTGGAGCTTTGCCTGGAAGGGTTGAGCGAAAGCGATCGGGAATTGATGGCGCTGCGTTATGTCGATGGAATGAAAGTCGCCGAGATCGCCCAAAAGACGGCCAAGCAGAATGCAGGAAGATCCGCTACCTCTGCCGATTCGCTGTACAAGACATTTGCAAAACTCAAGGCCAGCCTGCTGCGCTGCGTCAGGAGCAGGATGGAGGAGACGGGTCATGTCGCTTCCTGAGAAAGTCGAATTGTTGTGGAGACGTGCGAACGAAACCGATGATGCGGAGGCGTTTGCCCAGCTTGAGGACCTGATTGCCGAAGACGAACAGGCGTTTCGGGCTTATGTGGATCTGATGTGGATGGAGTCGCATTTGCCGTTTGCGAATTCACTGGTGAAGCTCGGTTGTGATGCCGGGCAGCCCGTTGCCAGCGAGGCTTTGTCGCGGCCGGCTGGTGAGAGTAAGGCCGCGTGGAGCGGGACGCTTGTTGCGATCGCGGCGGTGGTTCTTGCCCTGCTGACGCTGACTGCGATACTGAGTTCGGGCGATGGGGAGGATGCCGGGTCGGTTGCGCAATCGGTTCCGCTGGAAGTCGGCGCTAAAGATGAAAGCCTGGCCGGAGATGGTGCGGAGCCTGAGCGGAAAGTGGCGTTCAGCAATTTGGCTCATCCGCCCAAAGTCGGCGGGGTTTCGGGTGGGGTTTTGGTTGACGAAGAGCCTGTACCGGAGACGATCTCGTTCAACTTTCACGTGCGTTCGATACTTTCAGAGAACTGCTTTTACTGTCATGGTCCGGATCCGAATCATCGCGAAGCGGATTTGCGATTGGACACCGAAGAGGGGCTTTTGAACGCGGTTGAGCCTGAGTCACCGGAGGACAGCGAGTTGATCGCAAGGATTTTTTCGGACGACCAGGACATGCAGATGCCTCCGCATTACAGTGGTCGTTCGTTAACCCGGCGACAGAAAGCGATCCTCAGCAGGTGGGTTGAGCAGGGAGCGAAGTTTGAACAGCACTGGGCGTTCATGGCACCGCAAAAGCCGGCGATTCCGGATGTCAAAAACGGTGACTGGGCGAAAAACCCGATCGACCGTTTCGTCCTGGCCAAGCTGGAGTCAAAGTCAATCAAGCCATCGCCGCGCGCCAAAGCGACGGTAATCGTACGGCGTTTGCATCTGGATTTGATCGGCATCCCGCCCAGGCCTGAGCAGTCGCGTGCGTTTGTGACGGCGTATCAGGCGGATGCGGACAAAGCCATCGATGAGCTTGTGGACCGATTGCTTGCCAGTGAGCACTTTGGCGAGCGGATGGCGATGCCGTGGCTCGATGTGGCGAGGTATTCGGACTCCAATGGCTTTCAGCAGGACGGCGATCGCTCGCAGTGGCCATGGCGGGATTGGGTCGTGCGGGCGTTCAATGCCAATATGCCATTTGATCAGTTTACCATTGAGCAGCTTGCCGGAGACCTGCTGGAAAAGCCAACACAGGATCAGCTGATTGCCACGGGCTTCAACCGCAATCACATGCTCAACGGCGAGGGCGGTGCGATCGCTGAAGAGCAACGCAACAACTATGTTTTCGATCGCGTTGATGCGACGGCGACAACTTGGCTTGGGCTGACGATGGCTTGCGCCCAGTGTCATGACCACAAGTACGATCCGATCACCCAGGAGGATTACTACAAGTTTTTTGCGTACTTCAATAACGTTGACGAAAAGGGAAATGTGGACCGCAAGGTCGGACGTCAGCAGTGTGCCAAGCCGTATATTCAGATGCCAACCGATAGCCAAAGTGACGAACTGAAACGGATCGATGGCAAAATCGCGCCGCTCAACAGGGAGCTTGCCGATTCCGACCAGGAAATTACCAAAGCGATGCGACGGTGGGAAATTGAAGCCCGCGAAGCGACTCCCGAGAGCATGGGCCGGGACCTTTTCAACATCCTGGTCAAAGATTTGAGCGAACGAAGCAAGGGTGAGGACAACCGGTTGAAGGGCTGGTTTTTGGAGCACGCCGCAAGTCAGCGGTGGCGTGACCTGAAGAAACAGCAAGTCAGGCTTCAGGGTGCTCGCCGGCGGGTTCAGGAACAAATCCTGACGGTCATGGTGATGCGTGAAAGGAAGCAGCCGCGAGAGACTTTTGTGCTTCAGCGTGGCAACTATGAAACGCGTGGCAGGCAAGTTACCACCGGCGTGCCATCGTTTTTGCCACGCGGCAACGTCGACGAAGGCAGTACGCGACTGGACCTGGCGAGGTGGTTGGTGAGCGAAGAAAACCCGCTGACCAGCCGTGTTGTGGTGAATCGTTTCTGGCAGCTGTTCTTTGGGATCGGGATTGTCAAAACGGCTGAGGATTTTGGTGTCCAGGCCGAGCTTCCCAGCCACCGGCAGTTGTTGGATTGGCTGGCGGTTGAGTTTCGTGAAAGCGGCTGGGATGTGAAACAGCTGGTGCGCAAGATTGTGACTTCCGAGACGTACCTGCAAACTTCGAAGTTTCGCAAAGACCTGGCGGAGATTGATCCGGAAAATCGTTTGCTGGCCAGAAGCCCGCGATATCGGCTGCCTTCGATGTTGATTCGCGACTCGGCGCTGCTGGTTTCGGGGCTGTTGAATGCGGAAGTCGGCGGCAAACCGGTCTATCCCTGGCAACCGGATCGGCTTTGGAAAGAATTCAGCCTGGAAAAGTTTGGCTACCGTCCGTCGCAGGGCAATGATCGATACCGCCGCGGGCTGTACACGTTTTGGCGGCGTACGGTGCCGCCGCCGAACATGTTCGATTCAGCGAATCGGCAGACTTGCACCGTCAAGCAGGCGCGGACCAATACGCCGCTTCATGCGTTGACGTTGCTGAATGATCCGACGTTTGTGGAAACGGCATGTTTCCTAGCGGCCGATGTGATGGCCAACGGGGGCGAAGGGGCCGCAGCAAGAAGTTGGGTGCAAGACGCGTTCGCCCGGGCTGTTGGCCGTGACGCGAGCCAGAGCGAATTGGAGTCGTTGGTGCGGGCTTTTGACCAGAGCCATGACTTTTACGAATCCGCTCCCGAACAGGCAAAGGCTTTTTTGGCAGTGGCGGATGCGGTTGCGATTCCCGCTGACGGGGAAAAGCTGTCGAACCTGGCGGCTTTGGCGAGTGCCTGCCAGGTGATCATGAACACCGATGAATTTATGACAAGAGAGTAGGAATCGATGAGCGATCCAGTGGACCCTTTTGAGCAGAATCACAGGCACAATACGCGGCGGCAGTTCTTTGGTAGAGCTGCGACGGGGATCGGTGCGGCGGCCTTGGCGGCGCTGCTGGGACAGGAGTCCGTGTTTGCCGGGCCCGATGATCGTCCGGTGCTGGCCGATGGTGTGCATTTTCCGGCCAAAGCCAAGCGGGTGATTTATCTGATGATGAGCGGAGGGCCATCGCACATCGACATGTTCGATTACAAGCCCGGGCTTTACCAGCGGGCCGGAGAGCAGCTTCCGGATTCAGTCAGGCAGGGCCAACGGCTGACGACGATGACTTCGGGGCAAAAACAGCTGCCGGTGTTGCCGCCGCACAAGCCATTCAAGGCCTGGGGCAAGTCGCAAATGATGTTATCGACGATGATTCCCTACACCGGGGCGATCGCGGACGACATCTGCCTGGTCAAGTCGATGAACACCGAAGCGATCAATCACGCTCCGGCGGCGACGTTCTTTTTGACCGGTTCACAGATTCCCGGTCGACCCAGCATGGGAGCCTGGTTGTCATACGGTCTGGGCAGCATGAACAATGAGTTGCCGGCGTTTGTTGTAATGAGCTCGCGGGACCAGGAAAGTTCCTGCGGGCAACTGCTTTACGATTACTACTGGGGCAGTGGCTTTATTGCGTCGCAGCATCAAGGTGTCAGGTTTCGAGGCAACGGCGACCCGGTGCTTTACCTTTCGAATCCCAGCGGCATGCCGCGACAGCTTCGACGCAAAATGCTCAATCGACTCAATGAGCTTAACGAACAGCGTCTGGATGAATATGGCGATCCGGAAATCGAAGCCAGAATCAAACAGTACGAGATGGCCTACCGAATGCAGACCAGCATTCCGGGACTGACTGACATATCGGATGAGCCCGAGCATGCTCTGGAAATGTATGGCCCGGATGTGCATCGAAAAGGTTCTTTTGCAAGAAACTGTTTGATGGCCAGAAGGCTTGCCGAACAGGACGTCCGGTTCATTCAGTTGATGCACGTCGGTTGGGATCAGCATGCCAACGTCCCAACGCAACTTGAGATCCAATGCAAGGACACCGACCAACCTGCCGCAGCTTTGGTTGCCGACTTGAAGCAACGCGGCTTGCTTGACGATACGCTAGTGATTTTTGGTGGCGAGTTTGGGCGAACGACCTTTGCCCAGGGAGATACGCGAGGCCAGAAATACGGCCGTGACCATCATGGACGAGCGTTCAGCTTGTGGATGGCTGGCGGCGGATTGAAACGCGGATTCCAGTACGGAGAAACATGTCCTTACGGCTGGAATATTGTCGACAAAGGCGTGCACGTGCACGATTGGCAGGCTACGGTGCTGCGTTTGTTGGGCATCGACCACCAGCTGTTGACGTTCCGCTATCAGGGCAGACGCTTCCGCTTAACCGACGTCCACGGGCACTCGGTAGAAGATCTGATTGCGTGAGCGAGTTAATCTCGTTGACAAAAAAATGCTGATGGCGATCGGCGGTGTCGGCAGAGACGGGTTGAAACGCGATGTTTGCGCGGAAGTGGGGCCTTTTTGCTGTCAGCCCGGATTATTCACGAGGCGTGTGCGTCAGAATCAGTTGAGACAGTGATCGGTTACTCTTATCCGGGATCAGTTTCCGGGAGATGGAAATTGTATTTCCATGTGTGATAAACCCGGATTATTCACGAGGCGTGGGCGTCAGAATCAGTTGAGACAGTGGTCCGCGACTCTGATGCGATGAAACGATCGCTGTGGTTTTCATCTACCGGATGATTTACATTTCTTGTTGAATTTCAGCCCTTCCCTTGCTCCAGTTGGCCAGACGTAGAATCAACGCCCGTCGTCGTGAATAATCCGGGATAAAACTGACTTTGGAATTGCGGTCGCGATTCAGAAGAGTTGCCTGTCGCCAATCTTCGGTCCATTTTTGCGATGGTTGATTTGCGGTCCGGTGGCTAAACTGCGGCTTTTCCCGAATTGATGTAACGAAGCCATGCCACTGATCAAAAGAATTGTTGTCGCCGGTGGAGCCGGATTTCTGGGTTCCCACCTGTGCGAACGTCTCGTTGAGCAGGGGCATGATGTCATTTGTCTGGATAACTTTTTTACCAGCCAAAAGGCCAACGTCTCGCACATGCTGGAAAAATCGAACTTTGAATTGATCCGGCATGATATCGTCACTCCGATTCTGTTGGAGGTCGACGAGATCTACAATCTTGCCTGTCCTGCGGCACCGGGGCACTATCAATACAATCCGATCAAGACTCTCAAGATCAGCGTTCAGGGTTCGATCAACCTGTTGGGGATGGCGAAGCGCTGCGGCGCGAAAATTTTCCAGGCATCGACAAGTGAAGTTTACGGTGACCCTGAAGTTCACCCACAGCCGGAGTCGTATCGTGGTGCCGTGAATCCGATCGGTCCAAGGGCGTGTTATGACGAGGGTAAACGTGCCGCAGAGACGCTTTTTTTTGACTACCACCGGATGCACAAAACCAACATCCGGGTTTGCCGGATCTTCAACACCTACGGTCCGAGGATGCATCCGTTTGACGGGCGGGTGGTGAGTAACTTTATTCGTCAGGCGTTGAGCGGGCAGGACATTACGATTTTTGGCGACGGGTCTCAGACACGGTCTTTCTGCTACCGGGACGACCTGGTGGAAGGCTTTTTGCGTCTGATGGCGGCTCCGGATGATGTTGTGGGGCCGATCAACATGGGGAACCAGGGCGAATACACGATCAAGGAACTTGCAGAGATCATTGTTGAACTCGTTGGAAGCGGTTCAAAGCTTGTTTATCAGCCGCTTCCGCCGGATGATCCAACGCGTCGTCAGCCCGACATTTCGCTTGCGAAAAAGCATCTGGACTGGGAGCCAAAAGTTCCGCTTCGTGAGGGGCTCGAAAAGACAATCGCCTGGTTCAGGACGATTGAGATGGAGCACTTCCGTCCGCCGACTCCAAACTACCAAATGTAGCTTGCATGTACGATTTGATCGTTATTGGGTGTGGCGGGATCGGCAGCGCGACACTTCATCAGGCCGCGCTCAAGGGCTGGAACGTCCTAGGCATCGAACAGTTTGGGCTGGCCCACAACAAAGGGAGCTCGCACGGGCAAACGCGAATCATTCGCAAGGCCTACTTCGAGCATCCAAGCTACGTGCCGCTTGCCGAAGAAGCGTTTGATCGCTGGGATTTTCTCAACAAGCGACATCGAACGCGGCCGGACATCCATCCTTTGTTCGAGCAAACGGGGGTTTTGCAAATTGGATTGCCAGACAGTGAAGTCATCGTCGGGGTGAGAAAAAGCTGTGAGTTACATGGTTTGCAACTGGAAGAGTTTTCAGCTGATCAGATCATGCAGCGGTTGCCGCTTTTGAAAGTGGAATCGGACCATGTTGGCCTGTTCGAACCGGAGGCGGGCTTTCTGAGGGTTGAACACTGCGTGGCGGCGCATCTGGCCCAGGCGAAAAAGCGTGGAGCAAAATTCGCGGGTGAAACTCGTGTGCAATCATGGACTGCGAATGCAGATTCGGTTCGCGTAGTCACCGACGGTGGGAACTTTGACGCCCGGCGTCTGGCGATTTGTGCTGGCGCATGGTCCGGCGGTCACCTTGGTGATGTGCCCCTCGAATTAAAAGTCATCGCCAAGCAGCAGAATTGGTATCAGATTGACCGGGTTGAGCAAAAGCTGGTCAATGACTTTCCGGTCGTGTTCATCGAGCAGGCTGATGGAGAGCAGTTTTACTGCCTGCCGGAACTCGATTCGATGGGAATGAAAGTCGCGCGGCACACCGGTGGCAGGGTGGTCGATGCGGATACCCTGGATCGAAACGTCGACGATGACGACCTGCAGCGAAACGGTGACTTTCTGGAACGGCATTTCGTGCATCGGAAGCATCGCCTGGTCCATCATCACACCTGCATGTACACGATGAGCCCGGACGGTCATTTTGTGGTGGACTTTCATCCGGCCCATCGCAACGTGGCGTTCGCTGCGGGGCTTTCGGGACACGGTTTCAAGTTCGCCCCGGTGCTTGGCCATCGCATCGTGGAGATGCTCGATGGCGGTTCGGACCCGAGCATGGATTTTCTTTCGCTAAAGCGATTTTCCAAATAGTGCCCTGCTCGGTTCTGGATTCAGGGCTGGCTTCCTAGGTAGCACGCGCTCCGAGGCTGTGATTTTTTCGATCACCTTCCCGTCCGGGTCGGCCGGGAGGGCCGGCGGCTCACCGCGAGAGAGTGTTGCGAGTCGGACATTGCCAAAGGGAGGACATTGCCAAAGGGAGGGCATTGGCATTGCGGTGGATAAAATCACAGGCTCTCCAGGATGTGAAAACTCGACTCCGGAAGTCGAGCTACGTAGCTGGCAACCCCAACTCTTGGCTGTCCTGGAGCAATAAAGCAGTTTTATGCACGTTGGTCGGGTTGTTGAGTCTTGCATCGGCGCGACGAGGCCGATTGGGATTTCGCTGCAGTGACTTATCCGGAATTATTCACGACGACGGGCGTTGATTGCGGTTAAATCTCGCTGTGCGTACCCGAAAACTGGATCGCCTCCGGAAATTCGGTTCACCTCGCTGATGAGTAGCAAAGCAGGACTTTTTTTGGACTGATACGGTGTTCATTGACTGAGCGAAAAGCCACGCCCACGCCTCGTGAATAATCCGGGCTTACATTGCCCCAGGTTGCCGATATCGATAAAACAACAGTCCTCACCCAGTAATGAACCTACGGAAAATAGATGGCTGACAGGAAAACCGACGTTGTTGTAATCGGCTCGGGACCGGGCGGCGAAGGTGCCGCGATGCAGTGTGCCAAGGCTGGCAAGAAAGTTATCCTTGTCGAACGCTACGAGAAAATCGGAGGGGGTTGCACGCACTGGGGCACGATCCCCAGCAAGGCACTTCGTTTTGCGATCTTTCGGCTGACCGAATCGCTGAACAACCCCCTGTTGATTGACTGCGGCGTCAAAGCCAATCCGACGATCGCCCAGTTGACGGCCACTGCAGCCAAAGTCAGTTCCCAGCAGGAGGACATGCGGCGAAAATTCTACGGTCGCAACGACGTCGATGTCGTCAGCGGTCACGCGAAATTCATCAATCCGAATCGCATTGAAGTCGACGATGGGACCACGATTGAAACGGAACAGGTTGTGATCGCGGTGGGAGCCCGGCCCTACAATCCGCCGGATATTGACTTTGACCATCCGAGGATTTTCGATAGCGATTCGATCCTGTCGATGGAAAACAAGCCACACTCGCTGACGATCTATGGAGCGGGTGTGATCGGTTGCGAATACGCGTCGATGTTTCGTAATCTTTCGATCAAGATCAACCTGATCAACTCGCGCAGTGGGCTGTTGGATTTTCTCGACGACGAAATCGCCGATGCGCTCAGTTACCATATGCGTGAACGCGGCGTGTTGATTCGTCATAACGAAAGCTACGAGCGAATTGAGCCTCTCGATGATGGCGTGGTGACGCATTTGAAAAGTGGCAAGCAGTTGAAAACCGATGCGTTGCTGTGGGCCGCGGGCCGAACCGGTAACAGTGACTCGCTGGCTTTGGAGAACATCGGGATCGAACCTGACAGTCGTGGTTACATCGCAGTTAACGAGAAATTTCAGACTCAGGTCGAAAACGTCTACGCTGTAGGAGATGTGATTGGCTTTCCTTCACTGGCATCGGCGGCTTACACGCAGGGGCGAAGTGCGGGCAAGCAGATCGTGGGTTCTGCGACAGAGAAAGACCAGCGCATTGCCAAAGAGATTCCTGCGGGGATCTACACCAGCCCGGAAATCAGTTGTATCGGCAAAACCGAAAAGCAGCTTACCGAAGAAAAGGTTCCCTATGAGGTTGGCCATTCGAACTTCAAACATCTGGCCCGTGCGCAGATCATTGGGCAGCAGGTGGGGATGTTGAAGATTCTGTTCCATCGGGAAACGTTGGAAGTTCTGGGCGTTCATTGCTTTGGCCCGCATGCTTCGGAGATCATCCACATTGGCCAGGCGATCATGTATCAGTCCGGCGAAGCCAATTCTCTGAATTACTTCCTCGATTCGACTTTCAATTACCCGACCATGGCCGAAGCCTATCGCGTGGCTGCTTTGAATGGGTTTAATCGCCTGTTTTGAGTGTTCAACCTGTTGGTTCGGAAAAGAATGACATATTGGTCGGATTGCAGCGAACAGGACAATTAGTCGGCCTTTGTTGCGAGCAATTTCACAAAATGGACACTTCGTGGGTTCAGTTAGCGGGTTGCAATTGATTTTGATCGCCATGCAATGACAATCAATTGCGGATTAAGTGCTTTTGATTACAGTAGCGGAGCGGCATTGACCCGCTCAACGTTTCCAGTTCTGGGAACTGACTCACAAAACTGCTTTCCACGCTGTTCGTTTAGAACATTGCTGCCTTTCTATTTTTGGACCAGAGGAACAATCGATGACCGCGCCTGTCGTAGAGCACTTTAACGAAACGATCCAATTAAACTCTGTCATCCCTGCGGCTGACCTTATTTCTGTTTCGGATGCTGATGGTGATTCGATTTCACGCTACATCATCCAAGACTTTCAATCGGATCCAACTGGCGGGTTCTTTCGGCTGCGAGGCAGTGCGTTTGCCAACGGCCAACAATTCACGATTGATGCGGCCGACCTTGCGGACCTTGAGTACGTCGCTGGTTCGCGAGTTGCCTGGGAAGGCTACCGGTTCATCGCGATTGACTCTGCGGGTGAAATTTCGACGGAGAACGTGTCGGGACGGTTGTACTCGGTTCGTCCGAATGTGACTCGACCCACTGTTCTCACGACGCCCATCACTGCATTGGCTAACGAAGCCACCGTGTTGGCATCAGAGATTCGGGCTTTTGACCCGGATGGTTTCCCGATCACGCAGTTCTTCATTCGTGACAGCGAAATCGACAACGGCTTTTTGGAGTTTAACGGTGAGGCGATTCCGCAAGGCGAGTATCGCCAGTTCAGCGCCCAGGAATTTGGCGGCGTGACCTACAACACTTCTGGCGAGGCGTCACTGGAAGAGATTCAGGTCTTTGCTTTCGATGGTCAGTTGTGGAGTGAATGGACTCGAATCAACATCACGACGATTCCAAATGTCAACGTTCCTGTCGCTCAGTTTAGCAGCGCAAGCGTTTCATCGACTCAACTGGAAGTCGAACTGTTGCCGCTGGCCGACTTGGCGGTTGTCACCGATGACGATGGCAACTCCATCAAGTCCTACCAGTTCCTCAACACCAGTCCTCATGCGAACCATGGCGAATTGGTGTTCAGAGGCGTCGTCCAGCCCCGTCAGACCTTTTTCACGGTTCAGGCGGACGAGCTTGACCAAGTGTTCTATCAGGCACCCGACCGGAACCTGCCTAACCAGCAGATTCGTTTTCGGGCGTTCGACGGCGAGTTCTTCAGTGCGCCGGGGACGATTAGCATTGAAACCGATTTTGAATTCGTTGCTCCCCCGGTTACCCCGAGCCTTTCCAATCCCGGTTTCGTTTACGACGAGCAGTTGGAAGTTTTCGGAGTTGACACTCTTTTCCAGCGTGTTGACGAGGGCGGGCAGACTCTGTCCTTTGAGGTGTACGACGGAAATCCCTTCGGGAATCGTAGTGCCAGGTTTGAGTTGAACAATGATCCGCTGGATCCGCTGACGATTCACGAGTTTGACGCCGCGACGATCAATTCGAGTGTGCGTTTGCGAACGGGAGATTTCAACAATCGAAGCCGTGACGACATTCTGGTACGTGCCCGCACCGCCGACGGTGGGTATAGCCCGTGGTCCAAATTGATCGTTCGCACCGAACCGGAACACATCGGAGCACACTTTACTGGCAGTAACTGGCTTAACGTTCCGGGGATTCCGACCGATGCCCAGGGCCGATTGGTGCTGTCGTACAGTTTCTTGCAGGATTTCCCCGACTACCCGACCGGGTCCGCTACCGACGACGCCCCTCCAAACGACTTTACAATTTTCAATCAGAGTCAACGTGAATCAACACGACTGGCGTTTGAATCATTCGCTGCTGTTGCCAACATTCAGTTTGTTGAAGTTTCGGATACTTCGACCAACGTGCTTGGTCAGCGAGGCGGAATTTTCCGCTTTGGAAATTACGGGCAAGACAATGACGGTGCTCAGGCGTTTGCGTTTTTGCCGGGAACTGCGCCGCAAGCGGGCGATATCTGGTTCAATCGTACTCTCATTTCAGAGACTCGACCGACTCGTGATCCCCAGTTGACGTTTGGTGGAAGTAGCTACACGACGCTGCTTCACGAATTGGGACACGCTGTCGGATTTGCTCATGTATTTGACGGTGCGGTGATTTTGCCGCCCGAGACGCAGACGGATGATTTTTCGGTACTCTCTACATTCACTGGTCAGCGTCCTGACGGGCTGTTCCCAACGACTCCGCAGTTGTACGACGTTGAGTCCTTGCAGGCTCTTTACGGTGCGAATCCGACTTATCGGGATGGCGATACGGTTTGGAGCCTGGCAACCACCTGGGCTGGAAGACCTTCGTTTACAGAATCGGTTTACGACGCTGGCGGCAACGATACGCTTTCGCTTGTTGGATCGGATCCGTTGGTCGGATTCAATGCTGACGGAACAGGGATTCTTTACCAAAACGCTATCGACTTGACGCCCGGTGGGTTCAGCACCTTTAATGGGCACTTGAACAACGTTTCGATCGCTTTGCGTGCCGAAATCGAAAACGCGATTGGAAGTGACCTGACCGATACGATTCTTGGCAATCATCTTTCAAACACAATCGATGGTGGTGCTGGCGATGACTTCATCGAAGGATCGGCCGGCAACGATTTCATCACCGGTGGTGCCGGCAATGACATCTTCCAGTTTGGTGTCGGTGACGGACAGGACGTGGTCAACGAGCAGCGTCTTGCAGGCCGCGACAGTATTCGTCTGACACAGTTTCCAACGCTCGATGTGCTGGAGGACGATGTCAACTTCAGGCTCGAGGGAAGAGACTTGGTCATCGACCTGAACCTTGATAACTCGGATGTGAACGATGGCAGTATTCGCATCGTCAATCAGGTTTTTGGTCGATTCCGAGTCGAGACATTGGAATTGGGCGGAACAGCAATCGACCTTGTCGATCTGACGTCGCAGTTGTCGGCTGCTCCGAGCGGCATTGACAGCTTCCGAATTACCAGCACCGCCGGACAGTTCGGGCAGCTTGTTGCTCCGGTTTAAGAGTCTGGGATTAAACGAACAAAGCCGGCTATCGTGTGAACGATGCCGGCTTTTTCATTGGTTGAGCCAATTTGAATTGCCTTGATTTCGCTTACTTCGCTTCTTCAATGGGAGGCCGCGGCACTTGGTCCAGGTCGAAAGCGTCGGGGGTAACTTTGGGTGCGGGCGGCTCTTCAGTTGCGGCTTTTTCTCTGGCTTGTGCTTCGGCAGCGGCCTTTTCTGCTTTTTCAGCTTCCGCTTGTTCCTGCTCGATCTGCTGAGCGGTTTTTGGAACGGGTGGCTCGTGAACGCTCCATGTGTATTTGCATCCGGGGCATTCGTAAGAGTCTTTTTTCAGCACGTTGATGACGCGAACTTTGCTCCGTTTTGGCGGGCAGCTTTTCTTCCACGGTAGCCACACAGAGGGAACACAAATTTCTTTCTGTTCAACTTTGAAGTAGGGTTTCTTTTCAGTCGTCTTTTCGATTTTCAGTTCGCAAAAATCGCAGTCGCAACTGGGGCATGACACCTTTGGCCGACGACGAATTTGGCATCTCTTGCAGTCGCAAGTCGCAGGAGCAGCGGTTTTCCGAACAGGGACGTGCCTCTGTGAAACGGCGTGCTGCGATACGACCGAATTCGGTCTCGGCTGGGCACATTGTGCACAACCGCAGTTGCTTTTGCGTGAACCAATGTTTACCGGGTTGAGTTTCCCGCGAAGGCAGCCAGTGCACGTTTGCACGCCGCAGCCGCAAGTCGAGTGAACCACTTGTGCCTGTAGTTGAGATGTACCCGTCATCGTCAATTGAAAACTTACAAGGCAGATCGCCATTGCGAGCAGGGTCTTGAGGTTCATTTTCCTGTCCATGGTAGAGTGTGGAATTGTCTTGGGGTGGAATTGGACGGTGGTTGTCCGGATCTGCAGATTGTTTGGAGTCGATTTAGAAGTCGACCATGAACCGCACGCCGACCGACTGATAGTCGCCACCGGCTCCCTGGTCGGTGAATCCGGGTCGATCGATTTCACCGACGATGTAGTTAAACTGCATTCTTGAGTAGGCATTCCAGAACCAGTTAAGACCCAGGGTGAACGAGTCGGCTTGTCCTCCGATAATGTCCTGATCGGTCAGGTCGGCAAACGAGTATCGAACCGCTGCTTGCCATGCACCGAGGCCGCGTTTGACTTCGCCGTTACGGTCGCGGACGGAAAAGAAGTTTTCAAACGGCTTGATCCGGTCAAGGGTGCCGGTGTTGCGGTTCCACGGCATATGCTCACCGGTAAGCATGTAGGCTGCCTGAACGTAGCCACCGTCAAAGCGAAGGTTTTCGCCGACTGATGCAAGTCGGTTTACTCCCACGGTCAGGTATTCGCCTGACAACTGGAAGGCCCCGACGTTGTAGACAAGTTCAAAACCGAACAGGTTGTTGGTGTCGGCTCCAAGAATCCGACCGGTGTCCAGCCAGCGTTCGATGTGTCGTGATTCTGCACGTGTTCGATACCTTGCCGCGTTTTCAGGTCCATCGGTGCTTCCATCAGGCCAGCCAAAGCTTCCCGCGAATCCAAGGTGCAGATAGCCGCGTCCCCCTGAAGATTCGTCGTACCATGGCGTCATGGCCAGGCGGGCAGCAAATTCTGGCTGGTAGTGATCGTTGATGAAGCCGATTCCGTTTTGTGTGAGTTGTTGGTGCCAGAAACCGTATCGCCAGTTGAACTTCTTGTCTTCGCTCACGCCGTTGGATGAAATTCCAAGTCGTCGGGAGTCTTCATTGAAGGCTTCGACGACGAACGGACGTTCGATGAAGATGTTGAAGCGGCTACTGTTGAGGTGATCGTAACCATAAGGTCGCTTGTGGTTACCGATGATGATCGTGTTGAACAGTGGGCTGTTTCTGAACCCGATGATCACATCGCGATAGGACGGGTCGTTCCCGCCCGCGAATTCGCCTTCGTATTTGTAGAACACGTTGTCGTTCAAATCGCCGCTGACGCCAATTCGAATCCGGCGGAATGCGACGCGGTCCCTGACGTCTTCGCCTTCAATGGCATCGATGCCAAGGTCGGTGTCGGGAAACGCCCACCAGTCGAGGTGAATGCGTCCGAAGAACTTCATTTTTGGGTTTTTGTGGCCGTGGACGACGAAACTCGGGATGGTCTTTTGGATGTCGTCAATGACGTCGGTTTGCTCTTCGAACGCCTCTTGCATTTGATCCAGGCGTTTGGTGAAATCCGCTGGCGAAGGCAAATCGCTTTGGGCCTCGGATCGCTTGAGGCTTTGTTCCAGATCGTATTCGACTTCTTCGAGTCGAAGTTTTAGTTTCGCAAGTTCTTCGCTGAGGTCTTCAGATTCCTGGGTTACTCCAAAGCCTGCGGTTTGGAATTGTTGTGCGGCAATGGAGTCGCTTTGCTTAAGCAGACCGGTGCCGATGAATATTACCAGGAGCGAAAAGATTTGACGTGATGACAGCATGTTGTTGCCCGAAACATCCAGAATTGGTACTTACTGCGAAATTCGGAAAAACAGTGTCTGTCGGATAAGTCCTGATCAACAACTTCACGCAAATAATCGGGACCTGCTGAATCAGTCAGCAATACCTGCAAAGTTTCAATCGCAGGTCTTGCGTGATCGTTACAGCCTGGTGACGCGATCCTCACGGGACGTTGAATCCGAACACCGGGATCAACAGGGATTTAATGTACGACCTGCGGATCTGTTAACATTTGACATCGCGCATGCTCCGGAAATCGGTCGGCAATCCCATGTTGGAGAACAGAGTTTCAAGCAGGGACTGATAGCCATTGCCGGAAAAGTCTCTGGGATCGGTAAAGCCAAAGTTGGCTCTCTTTTCAGCCAAAGCCCTGCCCTGCTCTGCCGAAAGACGTTGCGGACCGCCCAACAGAAAAGACATCAGTAGCGTTTTGCAGGAAGACTCGAAGATCTCAGTCATCCAGAATGCAGATTTTAAATCGGTTCCGTAGGTGACGAGTCCGTGATTGGCCAGGAGAACGGCATTGGTTTGCTTCACAAATGGCTGGATTGATTGTGCGAACTCGTTGGTCCCTGGAGTGGCAAACGGTGCGAATCCTGTTTCACCCAAAAACAAATCGGGCTCGGCAAGGTATCGGGTTGGCAATGGCTGGTGGGCGACCGCAAAAGCAGTCGCATGCGGCGGGTGGGAATGAACCACTGCGTGAACGTCGCTGCGTTGTCGATAAATTTCCAAATGCAGCCGAATTTCACTGGTAGGTTTTTCTGATCCGGCAATGACATTCATCTCAAAGTCCACCACGCACAGATCCTCAGGATTAAGGTCACCCTTGCAATGCATTGTCGGCGTGCAGAGGACCGCGTCTTCGCCCAGACGAATCGAGAGGTTGCCTTCGTGTCCGGCAACGAATTCGCGGGCGTAAATTCGTTTGCCGATGTCACAAATGAGTTGCCTGGACTTGTTGTGCTGTGTCATGGATGATGCAAAGATTTTGAGATGTCAGACGAAAAATTAATACAGGAAATCGCCGGGATCGTTGGCTGCGATTCGGTTCAAAGGCTTGAGGACGTCCAGTCGCTGTGGAGCGGCTACGGCGAAATTGTCCGGGTTCGTTTACAGCCCTCAGGTGCGACTGCGATTGTCAAGCATGTGTGTCCGCCAAGCAAGCGGGAGCACAAGTATGGATGGGCGGGCGACGTTTCGCATCAGCGGAAGCTTTTGTCCTACGCCAACGAACTGTCATGGTACCAGGGCGCGGCGAAAATATGTGGTGCCGCCTGTCCGATGGCGACGCTGATGGGTGCCGACAGCGGCGAAAGCGAATGGCTGTTGGTGATGGAAGACCTTGACGCTGCCGGGTTTCCGCTTCGACGAACTCGGGTCAACCCAAGCCAGTTCAATGCCTGTTTAAGCTGGTTGGCGGGTCTGCACGCAAGGTTCATCACCGACGCTACTGAACCGCGCGAAGCCAATGTGCGCAAACTTTGGCCGGTGGGGACTTACTGGCACTTGGCGACTCGGTCGGATGAGTACGAAGTGATGGAATCTGGATCGCTTAAAAAGTATGCCCGAGCGATCGACGAACGGCTCAACTCGTGTCGATTTCAGACGATCGTTCATGGCGACGCAAAGCTGGCCAACTTTTGCTTTTCAAAGGACGATCGGGTGGCTGCGGTGGATTTTCAGTATGTTGGCGGCGGGTGCGGAATGAAGGACGTGGCTTACTTTATCAGTAGCTGTTTGGACGAAGACCAGTGCGAGCGTCGCGAATCGGAACTGCTGGATCGCTATTTTGGATATTTGAAAGGCTACGTTTCCAAGGTCGACATCAGCGAGGTCGAATCCGAATGGCGCGAGCTTTATCCGTTGGTGTGGGCTGATTTTTGCAGGTTTTTGGCGGGATGGTCGCCGGGTCACTGGAAATTGCACCGTTACAGCCAACGCCTGGCGGGCAAGGCGATCGCTCAGTTGTCCTGATCGAATCCAATCGCGACGACGTCCCGTTCATCGTCAGCGGCTCGAAAGTAATCGCGAGATTCGAATCCAAAGGCTCCTGCGACGACGTTGGACGGGAACGATTCGCACTTGTTGCGGTAGTCGCGGACGTTGCCGTTGTAAAAACGTCGCGCGGCCTGGATTCGGTTTTCGGTGTTGGCCAGTTCCTCCTGAAGCTGCAAAAAATTGCGGTCGGCTTTCAGGTCGGGATACGATTCAACAACGATGAGCAATTGTTTGAGAGCAGAATCAAGCTGCGATTCGGCTCCTGTTCGCTGTGTGGAATAGGAACCGGCATCGATGCACTGCTTGCGAAGCGTAACGACTCGTTGCAGAACTTCCTTTTCGTGTTGGGCGTAGCCTTTGACGGTCTCAACGAGGTTGGGGATCAGTTCGTGGCGTCTTTTGAGTTCCGTGTCGATGTTGGCCCAGGCGTCAGCAATGTGGTTCTTGAGCGACACGAGGCCGTTGTACTGCACGAGGATATAGATCAGGGGCAGCAGAACGATTGCGGCGAAAACAATAAGCAGAGCGGGCACGAATTCCTCGGGCAATTAGTCAAACAGGTATTCAGGAAACAGATCGCGAACCGTAATCAGTCGATCCAGATTGTATTTGATTTGGTCGGGCTCGAGGCGTCTGGAAAAGAACAGTGTCAGCACATCCCGTTCAATTTCGATATTCAGATCGCCGTTAGCGAGGATGTATTCGATCATCTGCGAGTGGCAGATGTCGTAAGCGAACTTTTTGTTTGGCGATTGGACGAGGAATTTGCGGCTGAATTCGGCAGACTCAAAATCGATGTCGTCAAAGCCAAAGAACTGTCCGATCTTGCTGAAAAAACCTTCGCGAGAAATGAGCAGTTCGGGAAAGTTGCCGTCGAAGTGGAGGATGAAGAACGAAAAATAGTGATGGTGAGTTGTTCGCTTTCCCTTGCTGTCGGTCGACTTTGTTTCGTAGTGATAGTCGAAAGCGTAGACGTGTTGGTTTTTGTAGATTCCCCGGAGGATGTTGAATCCGTATCGGTTATTGCCCTGGCAAAGCTTTCGAATGAAAGCATAGCGTTCGTCGAACGAATAGTCGTTTTCCGGGTCGTAGGTCAGGCCAAGGTTGCCCGCTAGGGCGTGCATTTCTTCGCGTCGCTTTTTGGCTGCCAGATGGGAAAAGTAGCCAGCGACAGCGATCAGCAAGACAAATGCGATGAAAAAAAGGAATGGCACCGAAATCGTTCTCCTTTGTTTGAACCCGAATTATTCGCGATGCGTTGTCGTGAATGATTCCGGTTGAATTCGTGACGGTGCGAATATTATTGCGTTTATTTGCTTTCGATTTCCACGATTCTTCCCGTTACCCGAACTTTGCCCGAGGCGATCCGGTTGATGACCTCTGGCAGTAGTTCGCATTCAGTTGCAAAGACCCGTTTGGCGAGTGTGTCGGCGGTATCGCCGGGTTCAACCGAAACCGGCATTTGCGCGATGATGGGGCCGTGGTCGTAGTCGTCGTCGACAAAATGAACGGTGGAGCCGGTAAGTTTGGCACCGTAGTCGAGGACTGCCTGGTGGACGCGGCGTCCGTAGTTGCCTTTGCCGCAGAAGGCGGGAATCAGTGAGGGGTGGATGTTGATGATTTTGTTTTCAAAGTCAGCCGGGATCGCGAGTTGACGGAGAAAGCCACCCATGACGATCAGGTCGGCGGCGGATTCGCGAAGCGCGGTGAAGATGGATTCGCTGAAGGATTCGCGAGTGGAAAAGTCTTTGTGGGCGATGACTTGAGTGGGGATGTTGGCATCGGCGGCGAAGGCCAGTCCGCCAGCGGTTGGGGTACTGGAGATGACGAGTTCGATTTGCGCGTTGAGCGTGGTAGCTTCGATGCGATCGATGAGGTTCTTCAGGGTCGTGCCACCGCCGGAGATGAGGACTGCGATTGAAATAGGCTGTTTCATCCTTGAGCCTCGCTTGGTTGCTCAATGGAAGCTCGCTCCCCTCTCCCCTTGCGGGCCAGGGGCTGGGGGTGAGGCGTGGCGGCGCGTTGTTTCATGCCGCGTCGCTGACGACCTCGAAGCATTTGCCACATGAGTCGTTCATGTTCGTCGGACGTTTGTCGACGAAAGCGAGCGAATTCGATTGTTTCAAGATGTTTTTGCATGGCAGTGCGGAAATGTTGGGCGACGCGGATTGAACCCCTCACCCTCATCGCCTCTCCCGCAAGGGGAGAGGGGAGCGAGTGTGCGGTTGGGACCGTGGTTGCACTTGGACGGCACACGGAGTGTGCCTACTACCTTTTTGTACGGGGCGGCACACGGCGTGTGCCTGTTACTTTGGGTTACTTGGAGACTCGGATGCCAAGCTTGACGTCGATCTCGCCGATTTGTTTTTCGATGGAGTTGCTTTCGGATTCGGAGACGGGTTTCACGACAAGCGATGTTGCGAGGGTCTCGCCGGCAAGGTAGTCGCGGTTTTCTTCGATGGCCTGGCTGAGTTCTTCGGCGTCGGTGCAAACCGTCAGGTCGATGCGGTCGGTGCGTTCCAGGTCCATGGCTTTGCGTTGATCCTGAACCAGGCGAACGAGGTCGCGAGCCATGCCGGCGCGGATCAGTTCGGGGGTCAGTTCCGTGGCCAACACCACCACGACCCCGGATCCCTGGGCCGCAGCCCAGCCTTCCTTTGCAGAGAGGCGGACTTCGATGTCGTCGCTGGTCAGATCGAAGGCTTGGTCGCCGGCAGAAATGGTGACTTTGCCGTCGGACTCCAGAGACTCCATCGCTGCCGCACCGTCGAGTTCGTTGACGGCTTTCTTTACCGCCGGCATGGCTTTGCCGACACGCGGGCCAAGGGTTTTGAAGTTGGGCACGATCTGATAGTCCACATACTCGGCGGCGTCGAGCTTGAAAGTCACGTCGCGGACGTTGAGTTCGGTTTTCAAGAGTTCGGCGTGCGTTTCAAGCCAGGCCTGGTCCTGATCGGAGGCAAGAACCACCGTCACGCCGGAGAGTGGCTGGCGGACTTTGAGTTTGTTGTTCATGCGAGCCGACAAGCCCAGCGAGGCGATCTGGCGGAGCAATTCCATTCTAACCGATAGTTCGGGGTCGATAAGCGATTCGTCGGGTGTTGGATAGTCGCACAGATGCACACTCTCCAATCCACCAGTTGTTCCAACTCCCTCTGACCTGAGGTGTTGCCAAATAGTCTCAGCGATGAACGGAACGAATGGTGCAATTAGTTTTGAAAGTGTCGCTAAGCATTCAAAAAGGGTCCAATAAGCGTCATTTTTCTCCAAGGAATCGGTGTCGCTTGACCAAAATCTACTGCGGCTTCTGCGTACATACCAATTGCTCAAGACGTCAACAAACCTTGAGAGCATTCGAGCTGCTTTGTAGTTGTCGTATTCATCCATGAATTGAGTGACAGCGACAATGGTCAGGTTCAATTCTCCTATGATCCAGCGATCCAATTCCGATCTTTCGCTTACAGGTCGGAAGTGCTTTCCATTCGAGAGTTCTTCGGGACTTAATTGCTTCGGGGAATCTAGGCGAGGAAAGAACTCGTCGATAAACGAATAGGTGCTGTAGAACTGGAAAACGTTGTAGAGCCTCAAAAGGAACTCGGGGATGCTTTCCTTGATCGCCCGCTCGGAGTAGATGATCGAAGTCCATGGTGGCTGGTTGGCAAAGAAATACCAACGCAGGGCATCGGCACCGTAGAGGTCAAAGATCTCGTTGGGCGGGCGGTAGTTACGCAATCGTTTGGACATTTTCTCTGTCTTGCGTTCGACTTTGCCGCCGCAGTCGCCGCACTTTTTTGCGTCCGAAGCCTGTCGCTTGCTGCATTTCACGCAAACGCCGCCTTCGGCCAACATCAGTCCCAGCACGATACAGTTCTTGTACGGATGCGGGAACGCAACCTGGCTTTCGCTGCCCTGGTCGTCACCGAACAGCAGCGTGCTGATGGCAAGCTGCGAGTAAAACCAACCGCGAGTCTGGTCGAGGGCTTCGGAGATAAAGTCGGCCGGGAATTGCTCGGCGAAGTTTTCGGTGCCCTGGTGCGGGTAGCCCCACTGGGCGAATGGCATCGCGCCGCTGTCGTACCAGCAGTCGATGACCTCGGTGACTCGTTTCATTTTTGCGCCCGATTCGAAGGGCGAATCGTACATCACCGCGTCGATGTAGGGCTTGTGAACCATCAGGTCATCGGGAAGCTCCGGGTTGGCGGCTTTGGCCGACTCCCAGACTTCGGTTCCGGTAACGCCGTCTTTGGCCAGCAGTTCGTCGTAGCAGCCGATGGCTTCCATTTTTCCGGTGGACTCGCATTTCCAGATCGGCAGCGGCGTGCCCCAGTAGCGTTCGCGGGAGAGTGCCCAGTCGACGTTGCTTTCGAGGAAGTTTCCGAAGCGGCCGTCTTTGATGTGTTCGGGCAGCCAATTGATTTGCTGGTTGTTGGCCAGCATTTTGTCTTTATATTTCGTCGTGCGGATGAACCACGATCGACGCGGATACTGAATCAGCGGATCGCTGTCGGCTCGCCAGCAGAATGGATACTCGTGCTCGTACTGTTCCTGAAGGTACAGCGCGCCGGATTCCTTGAGCGCACGAAGGATCGGTTTGTCGGCTTCTTTGACCCAGAGGCCTTCGAAGTCGGGAACCGTCGAATTGAATTTTCCGTTGGGTTCGACCGGGCAGATGATGTCGGGGCCTTCACCGGAGACAAACCGGTCCCGCTCGGCCATCAGCAGTTCGTAGTCGACTTCGCCGAACGCGGGTGCTTCGTGGACGGCACCGGTTCCGCTGTCGGTGGTGACAAAGTCGGCCTGGGTGATCCGCCAGTAAAGATGCTGCTGGCCGCCGGATTTGAGTGTCCCGGTTGTCTGGCCAAGGTCTTTGTGGAAGAAGTCAAACGGCGGTTGGTATCGCTCGCCGATCAGGTCCGAGCCTTTGAGTGTTTCCCTGATTTCCAGTTCGCGTTTGGTTTTTTTGGCGATCGTTTCCACCAGGTCGGTGGCAAAGATCAAATTGTGGTCGAGCTGAGGATCGTAGACGACGGCGTATTCGATATCGTCTTTGACGGCTGCGAATTGATTCGAAGGCAATGTCCAGGGCGTGGTGGTCCAGACCAGCAGCGAGGTGTTCTCGCGGTCGAGCAGAGGAAAGCGAACGTAGACGCTGGGGTCGCGAACGGTTTTGTAGCCCTGCCCAACCTCGCCGGCGGAAAGTGCGGTGCCGCCCTGGGCCCACCACCAGATGATCTTGTGGCCTTCGTAGAGTAAGTCACGATCGAAGAGGTTTTTCAGGGACCACCAAACCGATTCGACGTAGGATTTGTGGTACGTCACGTAGGCTTCGTCGAGCTTGACCCAGAAGCCCAGTCGTTCGGTGAGTTGCTCCCACTGCTGCATGTATTGCCAGACGGACTGTTGGCACTTTTGGATGAAGGGCTCCACACCGTGGGCTTCGATTTCTTCTTTGGCGTGGATGCCAAGCTCTTTGCAGACTTCGACTTCGACCGGCAGGCCGTGGGTGTCCCAGCCGGCTTTGCGCTCGCAGTAAAATCCCTTCATCGTTTTGTAGCGAGGGAAGAGGTCTTTGATCGCGCGGGTCAGGCAGTGGCCGGGGTGGGGTTTGCCGTTGGCGGTCGGTGGGCCTTCGAAGAAGACATACTTGGGCCCACCGGATCGCTGATCGAGGGACTTTTGGTAGATCGATTTTTCTTTCCAGAACTGAAGGGTTTTGACTTCGTTTTCCGGAAAGCTGAATTTGGAGTCGCCTGACATGCGAGCAATGCGAAAAGAGTGTGGGACGAAAGCCTGTAAATATCCCCGAAGGTGACTCGAATCACAAGGTTAGGGTTCGCGTTGATACGCGGTCTCACGGAAGTGAAATTGGAGACCCACGATGAATTGCGGAGGCGGATCTGTTGCTTTTGGATGCTGTGATTTTTTCGATCACCCTGCCGTCTGGGAGGGTCGGCGGCTCACCGCCGGGGACGGTCGTGTGCGACTGACATTGCCAGAGTGAGCGCATTATGATCGCATTTGGAGTGCATTCGGCATTGGCATAGCGTTAATGAAACCACAGCCTGCACGACGGCACACGGAGTGTACCTCCTGCTATGCCTACTTTTTGCGAGAGACTTTCTTGGTTGATTTTTTGGAAGCTGCCTTTTGGGCGGCTTTCTTTTCAGGTGCTTTAACCGCTTTGGCGGGCTTGTCGGCGGGTTTCTTTTCGGCAACCTTTTTTCCGCCTTTGCTGTCGGCGGTGTCGGCTTTGGGTTTCTTCTGCCGAGTTGGGTCGGTCAGGTGCCCGAAGTTTTCGTCGAACTCCTGGCCGTACTTGTCGTCTTGGAGGTCGTATTCGCCTTCGATTTCTTCTTCGAAGTCGTCGTCAAAGTCCTCGTCAAAGTCGTCTTCGCTGAATTCGTCGACGATTTCCAGATCCAGGCCATCATCGACAACGGTTGCCTGAATTTCTTCACCGGAGACCAGTTTTTCGTCGCTGTCGTTCTTCTTTTTTGATGGGTCGCCGGATGCCATGAAAATTGACCGAAATTTGGTGGGTTGTGAACTTCGAAGCCTTAATAGGCTAGGCATAGAGGACAGATTGTCAAGGTTTGTACCTGCCTGGTGCCCGATGAATGCAGTTGTTGGCGGGATGTTGTTCCGGGAGTGACGCCTGCAAGGAATGTTGGCCGCCCTGCCCTGTTGGGGGAATCGCGTTCAGGTGGAGTATTCGGAGTTAAATTTGACGTAGTCGGTCGTCAGGTCGCTGGTCCAGTGGGTGGCCAGTCCGGGGCCGCCGCCGATTTTGATGTCTAAGCAGGTACGAAAGTTTTCGGCCATGCTTTTGCTCAGGCTGGCAGCGTCAAATTCAACTGGTTGGCCTGACTCAAAGATGCTTACGGTGTTGATCGCCACGCAAAGCTGCTTGATTGGGAACTGAACCGAAGTCAACCCTGTCGCCGATGTGATTCGTCCCCAATTGGGATCCGCACCAGCGATCGCGGTTTTGACGAGATTGCTCATCGCAACCGCGCGGGCGACGATGTCAGCGTCTTGGTCGCAGGCAGCACCGGACACGCAGATTTCAACCAGGTGGCTGGCTCCTTCGCCGTCGGCGGGAATTTGGGTTGCCAGTTCGATGCACAGTTCGGTGAGGGCGTCGGTGAACAGTTGGATGGCTTGCCAATGTTTCACCGGTGACGGGGAAAGCCCATTGGCCAACAGCACCAGAGCGTCATTGGTGCTGGTGTGGCCTTCGACGCTGATGCAGTTAAAGCTTTTGTCGGCGACGCGTTTGAGGATTTCTTGGGCGACCGGTGGAGTCAGCGTCATGTCGGTGGTGACGATGCCGAGCATGGTGGCCATGTTGGGGCCAATCATGCCGGCGCCTTTGGCCATGCCGGCAAGGCGTACCGTTTCGCCCTGGTACTCAAAGCTGCGGAATGCGGTTTTGGTTCCCTTGTCGGTTGTGAGGATCGCCTCGCTGGCCGATTCGAAGTCGGCGACGGTGCTGCCGAGTCTTTCGCTGGCCTGAACGATGCCTTTTTCGATGCACTTCATGGGCAGTTGTTGGCCAATGATGCCCGTCGACATGATGCAGATGTTACCCGGGTTGTCGTTCAGCGCGTTGGCGGTCTGGTATGCCATCTGCTGGTTGTTCCGCGATCCCTGATCGCCCGTACAGGCGTTGGCGTTGCCGGAATTGATGATGATGGCTTTGAGGTGGTCCGTCGGAGTGACCTGCCGGTTCCAGTCGATTGATGCGGCGCGGACGATGTTTTGCGTGTAGACGCCCGCGGCGACCGCCGGAACGTCGGAGGTGATCAGGGCAATGTCGGGCTTGCCGGAGTCTTTGATGCCGCAGGTCGTGCCGGAGTACTGAAAGCCCAAAGGCAATGCATCGGGTTTAGGTTTTGGGGATTCAGTCACGGGAAGTGCGAAGTTTTCAATGTGAATTGTTGAGGAGTTTCCGTAGTGACGGCTTCCAGTGGTCGCCCCATGTTGCATGCCAGCGGTGGAAGCGGTCACGATTGCTACGTCAAAGCAAGGCTGTAGTTTCGTCGAAGTTGTGCATCACGTTGAAGTTCTGAACCGCAGCGCCGGAGGCTCCTTTGATCATATTGTCCAGAGTGCTGATGATAACAGTTCGGTCGCGGCTGGGTTTGACGGTGATGTCGCAAAAGTTGGTGAAGCTGACATCTTTGGTGGTGGGAATGCCAGATGTGATGCGGACAAAGGGTTCGGATTTGTAGAAATCGTTCAGGCAATCGAGAAGTTCATCGGGTGTGTGGCCGGTGGAGTGTTTGACGTAGATGGTGGACAGAATTCCGCGGTCCATCGGTGTCAGGTGAGGTGTGAACACGACTTGCGTTTGGCTTTGGCAAAACCTTGTGAGAATCTGGTCGATTTCGGGCATGTGCCGATGCGTGCCAATTCCGTAGGCGGTCATCGATTCATTGCATTCGGGAAAATGGAACTTGAGATTGGCTTTGCGACCAGCGCCTGAAACTCCTGTTTTGGAATCGACGATGATATCGTCGGGAGTGATCAAGCCGTTTTGCAGCAGCGGTGCCAGTGGTAGCAGGGCGCTGCTGGGAAAGCAGCCGGGGTTGGCGACAAGATCGGCACCTGCGATCGATTCGCGAAAAAGTTCAGGGATGCCGTAGGGCACATTGCCAACACGATCCGCGTCAGGATGCCGGACATCGTAGATGCTTTCAAAGCTGGTGGCGTCATTGAGGCGGTAGTCTGCGCTGAAGTCGATGACTTTGAGGCCGGCGTCGAGTAGCTGGCCTACGATCGCAGCGGATGCGGCGTGGGGCAGGCAGCAAAATGCGCAGTCAACCTTTTGGGCCAGCGAATCGACGTCCAGAATTTCGCAGTGCAGGTCCAGGCGGTCACGCAGCGAAGTATGAACGCTGCCGATGTGGGGTCGCGAGTCGTCTCGCGATGTGAGGGCCGTGATTTCCGCTGTGGGATGTCGAAGCAGAATTCGAATCAGTTCCAGGGCGGTGTAACCGGTGGCACCGACAATGCCGACTTTAATCATGTTTTGTCCGACTGGCCGAAGGTGGCAAATTTTGCTGGGAAGGAAGGCTACTCCTTCTTTTTGTTTTTCTTCTTCTTTTGCAAATCGACATTGCCGGTGGTGTACGCCAGCACGATCCGATGTTGATCATTTAAGGAGAACGTGACAGTCAGAGGGATATCTTTGTTCACAAGTCTTGGGGCGATTTCGGCGTAGAATTCGGAGTGCCTCGCTCTGAGCTCAAAAGCTTTCGCAGCGGCGGCAAATTCCTCGGCCTGGTCCTTGGCCTGTTGTTTCTTTTCCCAATCGGTCCCCTTTCGTTTTTCGACTTTGGCCGCCGCGGCTGACGCCTGCTGTGCGGCGACTTGGGCTTGCTGAACGAACTGCTTCATTTGCAGCGCCATTTGCGAAATCTGGCCAATTTCGGTAATCGGGACGACCCGGCTTTCAGGGATCGGCTGTGCCAGGAGGCTGGCCTCGATTTTGAGTTTCTTGCGAATGTCGACGCCGATCTGCATCCAGAGGTGTTGTGCGGTGCCGTTGCTCATGAACATGATCGCGGGTGACTTGCGGGTAATCTCCGGCTGTTCCATTGTCGGGTGCAAGTCCTTGTGGGTCTTGGACCTGATCACCCATTTGGAGCTTTTGGCGGTAATCGATGCAGTCGAAGGCATCCACGGAATCTCGATTTCTTTTCGGATCGATGTCGCCGATTCGGTCAGTTGGAAGCCATCGATTTTGATTGGATTTCGCAGCGTCAGCCAATGAGTGTTGGAGGGGGTGGAGAGTTTCAGGCGGCAGTTCCGCAGATAGTTGCAGACTTCATTTTCGGCCGCCGCGGGAAGCCATTGGAAGCTGAGGTCCGCTGGTGATTTGGTGAGTTGGGCGACGACGATGGGGTCGGTCTTCTTTTTCTTTTGCCAGGAGATATTCCATTTCTGGCGGTCTTCTGCGGTCCTCGCGATTGAGAAAACGGGTTTCTTGCGAGCGATGACTGGGGCGCTTACCAACTCCACGCCCAAAAGGTGTTTCTTTTCGAGAACCAACCGGCCGATGTTGAACGGCGTCGGATCCGACGCGAGTGGAATGTCGATCGTCGCAGGCAATTTGGTGAATGGGTTTTCGCCGGCTTTGAGAACATCTTTCTTGGCGGACTTCTTATTAGCGGACTTCTTATTAGCGGCTTTATTTTTGTCAGCAGTGTCCTGAGGGGGCGTTGTGGCGGGGGCTGTGGCGATGGGGTCAGAAGCTGTTTCTGGTTTGTAATGGTCTGCGGTATCACGGGCCAGGGATGTGTTCTGAACTGCTGAGGTATCGGGTTCGGTGGGGGCGGTTGGTGTTTTGCCGCTAAAATGAGCAGCGATGGCTTTGCGGTTTTCCTCGGGATCGAGAGCTTTCTGATCGGCTTGCGATGGAGGTGGCTCGGCAAGCAGGCCATTGCTCTTGCTGAAGTCGGGACGTTGGACTTTGTGAGCCTCTTTTTTCGCGGCGTTACGCCTGGACTTTCGGGACTTGTTGCTTTTCTTATTCGTGCCACGGCTGTTTTGTGTCGCTGGTGTTGCGGCGGCGACTTGCTGGTCGGTCTTGTCGCCAAACATGCTGTTGGCGGCAAAGACGGTTGAGCCAATGAATAGTAAACTGACCAGAGCGGAAGCCGCCAGCACGCCAACGGGGCTTTTGCGTGCGATCCTCGCGAGGAAGTTGCCGTCGTCGCTGGGCTGTTGTTCGGCCGACTGTTTGGCTTTCATGTGAGTCGGTGGGCCGGTGGGTGCTGCAGAGGCCAGGGCATAGTCGGGGGTGGTTAAAGGCAAATCGACTGCCGGTTCGAGTGTCAGGTCGTTGCTGGTGATCTCTTCGGGCGGGTTGTTGGCCAGGAGCCACTGGTCGAGTTGGTCTGGGACGGTGGTCGCGTCGGTGGGGATGGCTGCAAAGATTACGGCGAGGTCTTTTCGCTGTTCGTCGTCAGGGCAATTCTCAAGCAGACTTTGGCCGAGGGTAGAGATGGATTTGAGATCGTTGTCGGGAGTGCCGATGCCGGCGTTATCAAGTGCAGTTTGCACGCTGGATCTGGTGAGACTGCCGAGTTTGGCGCTGCCCGTTTTGGTGATCGTGATATTTGATTCGTTGATGTTCCCGTGGAAGACATCCGAGGCATGGGCGTGTGTAGCAGCGGCAAGCACTTGGTGAATCAGGTTGCCTACTTTTGGCGCATGGTCGGGCAGTTGGTTGCTTTCGCGTAGTGCAGCCAGCGTGTAGCCATTGATTGATTCAGAGACCAGATAGACGCGTCCGTTTTCTTCATCGATGTCGAAAACATGCGTCAAGTTGGGGTGGTCGAGGTTGGCGAGTTTCCGACCGTGCTGGTGGATGATCTTTTTGGCGTCGGTGTCTTTGCACAGCGCGGCCGGAAGATACTGAATGGTGACTTTGCGGGAAAGCTGTTTATGGACGGCGCTGAACCGATCGCCCATCGCGTTTCGCTCAAGTCGGTCGGTAAGGGTGTAGCTGCCGATGCCGAGTTTGGTGGCTCCCTTGAGGAGCATTTTGGCTTGCCAGAGCGTGAGCAGTTTTTTCTTGATCAGGTCGCGAGCGAGATCTTCGGCGCTAAGGCCCTGTTTCGGGTTTTTTCCCCAATCCGATAGCCGTGATGGTGACACCGCATCAGATTTCTTTACGACATCAAGAAATTGTGAAGCTGAAGGAACTGCCAAGGCCCCGTCTCCATGATGGGAAGATTTTCCAACTAACGTAGGAACCGCGTTTAACCGCGAGATCACTTTCCTCAATTATAGAGCGTGACTGCGAAAAATGCTTCGGAAGGTGAAGAATTCGTGAAAATGAGGATCGGGCCCTCCGGGTGCTCGAACAGCGTGAGTGGAAAGGCTAAAATCCCGTCCAAAATCATCTTCTGTTTTTCAACCAAGAGAGAACCATGAGAAGAATCTTTCTACTTTCAATGTTGGGGATGCTTTGTATTTCCAACATCGCTACTGCGGATTTGGTCATTAACGAAGTGTTGGCGAACCCGAATGGGCCCGGTGCTGAGGACTTTGACGCAAATATGGATGGCAATTTCGATGTTGGTGACGATGAGTTCATTGAATTTGTGAACACACTGGCAACATCGTTGGACATTTCCAACTGGACTGTTAATGACGGAATTGGTGTTCGGCATACATTCGCAGCTGGTACAGTCCTTAACCCTGGCCAAGCATTTGTGCTCTTCGGAGGAGGAAGCCCAAGTGTTTCCAATTTTGGTGGTGCCTTGGTCGATGTGGCAAGTACTGGCACGCTTGGGATAAACAATGGTGGCGACACGATTACCGTTTTTGATTTGGGTTCTGTCGCAATTGCTTCCGTTGCCTCAGGAACGGGCGTCGGCGTGTCATCAACTCGTGATCCAGATTTGACAGGGGGGTTCGTGCTTCATGACACGCTCCCCGGCGGTTTCCCGGGAACTCCGGGATTTCGCAATGATGGAACTACAAGCTTCTCCGCTGTTCCAGAGCCCGGTGTTATTGGGTTATTGAGTGTTTTCGGGGTCGGCTTGATTGGTTTTCGACGCCGAAGTTAACGCTGCAGCTGAATCGTGAGTACACGAACTAACGGGGTGCGATTGGCACTCCGCTTTCTTAGCTTAGGTGTCGTGGCAAGTTGGCCAAAGATTCAAAGTCGTGGGATGGGGCGGCGTTGTTTCGGTTGGCGGTTCGTCATCGGGCGGCGTTCGGGGTTCATGTTGACGTTGTTGTTCTGATTCGGTTCGCGAGGACGGGGCGGAGCGGTGTAGCTCTGATGCCATCTCCAACCGATTGGGATCTTGAGTTCCCGTTGTGCCAACATGGTCCACGGTGTGCCGGGATGCTCTTCGATGACTTGCTCTAATAGCTTGCGGGCTTTGGCTGCGGCCTGTTCCATGCGGCTGCCGGTTTCAATCGTATTGGACGGACGAAGAATCCACGTGTTGTTACGCGGCGTGTTCTCGTCTTTGGCGGGGTCAAACTGAAGCTTGGTCTTCACCAGGGCCAGCATCTGATTGTAGGACTCGGCGCGAATTCTCGCAGCGAGGGCTCGGCCCAAGGCAAGGTCGTAGCCGGCTTGCCAGCGGGGGACTTGCTCTTTTTGGCGGTCCTTTTCGCCGGACTCAAGCATGGCGACCAGCTTTTCCAGTTCGGGCATGACGAAGGCGGCATCTTTTTGGGCTTCGCTAACGAGATTCACAAACGTGGCTTCGTTGAGTCGCGGGAAGCGAAGTTGCGGCGAGCCCAGGGTGCCTGTTTGCGTAAACTCAGCGGCTCGTACCAACGCCTGGCGTGCGGTGCTTTGCGAGAGGTCGCGGTTGTAGGAGGCCAGCGAAACGTAGGTCGGCTGGTAGCGGCGCATCACGTCGGGGTCAAAAAAGTAAGTCAGTCTGGCGGCGTAGTTTTCGACGGCACCCCAAGAAATGTACTGCCGTGACTTGCGATTGGGGTGGACCGCAAAATAGAGCCCGCCCGTTTCGTAGCAGAGACGGGTGAGAAAATAGGGGCCGAAGCCCGAGTCGATCTGTTCGAGATCGTCGTCGCCGTTGGCAAAGCCCAGTTTCAGGCGTTCGGGGCGTGGCGTTTCAGGCCCTTGGCTGACGCGGGCGGGTTGCGGCGACTGGTCGTATTCCGGATCCGGATCGACCCATTTGACAACTGTCTCGGGACGACCGAAAGGAGCAGGAACGCCGACGGTGTAGACGCTGATGGAATGGTTGACGCAGACGCGGACCGCTTCGTCGGTTCGTTGCAGGTCGTCGCCGGCTTCATCGGACACAAGGATGATCATTACGTTGCGTTCGGGCCGGCCTGTCTTGCGGTCGACCCGGGTCATGCCGCGGTACTTGGAACCGATTTGAATCACGGCAGACATCACGTTTTCGATTCCCGAATCATCGCGTTTCACTTTGGCCACGCCTTCACGAAGACGGTCCAGTTCGAAGGTCGGTTTGGGGATGAGCTTGGTGCAGGTTTGACCAAATTGATAAAGGTCCGTTAGTAGAGGGGCTTTGCCGCCGGCGGCGTCGAGTTCTTTTTGAGTGATTTCGTGGAAGCCCTCGATTTGCTCGTAGACGCGATTGAATTGATTGGCGATGACTTCGCGTTGTGATCTGACGCTGGCCGACTGATCGAAGAGCCAGACCACCATCAGGTCGCCTTCGGCCATTCGCAGGCGGATTTCCTCGGCGAGCCGATCGACCGCACCGCTTGTCTTTTTCAGGGCAGCTCCTGCGGTGCCGCGAACCTTGAGAACTTCGAGTGTTGGTTCGGCAACGGTGGCCGTTGCGGATTCCATTTCAGCGGCAAAGATTTCGCCGGCCTCGAAAAGCTCCGTTTCGGGGGCAGCGGTTGCATCGGAGACGAATTCGAGCGTCGGGGTTTGGGCGGCCTGTTCTTCCAGCGCCTCGTCGGCCTGATCGCCGATATCATCGGTTTCGACTTCGAAAATCTCGATTTCGTCAGGAAGTTCGTCGATTAGCTCGGATTCGTCGGTGGCGGTGCTGAGCAGTTCACCGATCGCGCGACGCTGGGACTCGGGCATCACGACTTTGGCCAGTAAAAGGATGATGACCAGGTGGGCAATCAGGCTGATGGCCCAAAACGGAGTGTCGGTGTCGAAAGGGGTTTCGTACCGGCCAGTCCTGATTTGCCACCAACGACGCAGGTTTTTCATGGTTCATCTCCTCTTTTGCTGATGCTTTATCTTAGCACTCATGGTCGATGTGTCCAAAGTGAAATGGAGCATACAAAGCGGAAGTAGCAGGATGTGGATTCATTTTTGGCTGTTTTCGCGGTATGCGGTAGAATGGTTGGAAGAATTGGGGTAGTTATTCAACTTTCGTATCAGGCGTCACATGGATATTTCTTCACAAGACAAACAGTTTGGTCGGTCTGCGGTTGCATGGGTGATAGCAGCAATCGTGTTTACTTTGGTTTTGCCAGAGTCGGCCATGGCGCAACGACGTCAGAGTCCGATGAGAAAAAAGTCCAACAGTGATCAGCAGCAGCCGCCCCTCACCGGCGGTTTGAATTCGAAGCCGACCGGTTCACTGCCGCAAGCTCCGGGCGGGAATCAGAAGCGGCCCGTTGGACGCAAAGGCAAAGAGTTGGACGCGAAGTACCAGGCGACCAACGTCGTCGAAGAAGTCAGGGGCCAGGGTATTGAACTGGTTTGTTCTTGGTACCCGCCGATTCCTCATGAAGAACTTGTGCGAACAGGGCTTCGGCCGAAGGAACAGAAAAAAGCAGCGAAGCCCGGAGGCGACGGCAGTGGCTCCAAAGATGAATCCGAAGCGGGCAAAGAAGTGGTGCCGTTTATCCTTGTTCACAACTGGGGGCGTTCCCGCCAGGACATGCAGCGGTTTGCGACTTATCTTCAGTCACAGGGGCATGCGGTGATCGTTCCGGATTTGCGAGGGCACGGTGAAAGTACTGTCGTCAAGGGAATGAATGAACCACTGAACCATGAAGACTTCAAAAAGAAACAGGCGTTGTCAGCGGTTGCGGATATTGATCAGTGCAAGCGGTTCCTGATGAAAAAGAACAACGAAGGTGAGCTGAACATTGATTTGCTCAACGTGGTGGCGGTCGGGGACTCAAGCCACCTTGCGATAGCCTGGGCAATCAGTGACTGGTCATGGCCATCGTTGGGCAGTCTCAAGCAGGGACAGGATGTCAAATCACTGATTCTGTTTTCTCCCACCGCCAAATTCAACGGTTCGGTTTTGAAGAAGCTGGCCAAGTCCCCGCTGATTTCGGGCAAGAAATCGACGCCATTGCCGATGCTTGTTTTGTGGGGCAATCAGGCTGCCGACGGGGCGGCGGCGTCCGAGTTTGTTACTGAATTGCGGAAGCATCGCCCGGTGGCGTCCGAGGAAAAGGACATGGCCACGCGCTGGTTCACGCAGGACCTTTTTGACTACGCGGCTCCAACGCAGTGGAATGGTGTGCAGCTTGCGGGGATGGAGCAGTCGCGAGAGCTTTGGGTTTTTGCGAATAACTTCGTTCAGCAAAAGGTGATGGTCCACAAAGACAGGTTTCCGTGGCGGCTGCGTGGCTCAGATGCGATCCTGAATAAGTAGACCACCGCAAGCTGGATTGGAATTGCAAGCCGTGTTTTGAATTCCAATCTTTTGCGGCAATGCTTCGTGCGGTTTCAATGGGTGCTGTGCCGCTCGTTGCGGACAGCGTCGATCGCCCTGGTGGGGTTACCGGCGTCGCGGTTCGTTGGTCAGCAAGCCCACTGAACGTGTTGGTTTGTTCAAAACGGATGTTGAACGCGAGCTGGGTGATTGTGCTTTGGCAAGGGGTGTTTGGGCGTGCGGTTGTTGGGTGCCGAGGGTGCCGACCTTTTTCAGGGAAGCCATCAGCCCTGTGGGCTTTTTGCTTTCGATGGGTTGCGGGGTGCTTTCGATGTCAGCGGCGGGTCCATTTTCCATGACCGCCAGCCTCTGCCCTGTCGGGTGAGGGTTGCCACTTTTGCAGCAATCGCAGGGTTGTTGGTGTCGTGGCGCAAAGCCAAACTTTTTTCGCTTTGCCGAGTGGCCGCAGTCACCATTGCCGCAGTCATCATTGCAGCAGCCACCGTCGCAGATCCGCTGCGCGATTTCGGCTTTGTCTCTTTTCCAATGACGGATGTCCCAAAACAGTGGCGGAAGGCTTCTTCCGGTGACAGTTTTCCACTTGATGTACGGAGAGTGGCGTTTTTCTTCTTCGCCGTCGCAGTTGTAATAGGCTCCCGCGTGGCCGGTGTGGAGGTTAAATAGTCGGCTGCGAATCGATGCGTCGTCCGGTCCGTAGGTGAGCGATGAGTTTTTGCCGTACTCACTGCGGAGTTTGGAAAACAACTGGGCATCGCATTGACGATTCGCAGAGAAAGCAACAGCAAGGGTCAACGAAAAGAGAGTAAGTCGAATTGTGATTGCCTGGTTCATGATCCGATTTCGCAATGAGTTGAAAGCTGCTGGGGTCCTTGAAGGGCGGGTTTTCGTATTTCGGTGCTGCCTTTGAGTCCCCGTCATTTCCACATCGACGCCGCAAAGGCCTTTTTCCCGGAGTTTGTGACAGGATGCGCAGGGTTTCGAATACCCGTTAACTTGGCGCAGCCCGCAAAGTTTGTCAGCCGCGTTGGTTGTGACGTTGATTTGCGGTCAACAGGACAGGTTGGCAAATCACAAGTGCCTCCAGCCTTCAGTGAGTGGGCAAGATTATGCTTCAGAGAGAACTCTACAATCCAAAGTTCGTTACGGCGCTCTTTGACGAAATGTCGAAGACCTATGGAATTGTGAATTCGATTTCTTCGTTTGGGTTCTGCTTCTTCTGGCGTCAGCAGTGCGCGGCGCTCAACGGTTACCACAGCGGCGAGACCGTGGTGGATCTGATGTCGGGAATGTCGGAGTTGGCGATTACGATCAATCGTCGGAACCCCGAGATGGCGATTGAGTTTGTTTCGATCGATCTTTCGTCGGCTATGTGCAAGTTAGCCGACCGAAGCGTTGCGGCAAAAAAGATCAATTGCAAAGTTATCAACGGAGACGCCCTGCATACCGGGTTGCCCAGTGGGTCTGTCGACAAAGTCGTTTCAACTTTCGGTTTGAAAACTTTCTCCCACGACCAGTTGAAGCTTCTTGCGGCGGAGTGTTTCCGGATTCTGAAACCCGGCGGACGATTGGGCTTTCTTGAGATTTCGGTGCCGCCGTCAAGGCTCCTGCGGATTCCCTACATGTTGTACCTCAACAGGTTGATCCCGATCGTCGGGAGAATGCTGTTGGGCAATCCTGACAACTATCGTTTGTTGGGTGTCTACACGAAGGCTTTTGAAAACTGCGACCGGGCAATCGAAATATTTCGCGGTGCCGGATTTGAATTGCAACCCAAGACGTTCTTTTTCGGTTGCGCGACAGGGTTCTCCGGGGTCAAGGGCGCGTGGGTTTCACATTAACCCGGATTATTCACGAGGCGTGGGCGTAGCTTTCAGTTTAGCCAATGAACATCGCACCGGTTGGAAATAAGTCTCTGGTTTGGACTCCATCAACGAGGTGAACCGAAATCTGGGCGACAATCCAACTTTGACCTTCGTGTCCGTGGGGTTCAACGCAAATCAACGCCCGTCGTTGCGAATAATTCCGGTTAAAGAATCGACAAACTGAACTGGCAGATTAGGTAGTGGGATTCGCCAGAGTTCCCTGCTCGCAGAGGACTTCTGGTGAAATCAACTACGACAGTCATTGTTTCGTCGATGCTTGCTACTCAAAGCTTACACAGGTGCCATGGGTGGTGCTGCGAAGGTATATTTTGCCGTTGTCCATCGCTGGCATCGACCAGCACTTGCCGTCCAGAACCCGGTTGCGTGAAAGTTCGTTGTAACGTTCGGGGCTTGCCTGGGCGATAACAAGCTGACCGTCGTCTGCCAATGCCACGATTTTGTCGTTGACGACGATGCAGTTTCCCGGTCCGAAGCCGCTTTCGGACCATTTGATTTCTCCAGTCATCGGATCGACGCACTGAAGCGGGCCGCGGCCGTACTTTTTGAAACTGAACATGCCGTAAAGAAATCCGTCGTGATAGACCGGGGTGCTCCAGTGGTTCACCAGGCGGTTGGGCTTCTCCCAGACCATTTTTGCGATTTTGTCGTTGATTTGAAACAGCTTTGCGCCCACGTTGTAGCCGGCCGATCCGTAGACGTAGTTGCCAAAAATGACTGGTGATGCGGCGGTAGAAACGTTGTAGGGAAACTCCGTCCGCCAGAGGTTTTCGCCGGTTTCGGGATTCAGGGCGATCAAGCCAGACTGCATGAAAAAGATGATTTGCTTTTGGTCGTTGATTTTCGTCAGGACCGGTGTGGCGTGGGTGATTTTTTCGTCGCCCGTTTTCCAGGCGAGCTTGCCGGTGCTCTTTTCAAAGGCCAGCATTGACTTGCCCGCGCCGCCGCCGGCGACGTAAACGTGTTGCTGGTCCACGACCGGTGAAATGGCATTCTGCCAGCGGATGTTGCGGCCTTTATGAGCATTCAGGATGTCCTGATTCCAGACTTCGTTTCCAGTTTCGAGTTCCAGACAGTAGAGCTTTAGCTGCGCGTCGTAGATATAGACGTGATCTGCGGAGATGGTGGGAGTCGACCGCGGGCCGTCGCCGCCTTTGTTGCCCATCGCTCCTGCGCCGCCGCCGCGATCGTATTTGTTTTTGCCAAGCCGGGCGGTCCAGATTTCTTTGCCCGATTGAGCATCCATGGCGATGCAGTATTCGTTGCCTCCATCAGCAACCAGCGTGATGGCTTTGCCGGCAGAGATTGCAAAGGAACTGAATCCCGCTTTGGCGGGGACTTTCCAGTGGACCTTGAGGTTGCCTTCGAGTTTGGCATCAGTGGTCGCGGTACCGTTGCCGCCGGGGCCGCGATAAAAACTCCATTGCTGAGCGAATGCCTCAGGAACGCTCGCGGCTGTAAAAGCAATCGCTACGGTCAGGCAAAAGCAAACGGAAAACTTGGTGCGGCAAAACATCTGGGCTCCACTGTTACGGATGATCGATCCAATGATAACCCAACGGCGGTCTCGCGTCGCCCGTGGGTTGTATCGGAGTGAACACAAGTCGTTTGCTGGCGCACAAGCTATGCGACGGGGTGGATCGGGTCGCTACGCGGGCTTGATGCCTTCGACGATAACCGAAAGCCCGAACTGGTTCAGCACGCATTTGTCGATGACTTTGAAAAGCGGAACGAGGGTGTTGAACAGCCGCATCTGACCGGCAGGAATCGTGCGGTTGCCGCAGAGGGCTCCCGAGAGGAACCAGCCGGGCATACCAGCGGTGTTGAAGTACTGCTGGTGAGCGATTTCGAAATGGTTGTCGCGGAGTACTTTGGTCAGCGACTTTTTGTTGTACCGCCGGAAGTGCTCGAGCGATTTGTCAAACTCGTTGTACAACCACTTGCCCGCAGGAACCAGAATCACCATCCGTCCGCCGGGTTTTAGCAGTTTGAAACCATTGGCTACTGCGAGGCTGTCGTTTTCGATGTGCTCAAGAACGTTCAACGCAAACACGCCGTCGAATCTTTCGAGCATTTCCGGGTAGGCCCGTTCGAACTCGGGGTGAGCCCAGTTCATTTCGCTGACGCCGGAAATGCCAGGGCTGTTTCCGAATCGCTGACGCAGAAAATCGCAATAGTTCTGGCGAATGTCGCTCAGGTGCAGATAGCGCCCGTCGCGTTCAAAGAATTGCGAGATGTTGCCGATGCCGCTGCCAATTTCGATGATCTCACCGGTCAGGCGACTGGAGACGGTTTGGTACATCCACTCATTGAAGTGATCGGCGTTCGCGATCGCCTCAAGGGTTTCCATACCTTCGGTGTCCAGTTCTGGAAACGAGAATTCGCTGGAGTGAAGAGATGGCGGTGAAGCGGACTCTTTGACGGCCAGTTTGGGCATGGTAGTAGCGGGAAAAAGTTGCAGCAATTTCAGGAAGCATACGACTTCGATAGGCCCGGCTGAGTTTTGGCCGCTATTTCCTGATGGCCTGATTTGACAGGCGACCAGTTGTGACGTCTGTGTCGAAAATCACGCTGGGGCGACCGGAAAAGGCCAGCGGGGAACGCTGGGGGAAACACGCCGATTGCCGGAGCGTCGGACGCGACAGGAAGTTGGCCGACATCAAGAAGGCTCAACGCTGAGTGTTGTTTTTGCCGTGTGGGCAATCATGCGTCCTTGATCTGGCCTACGCGATGGCTCGAAAAGGCAACGAGCCCAATCGTAGCCCGACGAGCAAGGCTGCCTTTTGTTTTTCCGTAGCCGTTTTGGCGAATCCAAATCAACGGCTTGCTCAAAAGCTATGCAACCGTCCATGTGTCGCCGGAGGTGTACATCTTTGCCAGATCGCCTTCGCCCTGCTCGCCGCGCGCGTCTGCGACCTGCTCGTTGACCCCGTCGTTGTAGGTCGTTCGCTCGATCGCGCGGAACACTCCAATTGGTTCGGGAAACTGGGGGTGCCGCATGCGGGAGAGAATGTTGGCAAGATGGGGTTCGGTGGCTTTTTCGTCGTGTACCAACAAGTCAGACTCCGACACGTCGCCGCCGATTTCGACGACTTCGGGCATGAACCCGTTCAAGCGGATGCCCTTGGTGCCGCCGTCAAAGACCAGTGGCTTGCCGTGCTCAAGCACAACGGTGGTCTGGTCTTTGGTGGCTTTGGCTTTGGCGTAGTCCCAGGCACCGTCGTTGAAGACGTTGCAGTTCTGGTAGACCTCGACGAAGGAAGTTCCCCTGTGCTGCGAAGCCCGCTTGAGAGTTGCCATCAGATGTTTGATGCTTGAATCAACGCTGCGAGCCACGAACGTGCCTTCGGCCGCGAGGGCGACCTGGAGCGGGTTGAGCGGATGGTCGATCGAACCTCGCGGGGTGCTTTTTGTGACTGCACCGACTTTGGATGTCGGAGAGTACTGGCCCTTTGTCAGTCCGTAGATGCTGTTGTTGAACAGCACGATGTTGATGTCCAGGTTGCGACGGATCACGTGCATCAAGTGGTTGCCGCCGATCGAAAGTGCATCGCCGTCGCCGGTGATCACCCACACGTCCAGATCGGGCCTCGTGGTTTTGAGTCCCGTTGCGAATGCAGGGGCGCGACCGTGAATGCTGTGCATTCCGTAAGTGTTCATGTAGTACGGAAAGCGGCTTGAGCAACCGATGCCGGAGATGAAAACGGTCGACTCCTGACGAGCACCGATCTCGGCAAGCACCTTTTTCATTTGGGCGAGAATCGAGTAATCGCCGCAACCGGGACACCAGCGTACGTCCTGGTCGGACTCAAAATCTTTGGCTTTCAGGACGGGAAGTTCTGCGTTCATTGTTCAAATATTCAGTTCTAAAGTGTGCGACGTGTTGACGGCGTTAAGCCGATGCGTGAAAGATTTCGGTGACGATTCGGAACCGCCGCGGTGGTTATGCGGATTCGATTTCGTCGACCAACTCGCTTACCGAAAACGGTTTGCCTTTGATCTTGTTGATGCCAACGGCGTCGATCAAAAATTCGTTGCGAATCATCAGCCTCAGTTGGCCCGAGTTGAGTTCAGGGACGACGATTTTGTCATATCGCCTGAAGACTTCTTCGGTGTTGGCGGGGAAAGGATGAATCCAACGCATGTGAGCATGAGCCACGTTTTGGCCTTTTTCCTGAAGCGTTTTGACGGCGGTGCGACATGCGCCATAGGTCCCGCCCCAGCTAACGACCAGAGTTCCGGACTCGGGACCGTCGACTTCCAGTGGATCAATAAAACTTGCCGCGTTGGCGATCTTTTTGGCGCGCGTTTCGACCATGTGTTGGTGGTTATCCGGGTCGTAGCTCACGTTGCCGGTGCCGTCTTCTTTTTCCAGTCCGCCCACGCGATGCATCAAGCCCTCGGTGCCGGGGATCGCCCACGGCCTGGCGAGATCTTCGTTCCTCTCGTACGGCAGGAACTGGGTGCCATCTGGCTCACGACCGGCCGGGTGGCTGACTTCGATTTTTGGCAGCGTGCCGACGTCGGGGATCCTCCAGGGTTCGGCACCGTTGGCGATGTATCCATCGGAAAGAATCACAACGGGCACCATGAACTTTGTGGCCACTTGCCAGGCTTCGATTGCCGTGCGGAAGCAATCTGCGGGGCTCTGCGCTGCCACAACCGGAAGCGGTGACTCGCCGTTGCGACCGTACATCGCCATCAGCAGGTCCGACTGTTCGGTTTTGGTCGGCAAGCCAGTACTTGGACCGCCGCGTTGCACGTCGATCACGATCATCGGCAGTTCCAGCATCAAGCCTAACCCAAGGCCTTCGCCTTTAAGAGCGATTCCCGGTCCGCTGCTGGTCGTGACGGCCATCGAGCCACCAAACGCGGCGCCCACTGCCGAACAAACTGCAGCGATTTCATCTTCGGCCTGAAACGTTCTCACGCCAAAGTTCTTGTGCTTTGATAGCTCGTGCAAAATGTCGCTGGCAGGAGTGATCGGATACGAGCCAAGGAAAAGTTCTTTGCCGCTGAGCTTTGCCGCCGAGATCAAGCCCCAGGAAAGTGCCTGGTTACCCATCACGTTTCTGTAAACCCCGGCCGGCAGTTCGGCGGCGGATACCTGGTAGGTCGAAGCAAAATCTTCTGTCGTTTCTCCGTAGTTCCATCCGGCCTTCAGGGCGAGGCGGTTCGCTTCGGCGACCTCGGGCTTGTTGCCGAATTTGGCATTGATGAATCGGAGCGTCGGTTCGACGTCGCGGCCGTAAAGCCAGAACACCAGGCCCATCGCAAAAAAGTTCTTGCAGCGATCGGCAAATTTGGTCGAAAGTCCCGTCGATTCGACAGCACCGCGAGTCAACTTGGTCATCGGCACGTGGATCGTTCGGTACGGATCAGTGGTTCCGTCTTCGAGAGGACTGTTTTCAAGTTTTGCCAGCTTGAGGTCTTTGCTTTCAAAGCTGTCTGAGTTGACGATCAGAATGCCCGACTTTTTCAGGTCTCCGATGTTGGTCACCAAAGCCGCCGGGTTCATGCACACCAAAGCGTCGAGTCCATCGCCGGGGGTAAAGATCTCGTCGGAGCTGAACTGAACCTGGAAGCCGCTAACTCCCGCTCGCGTTCCCCGCGGCGCACGGATCTCGGCCGGGAAATCGGGAAACGTTGCCACGTCGTTTCCAGAGAGCGCCGACGTGTTGGTCAACTGCGTTCCCAGCAGTTGCATGCCGTCGCCTGAATCGCCCGCAAGTCGGACCGTGACTCCTGAAACGGATTCGGAGGGCTTTGATGTGGGCGGAAATTGTTCAGTAGAAGTTGTCATCGAACTTGGCTGCGATGGAAAAAGGGAACCGGGAGGCGAAGAAGGGTGCGCAGATTATAATGGCCATCTGCCAAATTCAGCAGGCCAGATCGCATTGAGACGCATCGTATCACCGAATCTTTTCGTGGAAATGGCAGGCCCGCTGGGCTCTGATTCCCTCGACCACCCGCATCCCGGGCGCAAGGGCGAAACATCCTCATTCACGCCGATATCTGTCCGGATTCTCTGTCGTTTGCGAGCGGGTGGTCGGCAGGGTGATCGTGCGAAACACGTTGGCTTCAACACTAAACCCGAATTATTCACGACGACAGGCGTTGATTCTACGTCTGGTCAAGGGGAGCAAGGGAAAAGCTGAATTTCAACGAGAATTGCGAATCGTCGGGTAGATGAAAACCACAGCGATCGTTTCATCGCATCAGAGCCGCAGCTCACTGTCGGAACTGATGCTGCCGCGCACGCCTCGTGAATAATCCGGGCTAAAACACAAGCATTCCGAAACTGCCAGTTCCCTGATAGAATCCCCGCCCGCGCCATTAACCGGTGGCTTTACAGACGACTTAACTTCAACGCATCAGGTTCATTCTCATGGAACGTTCTCTTGTCCTTCTCAAACCCGACTGTGTCCAGCGCCGACTGATTGGCCAGATTATCACTCGTTTTGAAGACAAAGCTATCGACATTGTGGCGATGAAGCTGATCCGGATCACTCCCGATTTGGCCAAACAGCACTACGCCGAACACTGCGAAAAGCCTTGGTATCCCGGACTCGAAGCCTTCATCACCGGAGCCCCTGTTGTGGCGATGGTTGTCCAGGGCCTAGACGTGATCCGCGTCGTTCGCGAGATGCTTGGCGCGACCAATGGTTTAAGCGCTGCCCCCGGAACCATCCGTGGTGACTTCAGCAGCAGTCGCCAGATGAATCTCGTTCACGCTTCCGATGGTGCCGAAGCCTCCGCTCGCGAGATTGCCTTGTACTTCAGCGATTCAGAAGTCTGCCAGTACGACGCTTGTCTGGCACCGTGGTTCCGCGCTCAAGACGAATAGCGACCAATAGCGATGCTGCCCGTTTCAGCTTGCGGTTCGGTGAAGGTCGAGGTGTCTTTCACCGGCCAGCATCGCCATTGAATCCGACGCTTTACCGCTGGTTCGGGTCGTTCACGCGCGGGTCGGGCTGTCGGCTGATGTCGTGCTCTACGCTTGTTCCGCGCCGAATCGCGTCGTGGCCAAATCGATCTTTGAGTTGGTCTTGCAGATCGTCTAGGCGGGAGTTTCGAGATTTTGTTTCGTTGTCAAAAAGCGATCCCTGCGTCATGCCGCTGGTTGTCAAATTACTGACGCCCATCCCGACCAGACGCACGCCGTCGCGAATGTCAACACGACCAAGTAGTTCATCGACTGCCGCTTCGAGATCGCATGACGACGATGATGGCTGGGGAAGAGACAGCGAACGGGTGATCGTGCGGAAGTCCGCAAAGCGAATTTTGATTTGCACCGTCCGGCCTTTAATCTCGTGACGTCTGAGCCGACGGCCAACCTGTTGGGTTAACTCCATCAGCCAGTCGCGAAGCGGTTGGCGCTGCGAAATGTCCCGGGCAAACGTCGTTTCATGCGAAACCGATTTGGCGATCCGATCCGGAACCACGGGCCTTGTGTCGAGCCCACGGGCAAGCCGCCAGAAGTGCTCGCCGTTGATCCGAAAAAACTGCTCCATCGTTTTGCGGTCCAGCCCGCGAAGGTCCTTGATCGTTTTTACATTCAGGCGATGGAACTTTTTCAAAGTCTGCTTGCCCACGCCCCACACTCTTTCGATCGGCAGCGGGTCCAGAAAGCCCTCGATGTCGCCCGGCGGCACAACCACCAAGCCGTCGGGCTTGTCCAGATCGCTGGCGAGTTTGGCAAGGAATTTGTTGGTCGCAACACCCGCCGAAACTGTCAGCCCAAGTTCGCTTTTGACCAGCTCTTTGATCTTGCCGGCAATCGTCCCTCCATCGCCAAAAAGTTGCTCGCACCCCGACACGTCTAGGAACGCTTCATCCAAAGCAAGCGGCTCAACAAGCGAAGTGAAGCGAAAGAAAATTTCACGAATCTGTTTGGAGACTTTCGCGTAGTGATCCATACGCGTCTTCACGAATATGACTTCGGGACAAAGCCGAACGGCCTGCGACGAAGGCATCGCGCTGTGAATCCCGAACTTGCGAGCCTCATAGCTGGCCGCCGCAATGACGCCGCGACCTGTTGGTGATCCACCAACCACCACCGGAAGCCCGCGCAGGTCCGGGTTGTCGCGAATTTCAACTGACGCGTAGAAAGCGTCCATGTCCAGGTGCAGGATCATGCGGCTTGGCGAAAAAGGAAGCAGTTGGAATTTAACCCCGGATTATTCACGAGGCGTGGGCGTCAGAATCAGTTGAGACAGTGATCCGCGACTCTGATGCGATGAAACGATCGCTGTGGTTTTCATCCACCAGACGATTCACATTTCTCGTTGAAATTCAGTTTTTCCCTTGCTGCTGTTGGCCAGACGTAGAATCAACGCCCGTCGTCGAGAATAATCAGGGAAGAAATCCTAACCGGAATTATTCACGACGACAGGCGTTGATCGGGTTAAACCATACAAAAGACAACGTGACACCGGGTTCGCTTCGAAAATTCCGGTTCACCTCGCCGATGATGTGGACCAAAGCGATTTTACCCGGACTGAGACGACGTTCATTGGCTGAACTGAAAATCACGCCCACGCCTCGTGAATAATCCGGGATAATTCAGGCTTAAGGTAATCTTTTGGGCAGTTACATCCTGCTGCAATCTCAATTTTGCATTGAAGAGAGTGTTTAAATTGGTTGCGATACGTACTAAACTACTGCTGGTGTGACATGAAAAATAAACCTGCTGCAAACTCTTGTGTTCTCTCCCTCATGAAATTCTCGCTCATGAAATTTATCTTGCCCGCGATTTTCGTTTTCCTCGCCGCGTGTTCGATCGCTGAGGCTCAGGATGGTTCCGCGTTTATGCAAGAAAAGCAGATCGCGGTCTTCAAGAAGTACTGCTACGAGTGCCACAATTCGGATGCCCAAGAAGGCTCCGTCGATCTCGAAACCATTCCGCTGGAGATCAGCAAGGATATCGAAACGGCGGAGCGATGGGCCAAGGTGCTCAATGCGATCAATTCAGGAGAAATGCCGCCCGAAGATGCAGAGCAAATACCGGATCGAAAGAAGCTGGATTTTCTCGAAGAGCTTTCGGGTCAAATGGTGCTTGCTCGCAAGATCCTCAGTGACAGTGGTGGCAAGATCACGTTGCGCCGATTGAACCAGCGAGAATATGCAAACACGCTCGAAGCCTTGATCGGCGTGAGGCCCGACACTTCTGATCTGCCCGATGATCAGGCAAGTGCCGGGTTCGACACTGAAGGCGCGTCGCTGTTTTTCTCCAGCGATCAGTTGGAACAGTATCTCCGCACCGCCCGACGCTACCTTGATATCGCCCTCAACGGTTCGCCAAAAACCAAGCGTAAGAGCAAGCGTAGGACCAAACGGGTTGAGCCCGAGGAAACTTATACGCCGCATTACAGGAAGTATTTGCGAGAGTTGAAAACTAAAATTGCCAACTCGAAAAAGTATCTCGCGTCGCCCGACAATCCGCCAAAGGGCCTGGGTATCCTTGATGCCTATCAAGCCAAAAAGCAGATGAAGCAGGCAAAGGAATGGAGCCCCCAACTCGAAGAATACCTTGCTCGACCGGAAACGAAGACGGGTGCGACGCTAATCCTGACCATCAAGGGCGGTGGTCCAACAAAGATCAAGCTGCCTGTTGTTGGCCCTACTGAATTCGGTCGCTACAAAATTCGGTTGCGAGCGGCGGCGTACAAAGACGCCCCGGCTCGTTTTCAGTATCTGGAATTTACTTCTGGATTTGGGCGTACACGCAATCACATGGGCTGGCGAAAAGTTCGTGGGACGTTGAAGAAGCCGGAGATTATCGAGTTTGAATTCGATCATCTTCCAGGCGATCGGCACCAGTACATGGTCCATCAACGGACTCACCAGGATCGCGGCGACAAAAACCTGTGGACTCTGAACCAAAAAGAAAATGGGATGGGAACTCCACCGGGCGTCTGGGTTGACTGGGCTGAACTGATTGGGCCCGAACCGTTTAATTTGTCGCAACGTCAGGAGATTCTTTTCAAAAAACCAAAGTCATGGAACGAAAAGAAGTACGCTACCGAGGTGATTCGACGATTCGCCGCAAATGCGTTTCGCGGAACTAAGCCAACCGATGCTTATATCAGGAAGCTTGTCGAACGGTTTGAGTCCGCGCGTCGCGACGGGGACAATTTTGAAAAAGCCATCGTGGAGCCATTGGCAATTGTGTTGTCTTCGCCAAGCTTTCTGTACATGGTCGAATCCGCCGGCGGGAAGGAGTCGCTTACCGCACACGAATTGGCGACACGGCTTTCGTATTTCCTCTGGAGCACGTCGCCTGATCAGGAACTCGCCGCGCTGGCGAAGTCGGGGAAGCTTTCCGATCCGAAGGTGCTTCGTAAGCAAACAGAGCGGATGATCGCGGACCCAAAGTTCGAACGCTTTATTGATGGTTTCGTGTACCAGTGGTTGGAAATGGAGCGGATCGACATGTTCCAGTCCAGCGGTGCCCAGTATCCGAATTTCGACAACGCTATTCGCGCCAATTCTCGGGAAGAACTTTTTTCAATGGTTCGGATGTTGGTGAAGAAAAAACTACCGCTGAAAGATCTCTTGCGAAGCGATTATGTTGTAATCAATGAAGTGTTGGCTGATTTTTACGGAATTGACGGCGTCGAAGGCCATGAATTTCGCAAGGTGGATTTGCCGGAACGTTCTGTCCGAGGTGGGCTGTTGGGTACCAGTGCGGTTCACATTATGGGTTCTGATGGGCTTCGGTCGTCACCGGTTGAGCGTGGTGCCTGGGTGCTGAGACATTTGCTCGACAACCCCCCGCCTCCTGCGCCTCCGAACGTTCCTCAGTTGAGCCGATTGGATGAGGAGGTCTTGCCCGTGCGAAAACTGCAGCGGGCTCATCAGGAACAACCGCAGTGCGCCCAATGTCACCAGAAGATTGATCCGATCGGATACGGGTTGGAGAATTTTGATTCGACCGGTGCATGGCGAGAGGTCGAGCTGGTTAGCTTTGGCAAGAGCCGTTTCGGGCGGCAGAATACAAAAGAATTTGCAATTGATACCGCTGGAAAGTTATACAACGGTCGCAAGTTTTCGAACTTTTCCGAACTTCGCAATGCGATTGCTGAACATGAGGATGATTTTGCTCGCGGGTTTTCCAAGTCTTTGATCGCTTATGGACTCGGACGACCGTATGGTTTTACCGATGAAGCACTTTCGAAAGAAATCCTTCAGCAGGCCGTCAAGCGGAAATACGACATCAACGAGTTTATTCACGCTCTGGTTCAATCAAAAACGTTTACCACCAAGTAAGGAGCTGAGCCGATTGGCCCAATGGCCTCGGGTTCCGCGGTTCGTGGTTGTGGCTTCCAGCGGCAATCGTTTGGCGACGCGGAACACTCATGTCTCACAGTCGACACACCCAAACTGAAACCCGACCGCTTACGCGTCTCGGCTAACTGATACTGAAACCCGGCCGCTTACGCGTCTCGGCTCATGAAACTACCAACCGTTGAGGTCCAAACATGACGAATTCCAGACGCACATTTCTTCGCAGTGCAACTTCTGCGGTCGCATTGCCGTTTCTCCCTTCCCTTGGTTTGACCGCTGCAGCGGCCCCGGTTGCCAGAGGTGTCGTCAATCCGCTCGCTCCGCCTCCCAAACGGTTGGTTTTCCTTGGGATTGGGTTCGGGGTTACAGCAGATCGATGGTATCCAGATGTTGATCGTGAAGGTGCCAAGTACAAGCTGCCGAAACTTCTCAAACCGTTGACTCGGCACAAGGATGACATCACGATCATCCAAAACCTGATGCACCAGTATTCGGCCGACGGTCATGCGGGCAGTACATTTTGGTTGACCGGTGCCAATCGCTATGCCGTTCCCGGGCAGAACTTTCACAACACCATTTCTGTCGATCAGGTTGCTGCTGAAGTTCTCGGAAATGACACGCGATTCACTTCGGTTCAGCTGACAGCCAAAGATGCAAAGTCTGACGGCCATGGCCCGGGGCTTTCGTTGGCGTGGAATCGATCGGGCAAACCGATTGCTGGACTTGACACGCCCGTCGCTGCCTTTCATCGGATGTTTTCGAACGACACGACACCGCTGAAACAACGCCAAAAAATCCTTAACGACCAACGCAGTGTGCTCGACGCGGTGCTCTCGGACGCCAAGGCGATCAATCGAAAGCTGGACAAGTCGGACTCCGAAAAACTTGATGAGTATTTTCAATCGGTGCGCGAGATTGAAATTCGTTTGGCAAAGGAGGAGAAGTGGTTGGCGGTGGACAAGAAAAAGCCCTCCAAGCCGCTTTCGGAACCGGGCGACCTAGAGGGCGTCGAGGAAATTCGCATGATGTACGATTTAATGGTTGCGGCCATGCAGGTCGATGCGTCCCGCGTGTTTACCTATCGCATGCCAGCCAACCGGATGATCCAGAGCCTTGGTGCGACGATGAGTGCTCACACGATGAGCCATTTTTCCGAGGGTGAACGTCGCACGGTTTCGCAAAAACGTGACACGGCGCATGCGAAACTTTTGGCTGAGTTTTTCGACAAGTTGAAGAAGTCGAAGGAGCCAGATGGTTCAAGCCTGTTTGATCATTGTTCGATTACATTTGGCACGAACCTGAGTTCGGTTCACACGCTGAAGAATTGTCCAACGTTAATCGCTGGCGGCGGATCGGGTTTCAAGCATGGTCGTCACTTGGTGATGGACAACCCGAAAACACCGCTCTGTAATTTGTGGCTCAGTACGCTTCGCGGAAGTGGCATTGCGGCGGAATCGTTTGGCGATGCGACTGGGGTAATTGATGAGCTTTTTGAAGCCTGATTCGTTGGCCGTAAGGCCTCGGGTGCCGCATGAGAAAGCGGGCAGGAGGATCAACGCTGCCGGGCTTATCTACCCCGGCAGGGATGCCGAACTGCGGGCGTTTAGCGTCCGGGCCAGTCGGCCGCAAACGCGACTCGGTTCACGTAGGCCGGAGCAAAAAAACAAGGCGGTTGCCGGAGCATCGGATGCAAACGAAAAATCGGCCAAGCTGAAAAATCGTCTTACTGACTCGTCTTGTTTTCGCCGTTGCGGCAAGCCATGGGGCCTCGGTCCGGCCTACGCGTGGGGCATTCACTTGCTTGCGACTCGGGCTTTTATGGCTTGCTTTACATGTCTTCTGCTGTGCCAATCGCTTGTTGCTCAGACCTCTGTCATTCTTTCAGTCAGCAACGAAAAGAAATTGGTCGTCTACTCGCTGGATGAAGCCGGTAAGCTAAAAATCGAATCCGAAATCGCAACCACCGGCAAGCCGGGTTGTTCGATCGCCAATCGCAGCGGGACGCACCTATACGTGGCGATGAAAGCCTCCAACTCGATCGCGACGTTTTCCTTCGCTCACGAAACTGGCTTGAAGCTGCTGGGCGAAACCCACGTCGGTGCCGCAGCGTCGTACCTCGCCATCGACCCAACAGGTTCCTACCTGTTCAGTTCCTACTATCAAGGCGGAAAAATTGCGGTTCACAGAATCAACGATGACGCCACGCTGCAAGACAAACCGATTCAAATGATCCAAACCGATGAGAAAGCTCACTGCATCGCACTCGACCGATCAGGAACAAACGTCTTCGTGGCTCACACAGGTCCCGAGGCAATTTTTCAATTCACCTTCGACCCGAAACAGGGCATACTCACCCCCAACGCCAAACCAAAACTCGTTCGCAAACCCGGCACCGGCCCGCGGCACCTGTGGTTTCATCCCGAATTGGACTTCGCCTACGGTAGCGATGAACAAGGCAGCAGTGTCACAGTCTATCAATTCGATCGGGAAACAGGAACGCTTTCGGTCGTGCAGACGCTGTCCACGCTTCCCGATGGGTTCAGCGGTAAGAACACGACTTCCGACATCGAAGTGCATCCCTCGAACAAGTTTGTCTTCGTCGCCAATCGCGGCAGTGACACAATCGCCAGTTTCTCGATCGATCCCAAAACAGGTCGGCTGGCGCTTTTGAAACATTCTCAGACAGTGCCCTTTACTCGATCGTTTAACATTTCGGCAAACGGGAAGTACCTTGTTGCGGCGGGTCAAAAATCAGACAAAATCAGAGTGTTCACAATCGGCGACGACGGAAAGACGAAACTGCTTTCGACTTCGGACACGGGAAAAGCCCCTTGGTGGGTTCACATTATTCAAAACAAGCAAAACTAGCAAAACAAATAGGTTCTTTATGATTTACTCGAAATTAAAAGCGCTCTTTATGAGCCTTGCACCGCTGTGCTTTGCCCTGTGTTTGTTTTCCTCCATCGCCTCAGCCGACGATCGCCCCAACATCCTCTGGATTACGATCGAAGACTGGTCAACGGACCTTTCCTGCTACGGCACCGCCGGGATGGAAACGCCGCACGTTGATAAACTGGCGTCGCAGGGCGTGCGATATGAGTACGCATTCACCACTTCGCCGGTTTGTTCGACCTCACGATCGGCGATGATGACGGGCTTTCACCAGAACTACATCGGTGCCCACCAGCACCGAACCAGTGTCAAAAAACCGTTGACCAACGGCGTTCGTCCGATTCCTCACCTCTTTCGCGACGCGGGTTACTTCACGGCATTGATGTCAAAGAAAGTCGATGTCAATTTCCTGCCCGATAAAAAAGAAGAGCTTTTCACGGGCAAGGACTGGAAAGATCGCAAGCCGGGCCAACCGTTTTTTGCGCGGATTACGTTTCAGGACACACACCGCAAGTGGAACCGCGACCCCCAACGTCCCATCGACATAAAAGACGTCGTTCTTCCTCCCTACTATCCCGACACGCCTTTCGTGCGTCGCGACTGGGCCAACGGATTAGAGCAAATGCAGGTGGTGGACCGACAGGTCGGTGCGATCCTCAAACGCTTGGACGACGAAGGGCTCTCCGATAACACGATCGTATTTTTCATCGGCGATCACGGTCGCTGCCACATTCGGGGCAAGCAGTTTCTCTACGATGGCGGCATTCGAATTCCGATGATCATGCGCTGGCCTGGTAAAGTCCAAGCTGGCCAAGTCAGCGAAAATCTGGCGATGTCGATTGACATTTGCGCCACAATTCTTGAGGCAGCGGGCATCGAGGCGCCCGTTCCCTTGCACGGCAAAAGTTTGCTCGGTGATGAATTCAAAAACCGAAAGTACATCTTTGCCGCTCGTGACAAAATGGACGAAACGCATGACTCGATGCGCGCGATTCGCAGCAAAGATTTCAAGCTGATTCACAACCTGATGCCCGAGCGTCCTTGGTGTCAGTTTAATCGCTACAAGGAGGCTTCGTATCCGATGCTGGCGTTGATGAACGTGATGCATCTCAAAGGTGAACTCAATCCCCAGCAGGCTGCCTTTTTCGCCGATCACAAGCCGGAGTTCGAGTTGTTCGACCTAAAGAAAGATCCACACGAAGTGAACAACGTCGCAGACGATCCGTCCTACGCGGAAACCAAAGCTGAGTTGCTGGCGAAGCTTTCTGATTGGCGCAAGAACGTGATCCATGATGCCGACAACACCGATGTGTACAAGGCGCATGATACATTTCCTGACGCGCTGCCCGGCGGGATGAAGGTCGATGATTGGGTCGAAGCGAATTACGACAATTACGATTTTTATCAATCCGGCTGGCCTGCCTGGTATCCGACTCGGTCACTTGAACAGTGGGAAGAGGCAGTGAAAACGTGGGAGCCCTATGTCTTCCGTAAGCCAACCGAGACGATCCCACGCCCCGAACTTTGCCACAAACATCGAAAATTCCAGGCCAAAGCCAAATCCAAAAAGAAAAAGTAGGTCTCAATGAGTTCTTTGAACGACACCTCTGACAACAATTCGAATCGTGAGCCGTTGGCCGTAAGGCCTCGGGTATCGGCGGCTCAATCCGCATCGCTGAACATGGCCCTTGACGGTGCCCAGCCCCGGTCGCATACGCATCACGGCTCACCATCTGATTGGCGGTCGAAGCTATTCTGCGTGCTGGCGATCGTGATGATCACGATCCCGACAACAGCAATTGGCTACGCTCAGCAAACGCGCGATCCGATTCGCCTGACGCATGGGCCGATGCTTGGCAATCCTACATGTAACTCTGTTGCGGTGTGGGCGCGGACGTCAGATCCCGGCAGTTTTCACGTTCGGTTTTCTACAGACGAAGACAAGCTTGATCAGGTCAGCGAAACGGCCGAAACCAGAATCGAAGACGACTGCACCGGTACCGCAACGCTGTCCGGGCTCAAGCCCGACACGCGCTACCACTATCAGGTTTGGGTCAACGAAACACCGCACGGTCTGCCCGGGTCTTTTCTAACGTTACCCAGTGCCGACGAATCTCGCAACGCTGAGTACAATCCGAAAGGCCTGTTTAACTTTCGCTTTGAGATTGGGTCATGCGCCAATCAAAATCCGCTTCACGGGATTGGGCACCGTTCGCCAACGTTGGAAAATCTGAATCGCGACTGGGCCGACAAAGTTCACTTTCACATCATGAACGGCGACTGGTTGTACGAGGAACTTCGGACTCATCCTGCAGAAGCTTGGCGGTTGACTCAGGGGATCGAAAAACTGCCTCGCAACGTTGACGTCATGCCGACGATCGTTGGTGTTTGGGAAAACTACAAACTTTATCTTTCCCGCAACGTTGAACTGGCCAAATGGCATCGCAACGTTCCGTCGTATTTTACTTTCGACGATCACGAACTGGTCAACGACATCTGGGGCGCGTCGAGCCCTGGCAAACGGAATCGTCGAACGGTTTTTCGCGACATCGGGACGTACGCATGGTTTAATTATCTGGGCTGGGCTAATCCAACGACACATTCGCAGCGTGTTCATTTTGGGAAAGCCAGAATGGAAAAGGGATCTGACCTGCTGGTTGATTCTTCTGCGGATTTTACTGCTTTGCCGCTGGACAAGATGTTGAATTTGCATGTGCATTGGGGAACTCCCGAAGCCGGCGTTAATGACATGAAGTTCGACAACGATGGGGGGCACCCCAATAGCTACGTCTATGACATTCTGAAAGTCGTAGACAAGCACACACTGCAGCTTCACATGCCGGCCAAAGTCACCGACGAGATGAGTTATTCGATTGGTCGGCGATCTTATGCGAGTTTTCGAGTCGCCAACTGCGAGTACTTTTTGCTCGACACACGCGGTGATCGCGACATGCACGACGTCTCCGAGCGAGACAAGAAAGGCATCTCGATGCTGGGTGCTCCACAACGTAAATGGCTACTTGAATCGATGCGAAATAGCGATGCCGATTTCTTTTTTGTGATCTCGACGGTGCCTTTCATGATTCCCCACAGTGGCGCCGGTGGCTTTGAGGCCGATGCGGCTAACAAGGAAGAAGCTTGGACAGCATTTTTCGATGAGCGTGAAGAACTGATTAGCCAATGGGAAAAGATTGGCAAAAAAGTCTTCGTTATGACTGGGGACTTGCACAACAGTTTTGCGATCAAAGTCACAGACAACGTGTGGGAGTTTTGCTGCGGTCCTCACAACAGTGTGAATCACGTGCCAAAGAACGACGAGATGGATCGGCCGGCAACGGGCAAGTTCAAGTTTGGCCCGCGTGAATGCGACATCCGCTGGAGCAGTTATATTCTTCCGGATCTGAAACGGCTTGATCGGCTATATCCGTACTACTGTGTGGTTCAGGTGAACAACGTGTTCAATATGCCGCAGCAGTTCGGCGGCAAACGATTGGTTGCCTATCCGCATCCACAGGTCGTTTTTCAGTATTACGATGGCCGCACGGGCGAGCTGGCGTACGCGGAAGCGATTTCGCTGGACCGTTGAGTCGCGTAAGCGATCGTCAACAAGTGAGCCGAGACGCGTAAGCGGCCGGGTGGCAGCAGGGTTAACGTACAATCAAATGGCAACGCACCCGTGGCCTCACGGCCAGCGGCTCACGATTTCGGCGAACAACAAAACCAAAAGGAACCCGACATGAAACGAATTGACTCAACCTTTGCTGTGCTGGTCGGTATTGTGATCGCGGCGATGTGCCAGTCAGCGTTCGCCGACGAAACCAACCGTCCCAACATCGTGCTCATCATGGCCGACGACATCGGCGTTGAGGGCGTCGGCTGCTACGGCGGGTTGAGTTACGAAACGCCTGTTATCGACCAACTTGCCAAATCGGGACTGCGTTTTGCCAATGCGCATGCCCAACCGCTTTGCAGCAACACTCGCTTGCAACTGATGACCGGCTTGCACAACAACCGCAACTGGTTGTACTTCGGCATCCTGCCGACCGACTCGAAAACTATCGGCCACCACATGCAAGACGCGGGATACAAAACCTGCATCGCCGGCAAGTGGCAATTGCAAAGCTACGATCCGCCAGACTATCCCGGATCAGAAAAACGCCGAGGCACCGGAATGCACCCCAAAGACGCCGGCTTCGACAACTACAGTCTGTATCATTCTCTGCACACCGAAGACAAAGGCTCCCGTTATGCGGACCCAACCTGGCTCGAAGATGGAAAGCTTAAAAACGCGCCCGGCGAATATGGGCCTGACATGTGGGTCAACTACATCAACGATTTCGTAACGCGAGAGAAAGACAATCCATTTTTCGTCTACTATCCGATGGCGCTGCCGCACTGGCCGATGGTTCCTTCCCCGGATAGCGAACGCTGGAAAGACCCGACGCGGCGGCTTGAAGAGGATCCCGCGAACTTCAAATCGATGGTCGAGTACATGGACAAATGTGTCGGCAGGATCATGACGCATCTGGAAAAGGAAGGCCTGCGAGAAAACACAATCGTAATTTTCTACAGCGACAACGGCACGCACCTGACAATCACATCGCAAACCACCAACGGGCCGGTCGCTGGCGGAAAAGGTTTGCCGACCGACGCGGGAACCCATGTGCCATTGATCGTCAATTGCCCCGGCAAAGTTCGCGTTGGAGTGGAAAACTCGCTGGTCGATTCGACGGACTTTTTGCCGACAATTCTGCAAGCCGCAGGACATTCGCTTTCAAAAAATCATAAACTCGATGGGATCAGTTTTTACGATCGCCTGAACAACGCGGATTCAACAGCTCCGGTTCGCGAATCGGTTTACAGTTTTTACGATCCGAGACCAGGCTGGGATAAAGATCACTTCACTCGCCACGTTTCAGCTCGGGACGCGCGGTGGAAGCTGTATGAAAATGGATACCTGTTTGATCTGAGCAGTGACATCCTTGAAAAACAACCCGTTTTGGTCGCCGATGATACGGAAGAGTCGGCCAAAGTCAGGCAGCGTCTGGCGAAAGTATTGCAAGAAAACGCGGTCGCAGACTGAACCCCGTAAGCGGTCGTCAGAAAGTGAGCCGAGTCGCGTAAGCGGCCGGGTGGCGGCAGGGTTAACGTACAATCAAATGGCAACGCACCCGAGGCCTTACGGCCAGCGGCTCACTTGGGATCCGAATCAACTGAAACGATATGCGAATTTAATGACCAAACTCACCCCACTGATAACCTTGGTCTTTACAACGTTCGGGACGGTCGCGGCCCTATTGGCTTTCACGCGAACTGTTGTTGAAAAGCCAAACCCAGCGACTCAAGCCATTCAACGCGAATGTGACGTGATCTACCTTCGCGCAGAAGGCGTCGCGATGACTTTTGACGTCTTCACGCCGGCAAACCCCAACGGAATCGGCATCATCAAAGTCGTCAGCGGCGGTTGGAAATCGAAGCACAAAAAGATCAACGAACAATTCGTCAAACCCTTCACGGATCAAGGCTACACCGTGTTCACGGTCATGCACGGGTCGCAGCCCCGCTACCAGGTCCGCGACATCATCAAGTACATGCACCGAGCAGTCCGGTTCATTAGGACCAACGCAAGCCGCTGGAACATCGATCCGGATCGAATCGGGATCACTGGCGGCAGTGCGGGCGGTCACTTGAGTCTGGTGTTGGCAACCAGCGGCGGCCCGGGCGACCCCAACGCCAAGGATCCTGTCGATCGAGCCAGCAGTGCGGTTCAGGCCGTTGGTGTTTTTTACCCGCCAACCGACTATTTGAATTGGAGCCGCCCCGGCGACGATTGTGTTGGCGTGGGCAAACAGAAAAAATGGCAACCTGCGTTCGGCGATGAATCGAAAACGGTTGAAGGCCGCCAAAAACTTGGTCGCCACATGTCATCGATCTATCACATTAGTGAAAAAACGCCTCCGGTTTCCATCATCCACGGCGACGCCGATCCAATCGTTCCGCTCTATCAATCAGAAAGCTTCAAAAAGGCTGCCGAATCGAAAGGCGTCACTGTCGAGCTGACAGTCAAAAAGGGCTTCAAGCACGGATGGAAGAATCGGCACGTTGATGAAGTACAATTTGTTGAATGGTTCGAACAACATTTACGAGGTCAGGAAAATGAGTAGAGTTTCAAAAGACGATCCTGTTGTTCCTGTCGGCTTTAATCAGAATCCAAACGGATTTCATTTGAATGCGATTCGATTGATTGCAATACTTTGTGTGTTGCTCGTTCCCGAAATCTCAAACGCAATGATCGACGGCGATTCGGAATCGAAACCCAACGTCCTGCTGATCATCACCGACGAACACAACTTTCGCACGCTTGGCTGTTACCGCCAGTTGATGCCGCGGGAACAGGGCGAAATGTGGGGCATTGGCAACATTGTTCGCACGCCCAACATCGACCGCATCGCCCACGACGGCGTCATCTGCACGCGAGCCTACGCGACGGCACCGGTTTGCACGCCTTGCCGCGCGGCGATATTCACTGGCAGATACCCGCACATGACCGGAGCACCAAAAAACAATCTGGTGCTTGATCGCTCCATTCCAACAATCGCCGACCGACTAAAAGAAGCCGGCTACCGCACCGGCTACATCGGCAAGTGGCATCTCGGCGGGGAGGGAAAGCCCGAATGGAGCCCGAAAGTCGATGGTGGATTTGAGTTCAAAAAGTACATGTTCAATCGTGGACACTGGAAGAAGTTCGCTCTCAAAGACGGCGTTCCATCAGTGGTTCGCGGCAAAAATGGCAAACCAGTTGACAATGCCGGAGGAGCTGACGAAAAAACGTTCGCGACTGATTGGCTGACCGACCGAGCCATTGAGTACATCGCGGACCCAAAACAAGACAAACCGTTCTTTACCGTTGTCAGCTATCCCGACCCTCACGGACCGAACCGGGTCCGGGCTCCCTACAACGATCGGTTTGACGGTCTTTCGTTCACCGCCCCGCGGACGTTTGGTGTGTCCGACGGCAAACCAACTCCAAAGTGGTTGGGGGCGAAGATGAAACACGACGCCTTCAAGGGCGATCAAATGTCACAATACTTTGGAATGGTTCAGTGTATTGACGATAACATCGGGCGATTGATTGAACATTTGCGCGAATCGAAAAAGTTGGACAACACGCTGGTCATCTTCACCAGCGACCATGGCGACCTTTGCTATGAGCACGATCGACTCAACAAGGGCAATCCTTACGAAGGTTCGGCTCGGGTTCCAATGTTGCTGCGACTTCCCGAACGGATTTCCGCCAACAAGTTCTATACGCAGCCCATCGGCAGCGTTGATTTGACGCCAACGATTTTGGGCTTCCTTGGACTGCCCGCTGACCCTGAAGACCGGGGCCGCGACCTTTCGGCTGAACTGGCTGATGCGAACAAAACATCGCGCACCGAATCCAACGAACATGTGACTTTCCTTCGCGCTGGCGGCAAAATCGCACCATGGGTCGCAGCCGTTGACGCTCGCTACAAACTGGTGCTCTCGACCGCCGATGAGCCCTGGTTGTTCGATGCGAAAGAGGATCCGGACGAGCTGGAAAATTTCTGTCAACGACCAAGCCATCGGAATGTCGCCTTGCGGCTCGCGAAGGCACTGAAACGGTACGGCAAGGAATGCTCTGACCCCTCCTTCAAGCTCGAACCGATCACCGATTCGCTGGATCGATTGCTCAGCAGCAACGTTCAGCCGTCAAAGCCATTCCGGATGGGGACTTGTGATTGGACGATCAAGATGCCGCTGACTGAGGATTCGTTCCATTATGCGAAACGGGTTGGCTTGCGAGGCATTCAATATTCATTCGGTGCCGCAGGCGATGGGCTTGATCTGCGAACCCGAGCCAATCGTGACAAAATCCGGTCCATCGTCAAGGAAACGGGTGTTGAGATTGCGTCGTTGGGGATCGCACTTTTGAATAAAGTTCCGCTGGCGACAACGGACCAGGCCGATCAACTGGTTCTTGATTGTCTTGCTGCGATGGCCAGCATGAAAGAGGAGGCTGCGGAGCTGGAGGATCGCGAGTTGGCCGCGAAAGTTGCTCCGCATGTTGTGTTGCTTGGTTTTTTTGGCAAAGCGAATCTCAATGGCAATCCGCAGGGCATCGAAACGGTTATCAGAAAGCTGAAGCGTCTTGCTCCGATCGCGGAGGAGCATGGATTTGTGCTCGGTTTGGAAACCCTGCTCAATGAAGCCGATCACCGGCACATCATTGACAGCGTTGGATCGCCAGCGGTCAAGGTTTACTACGACACCGCGAACTCGGCTCGTATGGGATACGACATTTATTCGGAGATCAAGAGCCTTGGTGTCGAAAACATTTGCGAGGTGCACATCAAGGAGAACGGCGCGTTGATTGGCGAAGGGGCGATTGACTTTGAAAAAGTGAAATCATTGTTGGTCGAAATAGGCTATGAAGGCTGGTTGATTGTCGAAGGATCCATACCGAAAAAGCTAAAACAGGACCGCGTGAAAGCCAATGAGCTCAACGTAGAGTTTGCGTTAGATTTTTTCGGCGGGTCGGATAGGTGAGTCGAATCTCGCAGGCGACCAGCAAAGGTTGAGACGCGTAAGGTAAGGTAAGCGGCCATCAAAAGTGAGCCGAGACGCGTAAGCGGCCGGGTGACCACCGGGGGTAATGTACAATCAAATGGCAACGCACCCGAGGCCGTAAGGCCAGCGGCTCACCTGTCTTCATTCTCTCAACACACCAGGGAACCCAATGACCAGCAAGACTATCCTTCCTCTCGTTATCGCTTTGGCAATGTACGCATCCGCAGGCGCACAGGAACTCAACGGCGACTGGTCGCTGCAACTTCAATCCGACACACCGGCGTGGATGAGCATCGAGGACATTCGGGGCGAGCCGAAGGTCAAGTTGCGGCTGCACGTTGGGCCCAATGGGCCGCAGAAGAACATCCAATTTAAAAACGGACGACTGACGTTTGAGCTACGGCAAAGCAAAAAAATGAAGGACGTCAAAACCGTCGACGTTGGAATCAAAGACGGCAAACTCGACGGCGTGATGACTTCGACAGCGCCCGACGGCACGGTCAAAAAAGATCCTTTCACCGGCAAAAAGATTCCGCCCATTTCAACCACGCCACCTGATCTTTCAAAAGTCCGCTTTGGCCATCCCATCTCACTGTTCAACGGCAAAGATTTAACCGGCTGGCGACCTCACGAATCAGACAAAATCAATGGCTGGAGTGTCAAAGATGGCATGCTGATCAACACAACACCCAAGACCGACTTCAGCGCGACGGGAGCCTACGCCAATTTGCGTACCGAGGCAGAGTTCGAAGATTTCTGGTTGCACATCGAATTTCAGGTCGAGAAAGATCGCAACAGCGGTGTCTACCTTCGCGGAATGTACGAAGCTCAAGTCGTCGATCGTGACAGTCGCATGCAGGGCAAGCAAGGCGTCGGGGCGATCTTTGGCGTGATCGCTCCGTCAGAAAACGTGGGTCGGGTCGGCGGCCAGTGGCAGACTTACGATCTGACACTCATCGATCGCCACATAACGGTCGTGCTCAACGGTGTAAAAGTAATCGACAACCAACCCGTCCCCGCACCAACCGCCGGTGCTGTCTTTACCGATCCGATGTCCCCCGGACCGATCCACTTGCAGGGTGACCACACGAACGTGAAGTATCGCGACATCTATCTGTCACCGGTGATCAAGGATCGGTGATTGGTAATCCCGGGCAATGTAACTGTGGGTTGCCAGATCGGGCCGCAATTGGCTTTGGGTGAATGGTTGAAGCCTTTAGCCCGGATTATTCACGAGGCGTGGGCGTCAGAATCAGTTGAAACAGTGATCCGCGACTTTGATGCGATGAAACGATCGCTGTGGTTTTCATCTACTGGATGGTTTACATTTCTTGTTGAATTTCAGTTTTTCCCTTGCTCCT
>CALFWR010000027.1 GCA_937928555.1 uncultured Pirellulaceae bacterium
TGATCCGCGACTCTGATGCGATGAAACGATCGCTGTGGCTTTCACCTACCGAATGATTCACATTTCTTGTTGAAATTCAGTTTTCCCTTGCTCCTGTTGGCCAGGCGTAAAATCAACGCCCGTCGTCGTGAATAATCCGGGTTTAGAACAGCTTGAAGTCATCACGGTGGATTCTGCCGGACTGATGCTGCAGCACGGCGTTGGCAAGCTCGATCGCCATCCGCGATTCGAGGGCGACCCCGGCGCGGACCGCAACGCAGGGATCGTGGCGGCCTTTCTGTAGTTCGTAATCGATTTCGCTTAGATCCTTGCGGACACTTTGTTGCGGTTTCACGATCGTCGAAGTTGGCTTAAAAGAGACCCTAGCAACCAGGGCGTGCCCGGTGGTGATTCCGCCAAGCATGCCGCCGTGGTGATTCGACCGGTAACCAGAGCTTCGAATGGCGTCGTTGTTTTGGCTGCCCAGACGTTGGACGACTTCGGTGCCACTGCCAATTTCAACCGCGCGGACCGCGTGCAGGCCACCCAGTGAGCCCATGAGTCTGAGTTTCAGGCTGTTGTACAGCGGTGCCCCGGCCAACGCCGGAACGTTGACGGCGACCACTTCAACGACTCCGCCCAGGGAGTCGCCCTGTTTCCGCGTCGCCATGATTTTGTCAGCGGCGGCGTCCGCGAATTCCGAATCGAGGGTCCAAATTTCGTTCGCGACCAGTTGCGAATTTGCCGAATCGACAGCCGAAGGATCAACCGTTGTGGACGTAAACATGTCTGCGATGGACTTGTTCGAAACACAGTCTCCCACCTGAACAATGTTGCTAAGGAATCTTGTTCCGAAAGTTTGCCGCAAGAGAGCTCTGGCGATTGACCCGCCGACCACGTCCGAGATGGCGCTACGATAGCTTGACCGCCCTCCCCCGCGGTAATCGACGAATCCCTGCGACTGATGGTGCTTGACCAGATCGGTATGTCCGGGGCGGACTTCGCCGCCGGGCCCCGCGAACTGTGCGTAGTGTTGGCTTTTGGAAGAAGCGGTTGCCACAAAGGCCGCGATCGGTTCGCCGGTTGCAAAGCCGCTTTCGTAAGTCCGAATGGGATCGGCATTTCCGATTTGAATGGATGGACCGGCCAGCATGGCGTCGTGGTCGGAATCGTCGAACACGCCGGCGGTCAGTACCACGCGGTCGGCTTCGTTGCGTGGGGTGCCGTGTTTGTTGGAACCCGGTCGCCGCCGGTCAAGATAGCCTTGCATGGTCTCGCGTTGGATTCGGATTCCGGCCGGGCAGCCGAAAACGATGCTGGAAATTCCCGGTCCGTGCGATTCGCCCGCGCCGGCCACGCCAAAAAAAGGACCGCCAAGAATTTCCATACCAATAACCGGTTTCGCGTAGTGACAAAAAAAGATTTTACGACGTTCTGAGCTCAATTCGAAGCGGGCACTTTAAGGCAGACGCTGGGCGGCTACCATTTGGGTTGTCCACAAAAGCAATTAGAGAGATTTAACATGGCCAATTCCTTCATTGTCAGCGGCGCCCGGACTCCAATCGGTAGCTTTCTGGGCGGACTGAGTTCGCTTTCGGCTCCCGAGTTGGGGGCGATCGCGATCGAAGCTGCCCTGTCGCGAAGCGGAATAAGCGGCGAAGCGATCGACGAAGTCATCATGGGGAACGTGATTTCCGCCGGTGTCGGACAGGCGCCGGCAAGGCAGGCGGCGCTTAAGGCGGGCCTTCCAGATACGATCGCCGCCCTGACGATCAACAAGGTCTGCGGGTCGGGGCTGAAGTCGGTGATGTTGGCCGATCAGGCGATTCGCTGCGGTGACGCGAGAGCGATTGTCGCCGGTGGGATGGAGAACATGTCGGCCGCTCCGCACCTGGCAAAGAATCTGCGTGGTGGCATCAAGCTGGGAGACGGCGGGCTGGTCGACGCGATGGTCTACGACGGTTTGACTTGTGCTTTCAATGCGTGCCACATGGGAATGCATGCCGAACACATCGCAACAAAGTTTTCGGTGACACGCGAAGAGCAGGACGCTTTTTCTCTGCAAAGCCAACAGCGCGCCGCGGCGGCGATCGAACAAGGTGCCTTTGCCGCCGAGATTGTGCCGGTGACGATCAAGACCCGAAAGGGCGAGGTGGTGGTTGATGCCGATGAGTGCGTGCGGGCAGAATCAACCGCTGAAGGACTGGCAAAGCTTCGCACCGTGTTTGACAAACAGGGCACCGTCACCGCAGGCAACGCTTCGACGCTTTCCGACGGAGCCGCAGCAGTGGTGGTCGTCGACGAGGTCACTGCGGCAAGTCATGATTCAAAGTTCAAAATTCTGGCCAGTCACACTTCTGGTGGCCCGCCGAACGAGTTGTTTGTCGCTCCGGTCGAAGCGGTGCGAGGTGCTGTTAAAAAAGCCGGCGTTGAGCTGGGCGAAGTTGACTTGTTTGAAATCAACGAAGCGTTTGCCAGTCAGATGCTGGCGTGCCTCAAAGAACTGAAGCTTGATACGGACAAGGTCAACATCTTCGGTGGCGGTATTTCGATTGGACATCCCATCGGAGCCAGCGGCACCCGAGTGCTTGTGACGCTGATGAACGCGATGCAACAAACGAACAAACGGCTGGGCGTGGCGAGCCTTTGCCTAGGCGGGGGAAATGCAGTTGCGATTGTGATCGAACGGCAGGGCTGATGTCGGTACCCGTCTAACCGTCAAAGTTCACCTAGCCGGCAGGGGTTGTCCGGTGGCTTTTGCCTGTTTTTGTTTGCACGAAAAGAGATTTGCTGGGAAGATTGAAGTGCATGGAAGCTTAGAAAATGTTGCGTTCCAATCGGAATTGACCATTCGTTACCTCACCTTCGACAGAACTTTCTCTTATGAAATTTCCCGCCAAATCTGTCACTTCCAGAAACTCTCCTCAGGAATTGGATGCTGATTCCGGCAGTTCATCGGCTGTTCAGGAGCCCGGGCAACCGGGTCAAAGTCCATTTGCGCTTCCGCCTGAAAAGGAAAAAGAGCTTTCCTCGGCGATGAACTCGGCAGTCAATAATGCCGCCCCCGAAACGCAATCGCCTGCCGGGGAATACGAAAATCCATTTGCAGTGTTGTCAGGCGAAGCATCAGGGACGCAATCGCAAACCGAAACGGGAGCAGGCGCGACCGGGTCCACGACTGGCGAAGCCGTGTCGCCAGAGCCCGAACTGCCATCGGCCACTGGCGAAAAGATGCCGCAAGACGACGCGATGTTCAAATCCATCGGCGCGGACCCAGCGCCGACACCGACGTTGAGTGACTTGCTTTCTCAGTTGACAATTCCCTGGCTGATTGGTCCGGGAGTCCTTCTTGGGTTACTTGTTGTGGTTTGGTTGTTTCGGCGATCCGGCGGTGGAGCGGCCGCTCGTGAAATGGAAGCTGCTGCCCACCGCGCTCCGCTGGCAACGAAGCTGAAGGAACGAGGTGACGCTCAGGATGCAGTCAGCGATTCAGTTGGAACAGAGAATGAAGAGAGCTTGAGTTTTGAGCAGCCGTCGTTGACGCAGAGCGATGCGGCGGATGCGGTGAAGTTTTCTGAAGATTCAGATTCAGATACGGATTCCGATTCGGCGGATGATTTCGCTGACTTTCTCGATGGCGTTAAAGACGAATTTGGATCAGAGGATAGTCACAAAGTCGGTGACGCGATGCACACTGATGGAGAGCTGTCGTTTCTGACCGAAGAGGATTCCGGTGTCGCTGCGGCGGCCATCGCTGCTCCCGAAGAGATCCTTGATTCTGCTGCGTCGAACTCCGGTGTGATGAACGAGTCCGAAGAGTTCGACATGTTTGACTTTTCTGAGAACCTGCCCGAGAGTTCTGAGCCGACCGACAAGCCAGAGCCCAGCAAATCGGAGCCGAGCAAATCGGAGCCCGATAAACTTGATCTGGGTATGGAATTCGGAGAAGAAGATTCTGAGCTTGACGACGAGAATTTCGAGTTTGGCGAGGGAGGGTTCGCTGATGGTCCAATGCTTGAGTTGGATTCGTCCGAAGATCTGGGGTTTGAGATTCAGCCCGCCGGGATGGCTAACGGCAACGGTCAGGAAGGGCTTGGGGAAGTCGAAGTTTCCTTTTCGGCCGACGTGCCGGTTCAGGCCGCGCGGGAGGATGGACTTGCGGAGCTCGATTCGGACGAGTTCGATTTCGATGAGAGTTTTGACGAAGCCGACGAAGAGTTTGCGGTGCAACAGGAGCAGGAATCGTTTGTGGGCGAGGCCGCTGTTGGCGCGCATGGCGCGCTCGCTGGCGGCGCTTCGGGAGTTGCGGCTTTTGCCAGTGGCGGTGCGAACGTTGCAGCGACCGATAACAGCGTGTTGCAAAATCGTATCGAAGAACTGACGCGTGATCTTGTCAGCTCAAAAGAGGAGCTCGGTCAGGCGAATCGCGAATTGGCCAATGCGAAAATGAAGCTTGACGATACGTCCCAATCTCTGTCGCACGCCCGGAGCAAAGTCGAGCAGGAAACGGCGGCGTTGAACAGGGAGTTGGCCGATAGCTCAGAGGAGCTTCAATCACGCGACCGCGAGTTGTCCGCAGCCCGCAAGGAACTGGAGCAGTTAACCGAACAAATGAAAAACCAGGCCGCCGATGAGTCGGCCCGGGCAGAGCAAGCCAAAAAGGCATTGGAAGACCAGCTGAAACAGCGTGACACCGAACTGGCCCAGTTGCAGTCTGATTTCGATTCGGCCAACGCCAAACTGAAAGAAGCCGAATCCGGCCCGTCGCAAGCAGACCTTGATGCGGAAAAAGAGAAGCTTGCCCAGGCTAAATCCGAGTTGGCCAGTGTTCGTGAGGAGCTTGCCGCTGCCACGAGTAAATTGAAAGAAGCCGAATCCGGCCCGTCGCAAGCGGACCTTGATGCGGAAAAGGAGAAGCTTGCCCAGGCCGAATCCGAGTTGGTCAGCGTTCGTGAGGAGCTTGCCACTGCCACGAGTAAGTTGAAAGAAGCCGAATCCGGCCCGTCGCAAGCGGACCTTGATGCGGAAAAGGAGAAGCTTGCCCAGGCTGAATCCGAGTTGGTCAGCGTTCGCGAGGAGCTTGCCGCTGCCACAAGTAAGTTGAAAGAAGCCGAATCCGGCCCGTCGCAAGCGGACCTTGATGCGGAAAAGGAGAAGCTTGACCAGGCCGAATCCGAGTTGGTCAGCGTTCGTGAGGAGCTTGCCGCTGCCACGAGTAAGTTGAAAGAAGCCGAATCCGGCCCGTCGCAAGCGGACCTTGATGCGGAAAAAGAGAAGCTTGACCAGGCCGAATCCGAATTGGCCAGTGTTCGCGAGGAGCTTGCCACTGCCACGGGTAAGTTGAAAGAAGCCGAATCCGGCCCATCGCAAGCGGACCTTGATGCGGAAAAAGAGCGGTTGGGCAAAACCGAATCCGAGCTTGTGTTGGCAAAAGAGAAGTTGGCCGAATCCAGAGAACAAATTGCGCAGCAGAGAATCTCGCTCCAGCAAGCGGATGACAAACTCGAAGAGGCCATTGCCAAGGGCCGACGCTACAAGCTGTTTGCCAAAAAGACATTGGCTAAACTTGAGAACGACGGCATCTCTTCGAGCGAGTTGGTGAATTTCGACAGTGCGGCAGCGAACAAGAGGTTCGTCGAAATGCAGGGTCGAATGAAAGCCGAAAGGACCAGGAGAATCGAGCTCGAAGAGCTGGTTCAGCGGCGTGACAGCGAACTGGCCGATGAAATTTCAGCCAGAGAAAAGGATGCCAGGCAATTTGAAACCCGCCTCGCTACTGCTGTCCAGGAAAACCAACGCCACACGGCGCGAGTCGCCGAGTTGGAAGCGAAGTTGGAGTAGAGCCTGGAGTAGAGCCGGACCAGCGGGTTTCACGGTTCTTTCTGCGGGCATGGACGTGGGTTGTGGCTTCCAGTCGCAATCATTCAGTTGCGAGCGTTTTGGTTTTTCAAAGATCCGCTGTCTGGACGATTACCTGTCGCGGGAGAATCCTGCTGCGAAGCGCGTTTGAAATGATCGGAAAAAGCGATAGCTCGTCCGTTGTTTCAGCCCGGATTATTCACGAGGCGTGGGCGTCAGAATCAGTTGAGACAGTGATCCGCGACTCTGATGCGAACGGTATCGTTGATGAATCGATGGTGGCCGGCAGGTTACAAGCGGTTTAATCGCAGCCCCGATTCACCGTGGCTGGTTGTGGCGGAGATGTTAGCTTTTGAGGGCGACGAACTGAGCCGGTTGATTTCCAAGCGGCTTCACCATCAGTGGTTGCTTGGCGACGACTATCAGTACTAGGTCCGATCGTCGGCGATGTTTTTGCCTGGAAGCCACAACCACGGTTTCCCGCGAACCGCAGAGAGTCGGTTGAATGACGCTTACCAAGTTCGCCAGTTGTAAGCGCTGCCACGCAGTCCGATGTCACCCGATGGAATGCCGATGTTCTGGAAGTGGCTTTGGTGAAAACCGCCGATGTAACGTGAATCGACTTCGGCGGCGTTGCGGTACTTGTGGGTCAGTGGCCCGTCGAAGATCAGGGAAAACCTAGATTGTGGTTTGAAATAGTCTTCGATCGGAAACTTCGTTCTGGCAGCGAGATTCTGCGGGACGTAGGTTCCGACGTGGCCGGGCGGTTGCAACCAAAGTGGCGGGGCAATGGCGGGCGTTTTCAGCGTCGCACCACTGCGAAGGCGGCGGAATAACTGTGCGTTACAGTCTTCGACACCCACGGAAAAAAGAAAAGCCACGGCTACAGCAACAAGAACGGCGTTTCGCATCGCTAGGTCTCGAAAAGGATTTGAGCATTTGGGTCTACGCTCAAATAACTTCGGAAGAAACGAATGGGCGAACCAACGATGTTGGATCTGCCTGTTTAACTCAGAGAATGCCGCTTAGCGGTACGGTAGGTACATTCGGAACCAAACCACCGTTACGATCGGCAGTGGGAAGCAACGCGTGGCAAGGATTACCGACAAGGGATGCCTGTCAAAGCACGCAGAAATTCGCGGTGTGTTTGCCGATTGGCGGGGCGAACATTGATACGCTCACTTACCCGTCGCCTCGCGGCCAGCGGTTCGCGTTGTTGGTTGTAAGGAATCGGGCGCGGGTGTGTCAGTCGTTTCAGGCGTTAAACTTTCCCGGCAGTTTGCCCGGCCCTTGCGACCAGAGGCTCAGTTCGGTTGGTCGTCACACAAACCGTTTCTGTTCGACGTGGATGAAAGAAGAGGACCAAAATTACAAGCTCGCTGACTTGCCGGTCGCCGCATTGTCTGTTCGCGGCGTCGGGTGCCCATCGACGAGGGATTTGTAATGTTCGTTGGTCCAATGCTTTTCAGTTGAATCAGGCGACCGATTGCATCGTCTTGCGTTTTTGGTTGTAGAGGAACCGGGCCTGGCCTTGCCAGTCGTCGCGAACAATGCGATCACGGAACGCTAACAACCTTGAGAACTCTTCGATCTCCTCGGGCTGCCATTGCATCACCTGTCGGAAAGTGTAGACACCGAAGTCGTTCAGGCGTTTTTCGAGGACTTCTGCGATGCCGGAAATGCGTTTCAGATCATCGCTTGTTTCGGGGCGTTCGGTGTAAACGACGCCGCGGTTGGCGTCACGTCGGGTGCGACCACCGTACTCATCGTCGTAGCTGTCGTCATCGGTATCCACTTCGACTTCGGGTGCAGCGACGGCTTGTGTGAAAGAGATGATGTGTGAATCAGGAGTCCGCGTTTGTTGCTGATCGGCGATGCGTGCCAGAACAAAGGCTCTTTCCTTGCGGAGTTCGCTGACGGTTTCTTCGGTGACTTCGAGTTTGGCCTGAAGTTCACGGATCGTTGTTTCGTAATCCGTCTTTTCGGCTTCGCGTTTGATCTGGCGGGCAATCATGTCGTCAAGCTGCTGCTGGAGCGATTCCTGCCGAGTGCTTGATTCGTGATACTGCTGACGCAGTCGGGAAAGTTCTGCCGACTGAGCCTGAAGCCGTGAGAGCTCTTCGCTTCGCAGACCAAGCTGCTGTTCCAGGTCGCTGATTCGATCGTGAGCTGTGCCAAGTGCATTGGCTTCGATCGTGTGAGCGTCGAGGTCGGTCTGAATCGAAGCCAGACGCGTGTGGACTTCTTCGAGTTCGCCTTTGAGATCCTCGCGTTGACGCTGAAGTTCGCCAATCGTTTCGCTGTCCTTTTTTAGTTGCGACTGCATCTGCCGGCGAGCGATTTCGAGTTCGTTGGCCAGTTGTTCGCGTTGGGCCTCGAGTTTAACGATGCTTTGTGAGTAGGTGTTGGTGTTGCTCTCAAGTTCGCTGATCTTTGCGACCAGGCCAGTTTTGGCTTCGGTCAAACGAGTGTCAAACAGAGTCGCCGCTTGGGTGCCTTTGAGCCGTTCCTGTTGCAGCTCTTCGCGGATGGCCGCAAGCTGGGCTTCGTGGCTGGCGCTAAGTGAAGCGATCCGCGAATCCTGCATTTCGCTAAATTCAACGAGCTGCTGTTGGTGCTTTTCGCTTTGCGAAGTGACCTGTTGTTTGTGGCGATCGTGGGCAGATTCGGTTTCCTTGCGAAGAACGTCCAGCTGGGATTCGTGCTGTGCGCGAAGCGTTTCGGTTTCTTTGCGAAGGACACCAAGTTGCGATTCGTGCTGTTCGCGAAGGGCTTCGGTTTCCTTGCGAAGTGCTTCGATCTGGGATTCGTATTGAGCGCGAACCGAGTTGGCATCATCGCGAAGCGATTTGACTCGCGAATCGAACTTGGTTTCGATCTCCGACCGGGTTTGAAGTTCGTGTTTGAGGTTTTCGAGGGCATCGTCCTGGTTCTGGCGAAGCAGGTGGATGGTGGATTCCTGGTTGTCGAGGCGTTTTTGTAGGCCGGAGGCGACGATCGCGGCAGCCTTTTGGGCTTCCATTGACTGGTCCCGCTGTTCGCTGACGCGTGCGAGCTGTTTTTCGGTTTCGGTCAGCGTGGTGCGAAGCGATTCGACTTGCTGTTCGACGATCTCCCGTTCGGAGAGCTTTTGTTTAAGCGTTTCGCACTCGGTTTCCAGCACAGCGCAACGCTTGTCCGAATCGACGAGCGATTGCTGGGCTGTTTCCCTGGACGAGACTTCGCGAGCGAGATTGGCTTCGATTTCCTTGAGGCGGTCGTTGTTGCTGCGAAGAGCTGTTTCGAGAGAAATGTATTCCTGCTTGAGGCCGCTGGCGTTGTTGGAGGCCGTCGCGAGGAGGGACTTTTCGGAATCCAGTTCTGATTCGAGTTTGGCCACATTGGCAGCCATGTCGTGAAGTTTCTCAGACATGTCCTGAAGTTTTTCAGTCAGTCGCTGGTTATCTGAAGCCAGTTTGGCGATGTCGTTGACTTTTTGTGTCAATGACGATTCGATTTTTGCCGTTTCGCTCCGCCAGTGGTCTTCGATCGAGGCGGTGACGGTGAGTTTCTCTTTGGTCAAAGCGTGGACCTGATCTTCTAGGCCGATCCGCTTTTCTTTTTCTTGCAGGTATTGCTGCTCCAAACCTGAGACACGCGAGTTTTTGGTTTCCAGATCGGATTCCAGTTGGGCTCGCTCACGCTCGTTGATTTCACGGCTGCTTGACCAGTCGTCGCACAATTGTTGGAGAACGTTTAGCTGGCCACGCTGACGGCTGTACTTTGCGTCGAGCGAGTCGAAGGCCGCTTGCGCCGTTTGCGTGCTTCGACGCAGATCGGCGTTCTCGGATTTCAGTTTTGAGTGCAGGCGGTTGTCTTCGGAACGGTCGCGATAAAAGATCGCGTAGCCGACCAGTAAGCCGGCAAAAACACAGAATGCACACTGGAGGAATTCGTACACATTTAGCTCCGCAGACGGAAAGATTTTGTGAGGAATGGAATGCTGGCAGAAAATGCCAGCAAAACCCGTAAAGCCTGGGGCTCGGGTTTCCTCCGTTGTTTCGGTGCTTTGTCGCCGGAATCTTCAGCAAAATCGTCATAATCGGAAAGGATTGCCTGAATTGGTGGCGGCACGAGGTGCTGTGAACATTTCAGGCTGATTTGTGTCCGGGCAGTCACCAAGTTGCGGTATTGAGTTCGTCGATTTGCCAGCACAATTCGAGAGTGAACCCGGATTATTCACGACGACGGGCGTTGATTCTACGTCTGGCCAACAGTGGCAAAGGAAAAGCTGAATCTCAACAAGAAATGTGAATCATCCGGCAGATGAAAACCACAACGATCGTTTCATCGCATCAGAGTCGCGGA
>CALFWR010000028.1 GCA_937928555.1 uncultured Pirellulaceae bacterium
TTCGCGTCGTCGTCCGAGGGCCAGGACGGCCCGGTGGGGATCATGCCAGGACGGCATGCTGGCTTTTTAGAGCCACGTTGGTGGGGAGCTTTACATGCAAGGCGGCGGGCACGGAGTGGAGACGAACAGCAGCGTCGAAAATGCCTCCAATGTGATTCGGTCGATCAATCGCCAGGGGTTGCCATCGATTCGGTTGTTCGTCGTAACGTAGCCGTCCGCAGATAACGTTCCAGAATCTGGCGAAGCGTTCCGGTCTCAATCGTGACAGACTCAATGCGGCGGCAAGCGTTGACGTTCTGCGGGCTTTCAATCTTCAGGGTTCAAGTGCGCGTGCGTTCGGGTTCAGTAACGTGCTGGCGGTTGGGATCCGCTGGCCGCAGTACGTCAAAAGCGCCGCCAAGTCCGCGAAAACGTGCTGCCCACGCGAAGCGAAACGTGCTCCACGCCAAAACGCCAAACGAAGTCGGGTGTACCGCAGCGAGGCACGAGCGCAGGTTCTCCCGGCGTAGTGCTTCATTGAAATGCGGCTTCTGCACGCGACAGCGAATCGCTCTCCATCTGAAAATCACTTGCTCATCGAGTTAATGATGCGAATGACGGCGCGTTGATCCTTCTCGGGCCACTTGGCAATCTGTTGAAACTTGCGCCACAGCTTTCGCTTCTCCGCTGTATCGAGGTCATTCTTGGGCTTGGTTCGCTTGACGGGCTTGAGTCCCAGCAAATCATCGCTGGTCGTGTCGAGAATCTTGGCAATCTTGGCCAGAAGTTCCGCGTGAATGCGAAGCTCTCCTCGTTCATATCGTGAAATGATGGGCTGAGTCACGCCCAGCTTCTTGGCCATTGCCTGTTGGCTGATGCCACGTTCTTTACGAACGTCTGCAATGCGTGTTGCAATCGCAACCGTTCCTCGCTCTGTGATAACTCCACGTCTCTTGGCCACAACCTTGATCTCCAAAACATCATCTGATGCGTTGACGATAGCTGCGTGTTGTTCTCGTTCAAGGTTATGCGTTGTTGACATGTATGCAAACATAGCATAAAACCACGAACGCATAACACCGCTAAAGAAAAACTGCGAATTCTCAAAAATAGTTCTCAAAGGCAATCGTCATGGCGAAAATCTCTCAAAGTCAGTTGGATCGGATCAAACGCGAGTTGAAAATCAAAGACCTGGCTGAAGAGCAAGGCCTGAAACTGGATCGCAAGAACGGTCAGTTCGTGACGCGTTGCCTGTGGCATGATGACAAAACGCCGTCGCTGTTTAGGGCAAAAACAAAGGGGTCAGGCTACTTTTAAAGACGCGGAAAAAGTATCAAGGACTGATTCGTCAAAGTAAGCGGTCTTTTTTGCCTGAACCTTGGACAATTCCTGTAAACCTACTGGTCGCAGCGCATGAGGCGCTGCGACCTTTTCTGATGAAGTCGCTACGACGGCGACGGCCTGGTTTCGAGCATTGCGACAACCAATTCTGGAAAGCAGAAAGTTGGGACTTACGCCTACGCCTGGGACGCGAACAGGAACAAAGCATCGGAAACGATCTCCGGTGCAGGGTTCATGTCGAACTTCGGCTTCAGCGTGGGTGTCGGTAGCTACGATGATGAAAACCGTTTGCTGAACTGGGATCGCAATGATGGGAAGCTTGATCAGGCCTGGAGTCGCTTCTCAGACCCAAATGGACCTGTCCCATTCGAAGGACCAAAGCAGATCTCGACCTGTGAGCTACCAGGGCAGATCAGGATTCGAATCGTTGGCCATTGCCGAATTTCGAGAAGTCGATCGCCGCGTCTTTGTCCAGGGCGCCCGAGACAGGCGGCAGAGGATACTTCAGACCCGTGGCACAGTTGAACAGGACGATTCGATCATCCTGTTGGACCTGGCCGTCCTTTAACGCGTTCTTGTAGGCGGCCAACGTTGCTGCCCCTTCCGGGCATAGCAGGACGCCTTCTGATTTTGAAAGATGATCGCGGGCAGACAATATTTCGTCGTCCGATACGTCGATGCAAAACCCGTTGGATTCGTTCACGGCGCGGATAATCAAAAAGTCTCCGATGGCTTTGGGGACGCGGATCCCGGCGGCGACCGTACTGGCATCGGGCCAAAATTCAGCATTTTCTTTTCCTTGCTTCCAAGCTTTGACGATCGGAGCACAAGTCGAAGCCTGAACCGCGACCATCCGCGGCAGTGGCCCTTCGACCCAGCCAATTTCCTTGAGTTCCTGAAACGCTTTCCACATCCCGATCAATCCGGTGCCACCGCCAGTCGGATAGAAAATGGCATCGGGAAGCTTCCAGTCGCATTGCTCCGCCAGTTCAAGCCCCATCGTTTTCTTGCCTTCAATCCGATACGGCTCTTTTAATGTCGAGACGTCGAACCAACCTGTTTTCTCTTTCCCCTGGTTGACAATTTTACCGCAGTCGTTGATCAGGCCGTTGACTCTCCAAGTATCGGCACCCTGCTGCTGAATTTCCCGCACGTTGATTTCTGGTGTGTCGGCAGGACACAGAACAGTCGCTTGAAGATCGCAGCGTCGTGCATAAGCCGCCAGTGCCGAGCCCGCATTGCCATTGGTCGGAATTGCCAAATGCTTCAACCCAAGTTCTTTGGCCATCGAAACTGCAAGACACAGCCCTCTCGCTTTGAATGATCCGGTCGGCAAACGACCTTCGTCTTTGACCATCACATTCTCTTCAATGCCACCCAAGCTGGTGATGGAATGACGTAGTCGAATGAGAGGCGTGCGAAACTCACCCAGCGAAATTCGATTTTCCGGTCGAGTCACCGGAAGGAAGGGCGCGTAGCGCCAAAACCCATCTTCGTTTGAGTCAGCGATGGTCGATTTGGAAACATGACGCGACAGTTCTTCCAGGTGGTATCGCACCAACAACGGATACCCCGCACGCGACAGCCCGTGAACTTCTCCTACCGGATAGGTTTCACCTGTTTTCGAGCATTCCAGATGGCTTACGTAGGTATCAGTCATAATCGCTTCTCGTAGAATAGTTTAGAACCCAAAATACCAGCCCAACGCGCAAGCGAGTGAGTCCCAGCCAAATCATCCCGGATTATTCACGAGGCGTGGGCGTAGCTTTCAGTCTAACCAATGATCATCGCACGGGTTGGAAAAGAGCCTCTGTCCTAGACTTCATCAACGAGGTGAACCGAAATCTGGGCGACAATCCAGCTTTGACCTTCGTATCAGTGAGGTTCAACGCGAATCAACGCCCGTCGTCGTGAATAA
>CALFWR010000029.1 GCA_937928555.1 uncultured Pirellulaceae bacterium
CTTCTCCCCTCCCCCGCTATCACCCTACCAGGTGGAGCTGAAGAACCTAAACTCTTTCCGTGCGGTGCAAGAATCGGTGGATTTTGAAATCGTCCGGCAATCGAGGTGAATAACACCGTTACCGCCAGGACCACCCCCACAGCTGTCCCTGCTGGCACCGCTGCTGGTTGCTTTCAGTGCCGTGGTGTGCTTGTGTTAGTCCTTCGTGTGTCAGCCGTTTGTTTCGGTTGTCGAGCGTGCTTGTTTGCCGTGTGGTTGTCGTTAGCCGTATGGTTGTCGTTAGCGGTGTGTTATGTTTGTTTGCCGTGCGATGAAACGATCGCTGTGGTTTTCATCTATCGGATGATTCGCGATTCTTGTTGAAATTCAACCTTTCCCTTGCTCCGGTTGGCCAGACGTAGAATCAACGCCCGTCGTCGTGAATAATCCGGGCTATTGGACACCGTCATTGTACGCCAAACGAAGCGGTCCTACATGTTCATCAAAACCAGGGCGATGACCGCCGCGCCAATTCCCACCAGCGCTCTTGGACCGATTTTTTCCCCCAGAAACAACACCGCCACGAACATCGTAAAGATAATCGTACCGGCACTGCTGACGGGAAAGAAAACAAATCCCTTCATCTCGTCGAGCGCCTTGAGCGTCAGCCAAAGCTGCAACCCGTTGGACAATCCCATCAGAACACCGGCCCCGACTTCCACCGGCACCACGGCTTTCTTCCGCCACACCAACAGCAACAACGAAGGGATCGCGGTCGCCATAAACGCCGCGACCAGAAACGTGGGCTTTTGGGATACCTCGCTAACGTAATTGAGTGCTTCCTGGCAAACGCGGCTGATCCCGCAAAGCAAAAAGAAGCCGCCCAATATCCACGTGCCCAGCCGGGGGTGAGTTGCTTTCTTCGGTTCATCGGAAGCAGATTCAAGTTGCCCCTGGGGCTTGAGACCAATCAGGATCAAACTGAAAAAGGCCACCGCAATCCCGACCGCTTGCAGCACCGTGGGCTGCGCTCCCCAAACGATCGCTGCAAAAATAATCGGTATCAACATCGACAGGACACTGACCACCGAAGTGCTCGACGCCCCGACGACTCGAACGCACCAAATGACGAAAAAGAAAGCCACGAAGTACACCACGCCCATGATCCCGCCTAGCTTCATCGCCCCGGGATCACCTGTTTGGCCTCCTTGTATTAGCGCCCAAACAACCATGATCGCCGCAGCGGTCAGGTAGTTGACCATCCCCACTGAAATAATGTCGTAGGCACCCTTTTGATTGTGTACCCACTTGATGACCAAGGTGAACAGGGACGAAAAGATGACATACAGGATGAGATAAATCACGGGGGCTTTCGTGGTGGCATCCTGGGGTCGCGTGTGCGCGTGCAGGCCTGAAAAACCGGAAGTCTAATCCAGCCAAGATCTAGGGACCATCGGGTCAACCAAGCCAACGATCTGTTGAAAATCGATTCGCCGTGAGCCGAGCCGCGCCGCGTAAGCGCCCGGGTACCCGAGGCCTCTCGGCCAACGGCTCACTTTGGCGCCATTGTCAACTAAGCCCGGATTATCCACGAGGCGTGGGCGTGACTTTCAGTTAACCCAAAGATTTCGGTATCAGCTGAAAGCAAAGCCTGTTTTGGACTTCGTCAGCGAGGTGAACGGAAATCCCGGTGGCGGTCCTGCTTTGGAGTACCGCTGGTGTGAGTTAAATGGCAATCAACGCCCGTCGTCGTGAATCATTCCGGCTAAGCTACGCCAACGCCACCCGCGCCTCTTCGCTGGCCGAAAAGTACTTCGAGCCCTCGACCTCCAGCTTCAATTTCAGCTTCGTCGACCAGCGGCCGTTGGCATCACCTTTGACAATCCAGCTGGGCTGAACGCAGACGGCCTGATGAACCAACTCGAATCCGGATTCCGACTGACTGACCGCATGAACCGGGTACGCCCAAATCGTCCCGGCCTGATCGCTGACAATGGTCACCGCAAGACCCAACCACTGATCGGTCAGGGAAATGCTGTTGGCATCAATCAAAGTCTGCTGCTGGCCAAAGTGCCCGATGCGGTTGCCATTGGCGTCGCTAAAGAACCGGTCGTCCTGGCCTTCCGGGAGTCCCGCCAAATTGAATTCGACACCGAAACGGAAAGTCCGATCTTGCGGCAGGCCCTCAATCAACCACGCCAATTCCAACTCGTCGCTGCCTTTGGCCAGAGTCACACCCTTGGTGATCTTCAGCGGCACCCCCCAGGCGTTGCCTTCCCGGGTAAGCATCACCTGAATCCGTTCCGGGTTGCGGCGAATTTTGGCTTGGTAATCGCCGTCCGCGAAGTCACCGCGCTCCAGTGCCTTGTTCTCCATCAACGCTTCGACCGTAACGTCTTCGTCCCAAAAATGGTCGATCATGCTGTTTCGCAGCCGCGTGTCGTACTGCAACCGCTCGTCGAGCCCATCCTGTTTGAAGATCACCAGGTCATGGATGCTCGCCGCGTCGCCTTCGGATTTGTTTTCGCCCTGAAGCACTTTGGCGTGATAGAACTCGTTGCGTCTCGCGAGTGTCGCGCCGAGGTTGTGACCGATCTCCATCACATCCAACTCGTAAATGTGACCACCGGCGGCAGGTGAAATCCAGGTTGCGATTTGCTCGTTGGCAAGACGGACTTCGGACAGGGTGTCGAAGTCAAAGTCACCCGATTCGCCATGAACCCAAGTCTTGTCAGCTTCTAGGCTCGTGCGAAGCAAATTTTCCGCGAATAGCAAATGCTGATACACCGCGTTACGAAGGTGCGGCAGATAGATCCCGCCAAAAGCACCGTGCCAGTAAGGACAATTGCACTGGCCCTGATAAAGATGGTCCATCGCCGCGTTGACCACGGCCTGGCTGGCACCCCGCTCTTTGGCGTGCTCCAGCAAATTGCTGACGTACATCATCCGTGAATACATGAAGTTCGTTTCGGGATACTTGACTTTGAAGTTCCGCCAGAATCCGCCGGCAAGGAACGACTGTATCTGCTGCCACTTTGGATCGTGTTCCAGGCTGTGAACCAACTCGTCATGCTCCACCTGCCGACCAACCGGTAGCGCCCATTCGGTCATCTCGCGGTAACTGCAATCAGGAAGGTAAATCTTTCCCAGCGGCCTGGAAGACTGGACGACTTCGCCAAGGGTCACCGTGTGCAGCCATTCGCGGTTGTCAGTCAACGCCTGGAAAAAGTCTCTCAGCCAGCCGTCCTGGTAAACGTGCTTTTGCGTGTTAGGCCAAGTACCAAATTTCTCACCGTCATCGCCAAAAACCAGAACGCCGCCGGGACGTTTGGCCGCGACGCTGCGGCAGTAGTTGATCGTTTCGTCAGCCGAAGAAAAAGGAATCAGATAACGCAGGTGTTCGCTACCGGGAAAAATTCGTACCGCCCGGCCTTCGTCTTCGACCACGTAGTCGCCGTACAGTTCGTCCTGACTCAAACCCGCACGGCGAAAGTGATAGTCATCCAAAACGGTGTAGCGGATACCCGCGTCGCCAATCGATGACGCGAGGTTGGACTCCCAGACCCGCTCCGGCATCCACATTCCGTTGACGCTAGAACAAACATGTTGCTCCAGCCACCGGGAGTACTTTGCAATTTGACCGACGCGGTCACGCTGGGGGATCATCGGCAAGATGGCTTCGTAGAAAGCACCACCGATGATTTCGATGCGGCCCGCTTCCACCAGCGACGCAATGCGACTGAGGTAATCGGGGTGCTTTTGTTGCAACCACTTCATCAGCGGGCCGCTGGTGTGCAGCGAGATCGCGAGGTCGGCGAAAGGTTCAAAGACATCCAGAAACGGCAGGTAGCTGTCCTGGTAGGCGGCTTCGAAGACGTTGTCAAAGTTCCCCACCGGCTGGTGGTTATGAAGAACAAGACAAAGGTTGATATGTGGATTGCTCATTTCGCGAACGCGTTAATGCCCGTTGGTGACTGTTGCACGTAAAATGCAATCGACCACTTCAAAAGGCATGTTTTAACGGATTTCGGCCTGCGCTATAGATCGAAACTTTGTGGCCGGCAGAAAACGCACACGCCATTTGTTGCAAAATGGTTTTTTAGACAGAAAATGCGGGCAACTCTTCCTGACCGTTAAAGTCTGTCGCGCAGCGTCTACATCGGATCAGGACGGGTCTTTGTCTTTGCCCTTGTCTTTTTTGAAACGCACCGTGACGTACTCGGTGTAGCCATCAATGGTGGCGACTTCTTTTTCGATCTCTTCAGCCTTGAGGGCTTTCAGTTCGTCGTTCTTTTGTTTGTAGGTGTCGGAGAATTTGTATTTGGGCCGCTTGTAGCTGCGAATCGTGAACCCGTCTTTTTCGACTTCTTCTCCGCCAGCTTGGACCGCTTGGAACACTTCTTCCTTGAGAGAATCCATTTCGGCGTCCAGTTTGGAGATCTCCTGCTTGAGCCAGGCGTAAAGTTCGATCGGGTCGGTGGGGCGCGTCATCATATTCCGAATGGGGCGGACTTCGGAAAAGCACGAAGGATATCACATTTGGCGACAAAATTTGGCCGAAAAAGTACCTGAGGACTATGATGCGATATGTCCGTAGTGACGGCATCTTGCCGTCGCATTCGAACTTGGGTGGTGATGGCACCTTGCTGTCGCAAATGAAACGTGCCGCCAACCAACTCGCTACCTTTGACGCCACGCGACGGCTGGAAGCCGTCACCACGAAATTTTTCCAGACACTGCCGTGCAACCCAGCTTCCTACTTCCCAAAATCAAAAAGCTCTACGAGGAGTACCTCGAAAAAGAGTCTCAGGAATTGCGCGATGTGGCTCTGGATCTGGGCTTTCAATCTCGCACCCATGGCAAAATCGATCCGCTGATTATTCGCGGTTTTGCCCTCGTTCGGGCCGCAGCGATGCGCACGCTGAAGATGGCTCACTATGACGTGCAGATGATCGGTGGAATGGCCATGTGCCGAGGCAACGTTGCCGAAATGAGAACCGGCGAAGGTAAAACACTCACCGCCACGCTGCCGATGTTCATCCACGCCCTCGCCGGTAACGGTGCCCTGCTGGCCACCAGCAACGACTATCTGGCTCGTCGTGACGCCGAATTGATGCAACCGGTTTACAATCTGCTGGGCCTCTCGATAGGGGTGATCCAAACCGAAATGTCACGCGAGCAGAGAGCGGCGTCTTACAAGTGCGATTTGACCTACGGGACGATGAAAGAGTTCGGTTTTGACTTTCTTCGTGACCACTCCGCCAAACGCGAACAGGAAGAACGGGACTTTCTTCACGGCGGAGCGATGGGCGGCGTGGCCCAGGCACCGATGATCGTCGGAGTCCACCGCAAACCACACTTTATCCTGATCGATGAAGCCGACAGCATCCTGATCGACGAAGCCCGAACGCCGCTGATCATCTCTTCAGCGGGCCACGATGAATCCGCCGACCAAGAAGCCAGCCTGTACCAGTGGTGCGCCGATACCGCCGATCGCTACCAGGAGGAACTTCATTACTGGTACGATCGCGAGCGCCGCAAGGTCGACCTGAGCCCCGAAGGGATGGCCCTGGTTCGCGAAATCCACAAACCGACAGCCCTCGCGGGCATGGGACTGTTGGAGATGTATGACTTTGTCGAGCGAGCGATTCAGGTCCACCGCGACTACCAGCGAAACCGCGAGTACGTTGTCCGTGATGGCGAGATCGTGATCGTTGACGAAGCCACCGGGCGTATCTCCGAAGGCCGCCGCTGGAGTCGCGGCATCCACCAGGCCATCGAGGCCAAAGAGCACGTCGAGGTTTCCGTCGAAACCGCGACCAATGCCAAAATCACAGTCCAGTCTTTCGTCAGTCGATTTCCCATGATGGCCGGCATGACCGGTACCGCTGCGACTTCTGCCAAAGAGTTCAAAAAAATCTACAGCATGGGCGTTTCGGTGATCCCGACTAACAAACCAAGACAACGAAAAGAACTGCCCATCAAGTTCTTTCCAACCGATCAGGAGAAACTTGCCGAAATCGGAAACGATGTACTCGAGATTCATCAGCTTGGTCGCCCGGTCCTGATCGGTACCCGCTCGATCGCCAAATCCGAAGACGTCTCGCGCGTCCTGACCGAAATCGGCGTCGAACACGAAGTCCTCAACGCCCGGCAGGTCGAACGCGAAGCCGAAATCGTCGAAACCGCCGGGCAGCTTGGCAAAGTCACCGTCGCCACCAACATGGCCGGCCGCGGTACCGACATCAAAATCGACGATCAGGTTCGGGAGCTCGGTGGGCTGCACGTGGTCGGTACCGAGATGCACGAATCGAGCCGTATCGATCAGCAGTTGTTTGGCCGCTGCGGTCGGCAGGGCGACCCGGGAACGGTTCAGCTATACCTGTGCGCCGAAGACAAATTGCTTGAGTCCGCGTTTGGGAAACAGAAAGCGGACAAGCTACGAAAGTCAGCCAAATCCCGTGGCCGTTCCTACTGGATTCGCCTGTTCGAGAAAGCCCAAAAGAAAGTCGAAAGCCAACACTATCGCTCTCGCAAGATTCTGATGTTCAACGAAAAACAACTGGCCAAAAGCCAACGCGAAATGGGACTCGACCCGATCCTGGATAATTTTGAGTAGCGTGCTGGATCTCTGCAAATTTGAATGGCGACCTTTGGATGGAAAATTCGCCTGGCTTCTCTTGCCCCGCTCGGCGGTTCAAGAAACAATAAAACGAATCCTTTTCAAAGAACTGATCTCAGCGGAATCACCTTGTCCAGAATCCTTGTTGTTGAGGACTCACCGGTTGACCAGATGCTGGTCCAGCGTCTGCTGGTCAAACCCGGCTGGGTCACCCAGGTTGCCAATCACGGTCGTGAAGCCCTCGATCTGATCAACAAGGTCAAACCCGATATCGTCATCACCGATATGCAGATGCCGGTCATGAACGGCCTGGAATTGGTGCGGGAAATTCGCAAGATCCATCCTTCCCTGCCGATCGTGCTGATCACCGCCAAAGGCAGCGAAGACACCGCCGTGGAAGCCCTTCGCTGCGGCGCGACGTCGTACTCACCAAAAACGATGCTTAATTCGGACTTGGTTCGCACCGTCGAACAGGTGCTCGAGATGGCCCGGCGGATGGACTACACGCACGATGCCAGGTTCTTTCCGGCGCCCGATGCGCGAGTGTTCGTGATCGACAACAAGCTTTCCAAAATCGGACCGCTGATTGAAAACCTGCAAAACAACCTGCCCGACTGGAGCAACCGCGACCGCCTGCAAATCGGCATGGCACTCGACGAAGCCCTCGTTAACGCGATGCATCACGGCAACCTGGAAATCGATTCGGAGCTAAAACTCGAAGACGAAACCAACTACTACGATCTGATCGATCAGCGACTCGACCAGACTCCCTACAAAGAACGTCGCGTCCGCGTGGAAATCGAATTTTCGGATCAGCACATTTGCATTCAGATCTCTGACGAAGGCCCCGGCTTTGATCCGACCGGCATTCCCGATCCCACCACACCGGAAAATCTACATCGCATCTGCGGCCGCGGTTTGTTTCTGATCCGCAACTTCATGGATCAGGTCGCCCACAACGCCGAAGGCAACCAGATCACGATGACCAAACTGCGGAAATGAAGCAGCTCGGCGCTACAGAGAGCACAGAGGTTCACAGAGCACAAGGCGCGCTGACCTCGGTGTCCTCTGTGGTAAATCCGTCTGTGCGGCTCGGGAAATGAATGGCAAGAAATGGATGAGTCAGGTCGGGCAGCGCCGGCATTGAAAGAACTCCAACCTCCAATCCGCAGCAACATGGAATGCTGCGTAGCCTGTTCATTTCGTGTCTTTTCAACCACAGAGAGGCCAGAGGTTCACAGAGCACAAAGCGCACTGACCTCTGTGTTCCTCGGTGTCCTCTGTGGTAAATCCGTCCACGCGGCTCAGGAAATGAATGGCAAGAAATGGATGAGTCAGGTCGGGCATCGCCGGCATTGAAAGAACTACAACCTCCAACCCGCAGCAACATGGAATGCTACGTGGCCTGTTCATTTCGCGTCTTTTCAACCACAGAGAGCACTGAGGTTCACAGAGCACAAGGCGCGCTGACCTCTGTGTTCCTCCGTGTCCTCTGTGGTAAACCCGTCCACGCGGCTCAGGAAATGAATGGCAAGAAATGGATGAGTCAGGTCGGGCATCGCCGGCATTGAAAGAACTCCAACCTCCAATCCGCAGCAACGTTCAACATTCAAGTCCACGTGACCCCCAGTTCACTTCGCCCGTCCGGAAGACCCGGTTAAACAATCGAAACCCCGTTTGCCGAGCAAACTTTAAAGATTGGAGCCCCCATTCAATCACAGAAAGCTTGCAGAACGTTACTTTTCTTCGCTCTTGCCAAGCACGGATTTAGGCTTGGCTTTGTCTTCAATTTTGTCAAAAGTCACTCCGAGAATCGCCGGGTCAATTGATGCAAAGAATTTCTCTTTGCTTTCAAAGCAACTTGCTTCATCCAGTTCATCGTTCTCATAGTTTTCGTCATTGAAGGCGAACCAGTGAAAATCGATGACAATATCCTGATAGCCCTGCTGAGCTTGGTGATTGATATCGAGTTCAACCCAGTTGGTGTACGTTAGTCTTTTGGGGAGATATACATTTTTCATTTGCTGCCACTTGAATTTGCCCTTCCCGCCCGCCGGAAGCTCAAGATCTTTTCCCCCATCAAGTTCATCCAGTCTTCCGGTGTAAGAAATAGGCATTTGTGATTCTGCGTCGAATTGGTACCGCAAGAATTGTGTGGCGTTTCCAAATTTCCCTTTGAAATGAAGCGTCATACCGTCTTTACTTTGCTTGAGAAACTGATTTCCAGCCAAGCGGTAGTTAATGATTTTAAGAAAATGAGAATAGCTTCCACCTTCTGTTATCCAGAAACCCCGGAGCTCAAAAACTCCGAGGTTAGCAAGCGTACTTTCAAAGTCGCCTGGAAACTGGCTCTTCTTGTGTCTGCTAACGCCCGACTGATCAAACTGAAGTATCGTTTTTGTGCCGATGTCGACCGATGTTCCGAAGTAGGCACTGACCGTGCCTACATCCGGTTTCTTCAAATGGCGGTTGGCCATGTCAACAGTGTCCTGTCTGGTAAAGACAAGCCCGATCGCTTTCTTCTTTACGTGGTCAAACTTCAGTCGATAATAAATCACCTCTTCATGCTGCGCACCCTTTGGGCCTCCGTCCGCATCGACCTCTATATTGTCAAACGACCTGACAATTCGAACAAGGACGTCACCGGATTTCCAGGACTCTGCATTTAGCTTGGCGGTGTTGAAAACGCTACCACGGCGACCGCACGTCGATTCATTGGATCAATAATTGCTTGAATTAGTTCTCCGTCAAGTCAGCAGTATTTTGCTGGCGTATTTTTCACGGAGGTTGATTGATGGCGACGATGAGCAATGAAATTCTTACAAACTTTGA